>DWWZ01000099.1 GCA_019119435.1 Candidatus Butyricicoccus avicola
AAGAGCAAGCGCGTCATCGTCATGCAGGGCGGTCACATCGTGGACCTCGACATCGAGGAAGCGCTGTCCATGGCCAAGGACCTCAACCAGTCCCTGTTCGAGGCGCAGAGCACGGTCGCCATCTAAGGCAGACGGACACACACAAGAAGGATTTTCCCGGACAGCGGACGGATGGGCACGGGCCTGTCCGCCCGCTGTTTTGTATATGCGGACAAGGAGAGAGAGCAGATGAGGAAAACCGTATGGATCACGGGCGGCGCCCGCGGCATCGGCGCGGCGGCCGTCCGTGCCTTTGCGCAGGACGGCTGGCGCGTGGCCTTCTCGTATCGCAGCCGCACGCGCGAGGCCGAGGCGCTCGCGGCCGAGACCGGCGCGCTGGCCATCCAGGCCGACATGACCGCGCGGGACGCTGTGCAGGCGTGCCTCGGGCGCATCCATGAGGCCATAGGCCCGCTGGGCGCGCTCGTGTGCAATGCAGGCGTGGCGCAGCAGAAGATGTTCTGCGACCTGACCGACGCCGACTGGGACTTTGTCATGGACGGCAACCTGCGGAGCGCGTTTTACGCCATCCAGGCGGCGCTGCCCGACCTCGTGCACGACAAGGACGGGGCCATCGTGACCGTGTCCTCGGTCTGGGGCGTGGCCGGCGCCTCGTGCGAGAGCCTGTATGCGGCCTCCAAGGCCGGCCTCATCGGCCTGACCAAGTCGCTCGCGCACGAGCTGGGGCTGTCGGGCATCCGGGTCAACTGCGTCGCGCCCGGCGTCATCGACACCGAGATGAACGCCATGCATGACGCCGGGACGCTGGCCGGCCTGGCAGAGGAGAGCGACCTGGGCCGCCTGGGCGCGCCCGAGGAGGTCGCGCGCGCCATCCGCTGGCTGTGCTCGGACGAGGCGTCGTTCGTGACCGGGCAGGTGCTGGGCGTGACCGGCGGGTTCGTGATCTAGAAAAAGGGGAGGCATGACGCCTCCCTCCCGCTTGACAGCGCGGGCGCGATCATCAAAAAGTTCCTGCGGCAGGGCTATGTGCCGCTGATCGAGCTGTCCGCCATGGTTGGCCGGCAGCGCGTGGCCTGGCGGTATGACCCCGTGCTGCTGACCCAGACGTACACCGTCACACGACATCTGGAGACCTTTGCGCGCATGGCGCGCGTGCTGGCCCCGCATGTGGACCGCTGCATTTTCAGCTTTGTGGAGATGTATCGAAAGCTGCAGGTCAATATGCCCGAGCTCATCCCGCTGTCCACGCAGGACATGGACACGCTGGCGCGCGGCCTGGGGGAGATCGCCCGGGCGCACGGCATGTCCATCCAGACCTGCGGCACAAACGGCGATTTCACCCGCTATGGGCATCCAGGCCTCGGGCTGCATCACGCTGGACATCCTGGGCAGGGCCAACGGCATCGCATTCCGGGACCGCAAGCACCGGGGGACGCGGCAGAGCTGCCACTGCATAGAGAGCCGGGACATTGGCGCGTATGACACATGCCTCAACGGCTGCAAGTACTGTTACGCCAACCGAGACCCGCACCGCGCCTTTGAAAATTTCCGCCGCCACGACCCGGCGTCGCCCCTGCTGCTCGGCCATGTCCGGCCGGAGGACACCGTGACGCAGGGGGTGCAGCGCCCCTTCCGCAGGCAGGCATAAAAAAACGTCCCAATTTTGGGACGCTTTTTTATGTCTGATTGTCAGGCCTTGGCGGTATCTTCCGGCTTGGCCTCGGCCTTCTCGGTCGTGCCCGCGCCCAGGAGCAGGCGCAGGTATTCGAACGCCTCGGGCGCCTCGCGCTTGAGCGAGATCGGCCGGCCGGCGCTTGACAGGAAGCAGTGGTGGGTCTCGCCGGTGGCGCGCAGGCTGCCGGTCGCGTCGTCGCGCATCTCGTACTGGATGGTCATGCGGGTCGGGCTCAGCGCGGTCACTTCCACGCCGATGACCAGGGTCTCGCCGAAGCGGGTCATCTGCTTGTAGTCGCACGAGGCCGAGAGCACCGGGATGAAAAAGCCCATGGACTCCAGCCGGCTGTAGGAATAGCCCATCTGCTCCATGAGGTCGCAGCGCGCCTCCTCCATGAAGCGGATGTAGTTCGAGTGGTGCACGACGCGCATGCCGTCGGTCTCATAGTACTGTACCTTGTGGCGATAGGGAACGAAATCCATCATAAAACAACTCCTTTTGCGATGGAATGGCAAACGTGGTGGGGGATGCCCCCACCACGGTGCGGTGATTAGAGATAGCAGAAGATCTTGGCGATCTCGGCGCGGGTGATGCGCGCGTTCGGCTGGATCGAGCCGTCGCGGTAGCCGCCCACAAGGCCGATGTTCGAGACCGTCTGCACGTGGGTCACAGCCCAGGCGGGGATGTCGGCCTGGTCGGTGTAGGTCTTGCTGCCCGGCGCATAGCCGCGCGGCAGGCTGCGCGAGATGACGGTCATGACCTCGGCGCGGGTGATGTTGGAGGAGGGGTTAAAGTTGCCCGTGGACGAGCCCTGCATCAGCCCCTCACGCACGCAGGCCGCGACCGCGCCGCGCGCCCAGGACGGGATAGCGTCGTTGTCGGCGAAGTCCAGGCCTTCCTCGGACGAGGTGTCGAGGTCCAGCGTGCGGGCGATCATGGCGGCGAACTCGCTGCGCTTGAGGTTGGAGTTCGGGTAGTAGTACTTCTGGCCGTTCACGGTCGAGCCCTGCATGATGCCGCGCGCGGCCAGCCGGTCGATGTAGCCCGCGGCCCAGCTCGTGCCGATGTCCACGAAGGCGTGGGTGGTGGCCTTGCCGACCGTGATCGTGACCGCCTGGCGGGCGAGGTTGCCCGCGTCGTCGGCCGCCTCGATGACGACCGTGTGCAGGCCGGTGCCCAGGCTGCCGGTCGGCACCGAGATCGAGGCCGAGGCCTCATTGTACTGGGCCGAACTCAGGTTGCCGTTGAGGTATGCCTTGACGTTGCGCGCGCGCACCGGATAGCTGCCGCCCTCCTGGGTGATCTTGGCGGTCACTGTGACCGACGCACCGGCCGAGGCGGTCGTGGGCGCCGAGGTGAAGGTGATGGACGGCGTGCCGGTGGACTGGGGCGCAAACTCGCTGGCCTGGATGTGGTCGAGGTAGAGCGTGCCGCTGCCCGAGACGCGCAGGCCGGTCAGCGCCGTGGCGCCCGCCGGCGCCTGGCACGACAGGAACTGCCAGTCCGCCGAGGCCGCCGGGCCGAATGCCGCCTCGACGGTCTCACCGTCTGCGGTCGTGAACAGGCCGGTCAGCGAGGCGGCGCCGTCAGTCTTGGCCCAGAGCGAGACGGCCGGTGTGCCGGTGACTGCGGTCTGCGGGACGGCCAGCGTGGCCTGTCCGCTGTAGGACACGGCCAGCGCGCCATAGCCGCGCGCGACCTGGTCGGCGTCCTCGGTCCGGGCCAGCGCCGCATCGTCCGACGTCAGCGGCTGGGCGGATTCAAAGTCCGCGATGGTGGTGAGCGTCTGGGGCGCGCCCATGCCGACCGTGACCGGGATGGACTTGGAGTAGCTGCCGTAGGACACGACGATGGTGCCCGAGCCCTGGCGGGTGCCGGTGAACACGCCGTCCGCGTCGATCGTGCCCACGCCGCCCTGGACGGTCCAGGTCAGCAGGTCGTCGCGCGAGGCCGTGGTGAAGCCGTTATAGAATACGGTCGCATCCAGATCGATGGATGTGTCGGCCTGGACCGATACCGAGGAGATCTCCTTGCCGCCCGAGGAGAGGGTGGCCGAGGTGATGGCCCCGACGACCATGAGCTGCATCTCGCCCGAGGCCGCGCCCGACTGGGCGTAGACCGTGACCGGGCCGGTGGACGAGCCGGCGTGGAACTGGCTGTCCGACACCGAGCCGGCGCCGCCCGCGACCGTGTACGTCACCTCACCGGGCAGGGAGGTCTTGGCCGAGGCGTCGTCCATGGCGGTCGTGGAGAAGGTGGTCGAAGCGCCGGCCAGCACGTAGCGCGCGACCGGCTCCATATAGAGGTAGGTCGCCACGCCGTCGGACTTTTTGTTGTTGACCAGCACGATGAAGTCCGAGACCCGGCGCTCGGACCCGTCAGACGGGCGGGAGATGAGCTCGGAGGTGGTCGTGCCGGGCTTTTGGATGCTCATCATGGATGAGCCGCCGCCGTCCAGGCATACGGCCGACACGCAGCCGCGCGCGATCATCTCGGCGGCCAGGGCGTTCGCGTTGAGGCCGCGGCTGTAGGACGACTCGCCGTCGACCTCAAAGAGGACGACCGTGCCGTCGGCCTTGGTGCCGACCGCCGTGCGGCCGCAGTTGGCCGAGGCGCGGTCAATCGAGGTCGGGGTGGACTGGCCGTTTGTGACCAGTGTTTTGCCGCCGACCGCGTACTTGACCGTATCCCAGCCGGCGGTCATGGAGTTAAAGGTGATGGTGATCTCCTCGCCGACCGGATAGTCGATCCAGGCCGACTTGCAGTCGTCGCGCTTGGTCAGGATCATCTGGTTCTCGCCGATGGCGAAGGACTCCGAGCCGCTGACCTTGCCCACGACCTTGAACTTGGCCGGATGGCCGATGCGCAGGTCACTCTTGTCCTCGTACTCGAGGATGATGCTCTGGCCCGGCGTGGAGAAGCGGGTCTGGCTGTAGTAGTAGGAGTCGAGCAGGTACAGGCCGACCGAGGTGCGGGTCTTGTTGTAGCCGTACACGCCGACGTTGCCCGACGCGCCCGAGACCGTGATGGAGGTGACCGGCTGGCCGATGAGGGCCGAGCCGTCGGCGCGGAAGCCGACCGCGCTCTGCCAGGTGTTGCAGGCGATGATGCGGCCGTTGTCCACGACGACGCCGGTCGGGATGCCGTTCTCGGTCGAGAAGAAGTCGGCGTTGACGCCGCCGATGACGTCATAGCCCTGGCCCTCCAGGCGGTCGATCATCTGCGACAGCGTGATCTTATTGCCGTAGAACTGGGTGCCCGCGCGCACGCCCATGGGCGACACGTCGGACGAGGGCGTGTACTCGATGGCGTTCGCGCGCTGGGTACCCGCGGAGTTGACCGCATAGGTGTTCTGGTAGGTGGTGCCGGGACCGATGCGGTAGGAGTAGGTGAACCCGCCGTCAATGAGCGCGGCGCCTGCCGCGCCCACGCACAGGGCGGCCGCCAGGCCGGCGGAGAGCAGACGGGTCAAAATCGGATGTTTCATGTAGGACTCCTTTGCGTTGAGATGGTCTGGGGATAGAAAAATAGGCGGGGGGACACACACGGTCCCCCCTCTAGAGATTATACGCCAAAACCGAAGGCGAATCAATGGAATTTTAGGCCGCTGCGCTCAGATGGCCTTGAGCGTGCGCTCCACGACTTCCCCCAGCCGTGGGCTGCGCACCCGGCAGTCGGCCGCCTGCTCGTAGATGGGCCTGCGGGCCTGGTACAGCCGGCGGGTCTCCTCGGCGCGGTTCTCCTTTTCCAGCAGCGGCCGGCCGGTCGAGTAGGACAGGTTTTTGAGGATGCGGAAGAAGGGCGTGTCCAGCAGGATGAGCAGGCCGGTGCGCTTGATGGCCGCGACGTTCTCCGGGCGCAGCACCGCGCCGCCGCCGAGCGACAGCACACAGCCCTCCTGCCGCGCTGTGACCTCGGTTACATATTTGGTCTCCAGGTCGCGGAAATAGGCCTCGCCGTGCTGGGCGAAAATTTCCGGGATGGTCAGCCCCTCCTGGGCCTCGATGTAGCGGTCCAGGTCGACGAAGGGCAGGCCGGTCAGACGCGCGACCTTGCGGCCGACCGTGGTCTTACCGCTGCCCATAAAGCCGCACAGCACGATGTGCCGCTTGTGGTATTTGTCGTGCAGGCGCTTGACCGCCATCTGCCCGTACATGCGCCGCAGGATGGAGTCGCACGCCCCGTCGGCGAACTGCGCCCCATACCAGATGGTCTGCGCCCGGGCCGCCTGCATGACCAGCATGAACAGGCCGTCGCGCGTCTTGGTGCGCTTGGGGTTGGCCAGGCGCATGAGCGCGGTCACCGGCGGGTTGTAGATGGCGTCAAAGACATAGCCGACCTTGTGCGGCAGGAAGTAGAGCGGGGTCTTGTCCTCGCGCGGGAACATGCCGAGCGGCGTTGCGTTGAGCACGATCTGCACGTCCTTGGGGATGCGCCGCCGTGTACAGGTCAGGCACTTTGCATGGGGCAGGGCGGCCAGCAGCTGGGCGCGCAGCGCCTCAGCTTTGTCCAGGTTGCGCCCGGTTATGTAAAGGGTTGCGCCTTCACATAGGCAGTGGTAGGCCATCACGGCCGCTGCACCGCCGTATCCGAGCAGCAAAACCTTCTTGCCGCGCAGCGAAACGCTGTCTTTTTCCAGCGACTCGGCAAAACCCAAGATATCGGTGTTAAAGCCAATCGCTTTACAGTCCCGGAAGGCGACCGTGTTGACCGAGTGCAGGTCGGCCGCGCTTGGGTCGACCTCGTCGAGCAGCGGGATGACCGCCTTCTTGTGCGGGATGGTCAGGTTGATGCCGGCGAGCTTCTCCCGCGCGAGCGCGAGCGCCTCGGCGAGCTTTTCGGGCGGGACGGTGACGGCGATGTAATCGGCGTCCCGGCCGGTCGCGGCGAACAGGGCCGCGTGCAGGGCCGGGCTCATGGTATGGCCGAGCGGATAGCCGAAGAGCGCGTAGGTCTCGCGCTGCGGCGTGAAGGCCGCGAATTCTTCAAAGGACAGCAGCATGGTGTTCAGCCTCCTAACCGGCGCAGCGCGTCGAAGAAATCGGGATAAGAGATGGCGACGACGCCGTCGTCCGCGATCTCGCTCTCGCCCTGGCAGACGAGCGCGCACACGGCCATGCTCATGGCGATGCGGTGGTCGTGGTAGGTCTGGAAGGCCGCGCCGTGCAGCGGGCGGCCGCCGCGGATGACCATGCCGTCGTCGGTCTCGGTTACATCTGCGCCCGCGCGCGTGAGCTCCGTGACCATGGCGGCGATGCGGTTTGACTCCTTGACCTTGAGCTCGGCCGCGTCGCGGATGACGGTCTCGCCCTGGGCGCAGGCCGCCGCGACCGCGAGCACGGGCAGCTCGTCGATGAGGCGCGGGATGAGCGCGCCGCCGATCTCGGTGCCGTGCAGGGCCGAGGCGCGTACGGTGATGTCACAGATGGGTTCGCCGTCATCGCGCAGGTTGGACAGCGTGATGTCGGCGCCCATGCTGCGCAGCACCTCGAGGACGCCGTCGCGGGTGGGGTTGACGCCCACGCCCTGGATGGTTACGCACGAGCCGGGTACGATGGCGCCGGCCACGAGGAAGAAGGCGGCCGACGAGATATCGGCCGGCACGGCCACGTCGCGCGCGGTCAGCTTTTCGGGCGGGTAGACCGTGATGCGGCAGCCGTCGGTGTCCACCCGGCAGCCCAGGGCGCGCAGCATGCGCTCGGTGTGGTCACGCGAGGGCGCGGGCTCGATGACGGTCGTCGGGCCGTCGGCGTACAGGCCGGCCAGCAGGATGGCGCTTTTGAGCTGGGCCGAGGCGACCGGCAGGGTGTACGCGATGCCGTGCAGATGGCCGGGGCCGATGGACAGCGGGCAGAACTTGTCGTCCACGCCCGTGATGTCGGCGCCCATCTCGCGCAGCGGCCGGATGATGCGGCCCATGGGGCGCTTTTCGATTGAGGCGTCGCCCGTGAGCGTGGTCGCAAAAGGCTGGCCGGCCAGGATGCCCGAGATGAGGCGGGTGGTCGTGCCGCTGTTGCCGGTGTACAGGCGCGCGGACGGCTTTTGCAGGCCGTGCAGGCCGACGCCGTGGACGGTCACGTCATGGTCGGCCCCGACCTCGATCTGGACGCCCATCTTGCGGAAGCAGTCGATGGTGGACAGGCAGTCCTCGCCCATGAGGAAGCCGGTCACGTGGGTCACGCCGTCCGACAGCGCGCCCAGCATGACCGCGCGGTGCGAGACCGACTTGTCGCCCGGCACCGTGATCGTGCCGGTCAGGCCGGTGGAATGCTGTAATTTCATAGGGATGTTACCTCGCCTTCGGTGGAATCGGAAATGCGGTAGCTGCCCAGGATGCGCACGGTGGACAGCTCCTCCTCGAGCTGATAGATCATGGCGCGCACGGCCGGGTCGCACAGGCTGCCCTCGAGGTCGATGTAGAAGCGGTATTCCCAGGGCGTCTCGGGCAGCGGGCGGGAGTGGATCTCGGTCAGGTTGATCTCGTGGTCGGCGCAGACCGACAGGGCCGCGGCGAGCGAGCCGTCGCGGTGGGGCAGGGTGAAGACCAACGAGATGCGGTTGTCGTCCGGCTGAGCGGACAGGCCGCGGCTGACCGCGATGAACCGGGTCTGGTTGTGTTTGTCGTCGTTGATGCCCCGCGCGAGGACGGACAGGCCGTAGAGCGCGGCCGCCTGCTCGGAGCACACGGCCGCAAGCGTCAGGTCGCCCGACTGCGCGACCGTCTGGGCCGCGACCGCGGTGTTTTCGGCCTCCCGCTGGGCAAGGCCGTGGGCCTTGAGGAAGTTCTGGCACTGGCCCAGCGCGGGCTTGATCGAGCAGGCCGTGCGCACCGACGCGAGCGTGGCGCCCGGCAGGGCGCACAGGCAGTTCTGGATGTGGTCCACATGGGAGTGCGAGATGTGCAGGTCGTACTGCACGAGCAGGTCGCAGGCCTCGTTGATCGTGCCGACGGTCGAGTTCTCGGCCGGCACGACGCCCGCGTCTGCACGGCCCTCGCTGACCGCCCGGAACACGTCCTCAAAAGTGGGGACGTGGAAGATCTCCTGGGCGTCCGGGAACATGGCGCGCGCGGCCTGCGACTGATAGGAGGCGGGCAGGCCCTGGTAGGCCACGCGGGCGGGCCTGTCCTGCCGCGGGGTCAGGGGCAGCGCCAGACGCTCGGGCTGGCAGGCCAGCACAAACTCGTACTGGTGCTTGCGCGAGACGCGCATGACCGACTTGAGCAGCGCGGTGTACTCCTGCCGCAGCCCGGCCGGCGCCTGCGCGCCCAGCGTCTGGATGAGGTACTGCTCGCGGTCGGGCTTTAAGATGGCGTCGCCCGTGGTCAGCTTGTAGGCTGCCACCTGCTCGGCGCAGGCCATGCGCCGCAGGAATAGTGCCTGGATCTCGCGGTCGATGGCCGTGATCTCGGCGCGCGTCTCGTCCAGCGGACGGATGTTACTCTGCTGCATAGCCATAGCCCTCCAGGTACAGGTCGGTGAGCGCCACGGCGGCGGCCGCCTCGATGACCGGGGCGGCGCGGGTCACGATGCACGGGTCGTGCCGGCCGTGGATCTCGAGCGGCTCGACCTTGCCGGTCGCAAGGTTCAGGGTGTTCTGCCGCTTGGCGATGGATGCGGTGGGCTTGATGACCGCGCGGAACACGACCGGCATGCCGCTCGTGATACCGCCCAGCACGCCGCCGTTGTTGTTGGTCTCGGTGCGCACGCGGCCGTCTGCGTCCAGATACATCGGGTCGTTCGCGTGCGAGCCGCGGTACTCGGCAAAGCCGAAGCCCACGCCGAACTCCACGCCCTTGACCGCCGGGACGGCGAACAGGATGGAGGACAGGCGCGACTCGACCGTGTCCATCATGGGCGAGCCCAGGCCGGCCGGCAGGCCGACCGCGGCGCACTCGATGACGCCGCCGACCGAGTCGCAGTCCATGCGCGCGTCCTCGATGGCGGCCAGCATGGCGGCCTGGGCGCGCGGGTTGAGGATGGGGTACTCCTGCATGCGCAGCGCGTCCAGCTCGTCCGCCGAGACGGCCACGTCGTCAAAGGCCGTGTCCTGGATCTGGGCGATGGACTGGATGTGCGCGCCGACCGTCACGCCCTTCTTTTTGAGGTAGAGCTTGCACAGCGCGCCGGCAAAGACCAGCGGCGCGGTCAGCCGGCCGGAGAAGTGGCCGCCGCCGCGCGGGTCGTTGAAGCCGTGGTAGCGCACGGCGCCGGTGTAGTCGGCGTGGCCCGGACGCGGCTGGTCGGCCAGCGCCGCATAGTCCTGCGAGCGCGTGTTGGTGTTGCCGATGACGGCGCAGATGGGGGTGCCGGTGGTCTTGCCGCCGTAGACGCCCGACAGGATCTGCGGCGTGTCGGCCTCGCGGCGCGCGGTGGACTGTCGGTTGCGGCCGGGCGCGCGGCGCTCCATCTCGCGCAGGACAAAGGCCTCGTCATAGGGGACGCCGGCCGGGAAGCCGTCCAAGACGACGCCGATGCCCGCGCCGTGCGACTCGCCAAAGATAGAAATTTTCAGTGCATTGCCCCAGGTAGAACCCATGTGGCGCACCTCCTTTTTACAGATTTAAGATCATGGGATGCAGCGCCTCGGCCGAGATCGGCACGATGTCGGCCTTGCCGGGCGTGCGCACGAGGATGAAGTTGACCGTGCCGCCGAATTTCTTTTTGTCGGACAGCAGCGCGCCGAAGATGGCCTCGCGGTCATAGGGCAGCTCGGTCGGCAGGCCGAGCGATTGCAGCAGGGCCACAAGGCCGGGCGTGAGGTCCTCGGGCGCGCCCATGGCGCGCGAGAGCCGCATGGCCGCGGCCATGCCGATGGCGACCGCCTGGCCGTGGGTCAGCGCGGTGTAGCCGCCGAGCTTTTCGGCCGCATGGCCGACCGTGTGGCCGAAGTTCAGGATCATGCGCAGGCCGGTGTCGCGCTCGTCCTGGGCCACGACGTCGCGCTTGATCTTGACGCAGGCGTAGATGATGTCCTCGATCTTGTCGCGGTAGTTGGGCTGGGCGACCATGTCTAAAATCGCGGCGTCCGCGATGTAGCCGTACTTGACGACCTCGGCCATGCCGTCGGTGAACGTTTCGCGGGGCAGCGTGTCCAGCACGTCGGGGTCGATGAGCACCAGGCGGGGCTGATAGAACGCGCCGACCAGGTTCTTGCCCTCGGGCAGGTCCACGCCGGTCTTGCCGCCGACCGAGGAATCGACCTGCGCGAGCAGGGTGGTCGGAATCTGGCAGAGCGGCACGCCGCGCAGGAAGGTCGCCGCGGCAAAGCCGGCGATGTCGCCGGTCACGCCGCCGCCCAGGGCGATGACGAGGTCCTTGCGGGTCATGCCGGCCTTCAGCA
>DWWZ01000100.1 GCA_019119435.1 Candidatus Butyricicoccus avicola
GAAATATTTTCCATTTGTGCCAAGCCAGGCAAAAAAATCCGCGTACAGGATTGACGAAGGGGCCGCCAGGCAGTACAATAAAAACAACCCCCGGGGCGAAAACGGGGAAGATTATGAAAGAGAGGAAGTCAGGATTTTTATGAAGGAATTTGATTACACGATTCAGGATGCGCTGGGCATCCATGCCCGCCCCGCCGGCCAGCTGGTCAAGGTTGTCAAGGGATTTGCCAGCAAGGTTACGCTGACCAAGGGCGAGAAGACCATCGACGCAACCCGTCTGATGAGCCTGATGGGCATGGGCGTCAAGCAGGGCGACACGCTGCATATCACGGTGGACGGCGCCGACGAGGCTGAGGCCACCGAGACGCTGCAGAAGTTCTTGAAAGAAAACCTATAATTTATGCGTCAATAGGAAGAAAATATCTGATGACATCAAAAAAGACAGCCATATGGCTGTCTTTTTTTTGATGTGGGGAAGCCCGGGACACAAAGCGAAATTGGCCGGAAATGTGACCGGTCACTGGGTAAGGCTTGCCTTGTGCCACAAATAGTCCGCGCAGATGCGGCGGACCTCCTGTCTGCTTCGGATGGAGATTGGAACTGCGGCCCCGTCGTCCGTGATCAGCGCGTCCTTTTCGACCGAGGACACATGGTCCAGGTTGACCAGGAAGCTGCGGTTACAGCGGATGAACTGTTCGGGTGGAAGGCGCGTTTGGATGTCCTTGAGCGGGACATTGGTTTCATGCTGTACGCCTGCATCACAGTGTACGATACATTTCCAGTCAAACACTTCGATGAAATGGATTTGTGAGATCGGGATTTCGAGCCGCGTGCGCTTGGATATGATGCGCAGATGAGAGGGTAGGCTTTCATGGGTCGGGAGCATATATCCTCACCGCCTTTCTTCCGGGGCAGCCAGAGGGCTGGCCGCCCGCTCCTTCTGAGGAGTCATATGCTCGGGGTATTTCCTTGTATCTATATTTTATCATGTTTGATGCGATAAAGCTAATCTTATGCGCTACTTTTTCGGTCGTTTGGGGTGTTGTTCACAAGAAGTAATATTGCGTTTTACGGGAAGTCGCCGGCGCGGGGGCAAAAATGCCCGGCAAATTTTGCCCCGCGCGCCTTGACTTTGCACGGGCAAACAGGTATACTAAAGAAAATATAGTTTGATTAGATGACCAAAATAGCAGAGGGAGCGAGGCCTATGGCAGAGGACAAGCACATACGGGAGGAATCTACAGAGGCCCGCATCCTGGATGCGGCGTTTGATGTGGTGTATGAAAGGACCATCAGCGGCACGCGCATGGCGCTCATCGCCGAGCGCGCCGGTATGTTCCAGTCCAACATCCACTACTACTTTAAGTCCAAGCATGAGCTCATGCTCGCCGTGCAGAAAAAGGTCTTTGACCGCTGCGCAGAACTGCAGGAGGCGCTCTTATCGGGCTGCGGCAGCACCCTCCCCGAGCGCATCGGCGTCTTTTGGGGACAGAAGCGCGAGTTCATCGTCAACGAACAGCAGTATGATTTCGCTGAGATCGATTTCTGGGTGCAGGCCCGGGCAGATCAGGAGATCAAGGCGGCGTTTGTCGAGTCGTTCCGCGTGTGGCGGGGCAAGATCGAAAGCATGCTCAAGGAATTTGGGGTAGCAGACGAGCGGGCGGCGATGCTGGCGGCGGTCATGACCTCCATGATGGAGGGCGCATCGTTCCAGTATCTCATTGATCCGGGCGCGTTCGATATTGACGCCTATTTCGATTATTGTACACAGATGGTCATTCGAGAGATTCGAAACGGCTGATTTTTGGAGGACGCGGGCCCGGAAGGGCCTGCGTCCTTTTTGTTTTCGGTAGAAAGCGCCAAGAAAGTGTGCCCGCATTTGTGTGAAACGGAGAAAAGAGGAGGAAGTATGAAAAAGCTATTGACAAATGGCACGGTCATGACGCGCGACGCGGCCTGCCCGATGATCGAGCACGGCGCGGTTCTGTTTGAGGACGGCGTGATCACGGCGGCCGGCCCGGCGGCGGCCCTCGAGCAGGCCCATCCGGACGCCCAGCGCATCGACGCCAAGGGCGGCATCATCCTGCCAGGTTTCATCAATACCCACCAGCACATCTATTCGGCCTTCGCCCGGGGCCTGACCATCCCGGGCAACTGCCCGACCGACTTTCCCGGCGTCCTGGAGGGCACCTGGTGGAACATCGACCGTCACCTGACGCGCCAGATGACCCGCATGTCTGCCTACATGACCCTCATTGAGGGCATCCGCTCGGGCGTCACCACGGTCTTTGACCACCACGCCTCGTTCTGCGAGATCGAGGGCAGCCTGGACGAGATCGCCGAGGCGGCCACAACGCTCGGCGTGCGCGCCTGCCTGTGCTACGAGATCTCGGACCGCGACGGCCCGGAAAAGGCGCGCCAGAGCGTGCTGGAGAACGAGCGGTTTGAAAATTTCTGTAAGACCGACAAGAGCGGCCTGCTCGCCGCCATGTGCGGCATGCACGCCTCATTCACCATCTCGGAAGAGACCATGGCGTTTGCACGCGCGCACACGAGCGCCGGCTTCCACATCCACGTCTGCGAGGGCGCGTACGACCGCGACCACTGCAGCGCGACCTATCACGAGACCGTTGTGCACCGCCTGGCCCGCCACGGCATCCTGGGCGAACAGACCATCTGCGGCCACTGCGTCTACCTGACCGACGAGGACCGCGCGGCCTTGGCCGAGACCCAGACGGCCGTCGTGCACAACCCGCAGTCCAATATGGGCAACGCGGTCGGCGTGACCGATATCTTGAAGCTCATCGGCGCGGGCGTGACCGTGGGCCTTGGCACCGACGGTTTCACCGCCGACCTGCTCGAGTCGGTCAAGACCGCGAGCGTGCTCGTCAAACACATGAACCAACACCCGTCCATCGGCTTTGGCGAGGTCATGGACATGGCCTTTGTCAACAACGCCCGCCTGGCCGACCGGCACTTTGGCGGCACCTGCGGCGTCATCCGCCCGGGCGCACGCGCCGATCTCATCGTGTCCGATTACCGGCCCATGACCCGCCTGACCGGCGACAACCTCAACGGCCACATCACCTTCGGTATGAACGGCCGCAATATTACGACCACTATCTGCGGCGGCCGCGTCCTCATGCAGGACCGCGTGCTCGTCGGCGTGGACGAGGAGAAGATCGCATACGAGTGCCGCGCCCAGGCCGACGCCCTGTGGCGGGCGCTCGGCGCGCTGTGACGCCCCACGCCCCTCACGAAAGGAGAGAGCAACATGAGCGATAGAATGACACCCATCCCCTTTGCCGATCTGTTGACCCAGTCGCTGCGCGCGTTCCGCGCGGAGCGGGCGCTGTATCATGTGCCTGTGGCCGCGCAGGTGCCCGACACCGGCATGACCCTGGCCGGCAGGCCGCTGTCCTGCCCGGTCGGCCCAGCCGCCGGGCCGCATACCCAGCTCGCCCAAAACCTCATCGCGGGCTTTGCCGCGGGTGCGCGGGTGTTTGAGCTCAAGACCGTGCAGGTGCTGTACGGCGAGCAACTCGGCATCCAAAAGCCCTGTATTTGGACGGGCGACGAGGCATACAACATCGAGTGGAGCAGCGAACTGCCCGCGCAGGCGGCGGCAGACGAGTACATCCGTGCCTATATCATCCTGCACCTGCTGGCCCGCGAATTTGGCCTGGACGGCAAGTTCCAGTTCCATGCCAGCGTGGGATACAACCTCGAGGGTATCCAGAGCCCGGCCGTGGACGGCTTTTTGAACGCCATGCGCGACGCCTCGGGCACTGCGGCCTGGAAGCAGGCGATGGACTGGACGCTGGCGCACCTGGACCTGTTCGAGCACGTGGATGCCGGCTTTGTGCGGGGCATCGACCCCTGCGTGACCGACCTTGTCACCCTGTCCACCATGCACGGCTGCCCGGCGGACGAGATCGAGCGCATCGCGTCCTACCTGCTGACCGAAAAGGGCTTCCACACCTACATCAAGTGCAACCCCACGCTCATCGGCTACGACCGGGTCAAGTCCCTGCTCGAAGAATTGGGATATGGCTATATTGCGTTCGACACCACTCATTTTGACCACGACCTCAAGCTGGACGACGCGGTCGCCATGCTGGGCCGCCTGCGCCGGACGGCCGCGGCCTGCGGCCGGGTGTTCGGCGTCAAGCTGACCAATACCTTCCCGGTCGAGATCCGCCGCGGCGAGCTTGCAGGGGACGCCATGTACATGTCGGGCAAGCCCCTGTTCCCGCTGGCCCTCAATGTAGCCCGCATCCTGAGCGAGGCCTTTGACGGCGCGCTGCCCATCTCGTTCTCGGGCGGCATCGACGGGCACAACCTGGCCGACGTGCTCGCCTGCGGCATCGCGCCGGTCACCGTGGCCACCCTGCTGCTCAAGCCGGGCGGCTACCGGAACCTGACCCGTCTGCTGGGCGCAGTGCCCGCGCATATCCCGGAGCGCGTGGACGTCGCGCGGCTGGGCGCGCTATGCGACGGGCTGACGGCCGACGCCTATTATCGCAAGAAGGCCGACCGGCCGCGCCCGGCCCGCCCGGATTCCTTCCCGGCGGCCTGCTACCGCTGCAAAAACTGTGTGGACGTCTGCCCCAACCGGGCAAACGCGCCCCTTCCAGGGCTCAAGATGGCCGTGCACATCGACGCCTACTGCAACGAGTGCGGCGCCTGCGCCTGCCAGTGCCCGCTGGGCCTTGTGCCGTATCGGGATAAATTTACGCTGTTCTCCTGTGAACAGGACTTTATCGATTCGTCGAACGACGGCTTCCTCGGCCGCGAGAAATACCGCTGGCAAGGCCAGACCGGTACCGATTTCTCCAAGCTGCCGGAGGACCTGCGAAGCCTGATCGACGCCGTGCTGGGATGAGGAGGCGAAACAGACCATGACCATCTGCATTCAGAACGGGACCCTGGTCTCGGGCGCAGGGACGCGCCCGGGCGACCTTTTGATCGAAGACGGCATCATCCAGAGCGTGGGCGTCGGCCTTTCGGGCGACCAAAACATTGACGCGGCGGGCTGCCTGGTGTTCCCGGGCTTTATCGACGGGCACACCCACCTGGATATGCCGGTGTCGGGCACGGTGACAGCCGATGATTTCCGGACCGGCTCGGAGGCCGCCCTCGTGGGCGGCACGACCATGCTCATCGACTTTGCCACCCAGGACCGCGGCGGGACGCTGCACGACGCGCTGGACGTGTGGCACGGGCGCGCGGACGGCAAGTGCGCCTGCGACTACGGCTTCCACATGGCAGTGACCGACTGGAACGCGCGCACCCGCCGCGAGCTGCACGAGATGGCGGACGCGGGCGTGACCTCGTTCAAGGCATACTATGCCTATGACGCGCTCATGCTGGGCGACCGGGAGATGTACGATCTGCTGTGCGAGATGCGCGAGATCGGCGGCATTTTGGGCGTGCACTGCGAGAACGGGCCGGTGCTCAGCCGCCTGCAGGAGAAGGCCGTCGCGGCCGGGCACGTCAGCCCAGCCTGGCATCCGCGCACCCGGCCGCCTGTCATCGAGGGCGAGGCGGTCTCACGCTTCCTACGCCTGGCGTACCTGGCCGGCGCGCCCGCCTGGATTGTGCACCTGTCCACGGCCGACGGCCTGGGCGAGATCCGCGCCGCGCGCGCCCGCGGCCAGCAGGTGCTGGTCGAGAGCTGCCCGCAGTACCTAACCCTGACCGAGGAGGTCTATGATAAGCCCGGCTTTGAGGGGGCAAAATATGTCTGCTCGCCGCCTCTGCGGCCCAAGGCCGACCAGGACGCCCTGTGGCAGGCGCTGGAGAACGGCGAGATCGATATCCTGTCGACCGACCACTGCTCCTTTAATTTCAAGGGACAGAAGGAGATGGGACAGGATAACTTTACCAAGATCCCGAACGGCATGCC
>DWWZ01000101.1 GCA_019119435.1 Candidatus Butyricicoccus avicola
GCCAAGAAGCTGGCCGATCTGGCCAACCAGCCGATTATGGAGGAGCGCCGCAAGCTCTGGTACGCGCACAACGACCTCAAGACCGACCAGCCGGTCATCGACTGCTCGCCCGAGGGCGCTTGGCGCGAGGTCATCGCCCCGGACAGCCTGGTCTGCCAGGACGCAGCCGCCCGCGAGATCGAGTGGACGCTGCGCGCGCGCATCTACCGCGCCGAGGTCATCAACGACGACGTGCCGGCCGAGCTGCGCTGGGACTGCCGCAAGCTGATCTCGGACACCGGCTGGGCGCTGGACGGCCACAAGGCGCACAATGCCTTCACCAACGAGTCGGTGCACGTGCCGACCATCTCGACCATCAACCCCTTCTGGCGCCCGGACTACACCTTTGACGAGACGGCCGCCGAGTTCGAGCCGCTCATCAGCGACGACGACATGGAGGACGCAGACATCGCCTCCCGCCTGGTCGCGCCCAAGGTCATCTATGACGAGGAGGGCTCCAAGCGCCTGCTGGAGATGCACCAGGACCTGCTGGGCGACATCCTGGACGTGCACTGGACGGGCAACACCTACATCGCCTTCTCCTGGATGGAGACCTACACCAAGATCCGCGGCTATGAGAACGCGCTCTACGACCTGTACGACTTCCCGGAGGAGATGCACAAGATCCTGCGCGTGCTGGAGAAGGGCTACCTCGACCTGTACCAGCAGCAGCTCGACATGGGCCTGCTCGAGATGAACAACGGCTGCCAGTACAACGGCACCGGCGGCTACGGCTACACCCACGACCTGCCCGACCTCAAGCCCGGCGAAAAGCTGACCTTCAAGCACCTGTGGGCGTACGCAGAGTCGCAGGAGTTCGTCTCGGTCTCGCCCGAGATGACCCGTGAATTCGCCATCGACTACGAGAAGCGCCTGCTCGAAAACTTCGGCCTGTCGGCCTACGGCTGCTGCGACAACCTGGAAAAGAAGCTGCCGGACGTGCTGTCCATCTCGAACATCCGCCGCATCTCGGTCTCCCCCTGGGCCGACGTCAAGTCCATGCGCGACCAGATCGGCATGAAGGCCATCTTCTCGTGCAAGCCCAATCCTTCCTATGTCTCGAGCGGCTGGGACGAGGACTTCATGCGCGACTACACCACAAAGCTCATGCAGGACGGCAAGGGCACGGCCTTCGAGATCATCCTCAAGGACACCCACACCATTCAGAACGATCCCTCCCGCCTGCGCAAGTGGACCGATATGTGCCGTGAGTGCGCCGCCAAGGTCTTTGGCTAAAACCACGATATCTACTTCTTCTCTCAAAAAAAGGCAAGGACATCTTAGCGATGTCCTTGCCTTTTTTGATTGCAAGCTGTTTGGTATCGGCTAAAAACTGGTCCGATACAGCGGGATCACATTCACGACCGGCTCCTCATAGGGATGCACGCGCTTGATCGCCTCGACCGTGCGGTTTACCTGCTCAGTCCGACAGGTCACTTCGACCTTGAGCTCGGGCTCTTCGCTGATCTGACCGACCTCGCCCAGATAGGGCATGCTACCGGAAAGCGGCCGCCAGCACCCGGTCACCGGGCTGTAGGACAGGCAGCAATCATATTTCCCGATATGCCCGGCATCCACATCAGCCAGCGCCTGCTGCAAGGCGCGCAGATGGCTTTCCGGGATAAAAATTTCCAGTTTACAGTAGGCAAATTCCATGCGTTATCACTCCTTCTCGGTCTGTGCGGCCCGCTGCGCTCCGTCGAACAGCGCAGCCTGTACCTGCCGGCGCAGCCTTAAACATTCCGGCGTCTGCATAAACGCCGCGCGCTCGGCCAGCGGGCAGGGGACGGTGAACTCCTGCTGGACCCGTCCAGGACGCGCCGTCAGCACGATGATCCGATGGGCAACCGCAGCGGCCTCGGCGATGTCATGTGTGACAAATAGGATGGTCTGCCCAAGCTGCGCCCACAGGCCGCGCAATAGCGCCTGCAGCTGCTCGCGCAGCTGCGCATCCAGGGCGGCAAACGGCTCATCCATGAGCAGGATACGTGGCCGCAGAACAAATGCGCGGGCCAAGGCCACGCGCTGCTGCATACCGCCCGACAGTTCATGCGGATAGTGCCGCTCAAACCCGGCCAGCCCCACGCGCTCCAGCATGTCCTGTGCCGCTGCCCGGCGTTCCTGCCGCCCCATGCCGCTGCGCTTGAGCCCATAGGTCACATTCTGCCGCACATTGAGCCAGCCAAACAGCGCCGGCGACTGGAACACGACACAGCGCTCAGCCGATGGCGCGCCGACAACCGACCGACCGTCAAAGCGGGCCGTCCCGGATTCCGGTGTCTCAAATCCCGCAATGATGTTTAGCAGCGTGCTCTTGCCGCACCCAGACGGGCCGATCAGCGCTGCGATCTCGCCGGGTGCCACGTCGAGCGATACCCGGTCCAGCGCCTGCACCTCCGCGCCGCTCTCTGCGCGGAACCGCTGGCACAGATCCCGGATGACAAGGCCTTCGTTCACGCGCGTCCACCTCCCTTGCGCATCTGTGGGCTGATCCGGCGGCACAGCCACAGGAGCAGCCAATCGGTCAATTTTCCTGCCACTGCAATGACGATCATGGTGACCAGCACAATATCCACATGACCCATCATGCGCCCATCAGTCATGACCGCGCCCAGGCCCTCGGTCACGCCTGTGACCTCGCCGAGGACCAGATAGGCCCAGGCCACACCCAGCCCCAAGCGCAGGCCGACTGCGGCTTCCGGGAAGGCTGCCGGGAAGATGACCGTCGCAAACAGGGTTAGGCCGCGCGCGCCCAGCATACGGCCGGCACGCACGGTCAGCGTCGGGACCGATGCCGCGCCGTGCGCGGTATTGACATAGATCGGGAAGAAGGCCGCAAGCATGATGAGGAAGCGCGTATTCCCCTCGCCTACACCAAACCAGACAATGGCGATCGGCAGCCAGCCGATGCCCGGGATACTGCGGATCATGTGCAGGAAGGGATCGAACAGACGGCGCATCAATGGGATGCGCCCGGTCAGGAATCCCAGTCCCAGGCCACAGGCCGCCGCCAGCGCAAACCCGGTCAGGACACGGCACAAGCTGTGCCACAGGTGGAACCACAAAGTACCCGCATAGGGCGTGACGCCATACCATCCGGTCGCAAAGTCCACAAGCACCTGCACCAGCGCCTGCGGCGAGGGCAGCTTGTACGCCGGGACCCCGCCAAAGTTTGTCGCAGCAAACCAGGCCAAAAGCACAGCCGCCGGCACAACCAGGCCGGCGGCATCAAATCTGACACGCTTCATGCGGCAGACTGTCTGGCCTTGTCCAGAAACGTCAGGTCAAACATGGCTTCAATATCCGGGATGTGATCGATCAGCCCCAATTCGAGCATCTGCTGCGCCAGATTCTCGGTATTCTGGATATAAGTGTCGTCAATATCCCAACACAGCTCAATGTTCTCGGCCGATGTCTCGAGCAGGTCACGGTCGGTGCCGAACGAGGCGGCCAAGTCGAGCCAGGCGTCCGGGGCCTCGGTCATATACTGTGCGGCCTGTACGTGGGCGTCCACCAGCGCCTGCACCAGCTCAGGCCGCTGGGCAATTGTATCCTCGGTCACAATCATGGCGGCATTGATGGTGCCGATGCTGTCGTCAAAGTACGGATAACTCAAGATGCGTCCGTAGCCGTCGCGCACCGCCTGAGACGGATAGGGCTCGCCGCTAAGGAAGGCATCGATCTGCCCGCCGGACAGGGCCTGGCCCATGTCAAAAAAGTCAATGCGCGTGAGCGTCACACCCTTATCTGGGTCCAGGCCGGCACGGCGCAGGACGTCGAGCAGCAGCACATGGTGCATGGTGCCCGGAACATAGGCGATGGTCTTGCCCCGAAGGTCTGCCGCCGACTGGATGTCCGAATCCTTGCCGACGACCAGCGCCGAGCACTTATTGCACAGGCTGGTGACGATCTTGATGGGCTCGCCGGCCGCCGCAGCCTGGATGGCGGTCGGGATGGTCGTACCGGTCATGTCCAGGCTGCCCGCCAGCAGGGCGGTCTTTTGGTCGCCGGGATTGGTGAAGGGCTTGATCTCGATGGCGCTTCCTTCGGGCGCAAAGTCCTCATAAAAATACGGCGTGAGCGTCTGGGCGGTCTTCCAAGTGCCGACGGTCGCGGTCACCGCGCCGGCGGCCGTCTGGGTGGTATCCGCCTGGGCCGCTGGCTCTTGTGCGCTCCCACAGCCAGCCAGCATACCGATCAAAAGCGCGCCGCAAGTCAGAAGCGCGGTCCATCTGTTTTTGAGCTGCATTATGCTGTCTCCTCCTGCGTGATGCCGGTCACTGTGCCTGTCCGGCCGTCTGATAGACTGTATAGCCCGCCTTAGCGAACAGTTCCTTCGCGCGGGACGCATCAAACTGATGCCACTTGCCGCCTGAACAACAGCAGGTGTCTCGCGGAATGGAACCGGTCTCAATGACGGTCACGTTGGCGCCAAACTCCATGGCCAACTGGGTGCCTGGATGGATGCAGATATCCGGGATACACGCACCGCAGGCCAGGCGGATCACCGCGATGATCTGCGCCATGCGCGCGTCACTGACCTGCGGATGCACGCCGAGCGGCGTGCCCGGTACTGGGATACGCGCCATGGAGCCGGAGACGATGGCGCCGTACTGCGCAGTCAACAAGGCGAGGTCGGCGATCTCCTCGTTCGTGTGCTCGACACCGACCGGCTCGACCAGAAAGACCAGCTTGAGTGGTGAATCCTTGACCGCCTGTAAGGTAGAAAGGCGCACTTTGGGATCAAAACGGGTATCCCTGCCCTCCCCCAAGCGCAGCGAGTGATAGATAAAGTTCACGCCGCAGGCAGCCAGCCAATTCGCCTTGGCCAGATCGAACTCGCCGATGTTCAGACCAATCTCATAGTCGCCCGGCACGTTCGCCCGGATGGTGCGGATCATGTCGCCCAATGCGTCCTGGGAATAAAATTCGGTCGTGCGCAGCACAATCCAGCGCACGCCAGCCTGGGCATACTCCCGTACCTGGTCCAAGGTCGCCTGCTCGTCATAGGCGCGGGTCTGCTTGACGATGCCCCACTTTTCGCCCAGTGAGCAGAAATCGCAGTTCATAGAGCACGGCGCATAGTCCACGCCGATCGCGCCCCACAGATAGGCGCGGTCATGGGTCAGCTTGTGCGCCACCCGGCGGGCGGCTGCGCCCAGCGCAGCCCACTCCTCGCTTTCGGGCTCGATGGATAGGAGCTGGATGATCTGCTCCCGCGGCAAAGTCTCGTGTTTTTCGGCGTGTGCCTCGGCATACGCAATGAGTTCCAAATTGGTCATGGTGTTGCAATCCCCTTTTTCAAAAAATATCTGGCTTGCTCTCGATATTCGACTAACTCTAGTGATTATCAGCATAACAGATTTCCCTGCGGCCGGCTTGCAGCATATTCTCTTTTTTTGGAATTATCTTGCGCTTTTGTCCAAAAATCCCTGGACCTATGGCTGCCTTTTCCCCGGAAAACGGCAGACTTTTGTACAATATGTACAATCTATTTCTCCATCTTTTGTCATAACCTCACAAAATTGACTGGAAGCAGCTAGAAAAAGAAGATTGTACCAACAAGGGCAATATCCTACAATCCGCCGCGCGCGCAATTTGCTATACTAAGGCCATCACAAAGGAGGAACATCCGGTATGAGCATCAAGAACGCAAAATGCGCCTGCCAGGGCGGCACGCTGATGCGCTTTGTCCAGCCCATCATCCTGTCCGCGCTGAGCGAAGCGCCTGACCACGGCTATGACCTGCTGCGAAAGCTTGGGGAGACCGCGCTGTGGCGCGATGCCAAACCGGATGCCACCGGCGTTTACCGTGTCCTGCGCGATATGGAGGCCCGCGGGCTGATCGTCTCCCACGTCGATTCCGCCTCGCGCGCCGGCATGGGCAAGCGCGTGTTCCAGCTCACAGACGAGGGACGCGCGTGCATGCGGAACTGGATCGACACGCTGACCGGCTACCGCTGCGGTATCGACGAGGTCATTGAGATGCTCACCGCTGCATGCCCGGATGAGGCTCCCGCGCCGTCCGCTTGCTGCTGTTCGGGCGGGAACGCCCCGACAGGCACGGAAAATTGACTTGCTCTGTTCCGAACCAAAAAACAACACTCTAGGAGGATTTTTAAGATGAAAGACTTGCTGCTGCGCACCCTGCGCCACGAAACCACCGAACGCGCTCCCTGGGTCCCCTTTGCGGGCGTCCACGCCGGCCACCTCAAGGGCTATACGGCGACCGAAATGCTGACCGACGCGGACAAGGCGTTTGAGTCGCTCATGGAGGTCAACCGCCTGTACCGCCCGGACGGTCAGCCGGTCATCTTCGACCTGCAGATCGAAGCCGAGTGCCTGGGCTGCGGCCTGACCTGGGCCGATGACTGCCCGCCGTCCGTCAGCTCCCACCCGCTCGACGGCAGCGACGAGGAGCCGCCTGTAACGCCCTGTGACTGCACCATCCCGACCAAGGAGAGCGGCCGTATCCCCTACGTCCTGGATGTCATGCACCGCATGAAGGAAGCGGTTGGCGACACTACCGCACTGTACGGCCTGATCTGTGGCCCGTTCACCCTGGCTTCCCACCTGCGCGGCAACAATCTGTTCACCGATATGTTCGACTTCGAGGAAGAGGTCGAGAGCCTGTTCGCTTTCTGCAACCGCGTGTGCATGAAGATGGCTGACTACTACATCGAGGCCGGCATGGACGTCATCGCAATCGTTGACCCGCTGATCTCCCAGATCTCCACCGCACACTTCGAGCAGTACATGACCGAGCCCTACACCGAACTGTTTGCCCACATCCGTGAGCAGGGCGCTTTCTCGTCCTTCTTCGTCTGCGGCGACGCGACCCGCAACATCGAGGTCATGTGCCAGACCAGCCCGGACTCCATCTCGGTCGACGAAAACGTAGACCTGCTTGCAGCCAAGCAGATCACCGACCGCTACAATGTTGCCATCGGCGGCAACATCCCGCTGACCTCCATCATGCTGCTCGGCAACCAGCAGGACAACATGAAGTTTGCAGTCGATCTGTTGGACTCCATCCCGGAGAAGCGCAACTTCATCCTGGCGCCTGGCTGCGACATGCCCTACAATGTGCCGGTTGAAAACTGCATCGGCGTTGCACAGGCGGCCCTGGAGACCGACGCCGTACGCGAGATGGTCAAGAACTATCAGGCCGAAGAGATCGACACCTCGGACGTCGTACTGCCTGATTACGAGCATCTGACCAAGCCGCTTGTTGAGGTCTTTACCCTGGATTCCGCTCAGTGTGCGGCCTGCGGCTACATGATGGGCGCTGCCAACCAGGCCAAGGAGACCTTCGGCGACAAGATCGACATGGTCGAGTACAAGTTCATCTACAAGGAAAACGTTGCCCGCTGCGTCAAGATGGGCGTGCCCAACCTGCCCTCCATGTACATCAACGGCGAACTCAAGTATCGCTCGATCATCCCGACCAAGGCAGAGCTTGAGGCGGCAATCAACGAGGCTATCGCGGTCTGCGACAGCAGAAAGTAAGGTTTTATGAGCAAACTGTATCTGATTACCGGCTTTCTGGGCGCGGGCAAGACAACTTTCCTCAAACAATTCATCGCGCTGTTTGCCGGTCAAAAGATCCAGCTCATCATCAACGAGTTTGGACAGGAGGGTGTCGACGGCACTCTCCTGTCCCATCTGGATGCCTACCTGCAAGAGATCTCGGGCGGCTCGGTGTTCTGCTCCTGCCGGCTGGATCAGTTTGAGAATGTGCTGCGCGGATCGGCCGACCTGCATCCCGACGTGATCCTGGTCGAGGCCTCCGGCCTGTCCGACCCGACCGGCGTGCGCCGGCTGTTTTCCCAGACCGACCGCTTCCCGCACATCGAATACCAGGGCGCGGTCTGCCTGGTAGATGCCGTGCGCTTCCCCAAGCTATATGCCACGGCGCGCACCTGCGTCAAACAGCTCGCCGCAAGCGACGTGATCGTGCTCAACAAGATCGACAAGGCCAGCGCCGAACAACTGGACGCCACCCGCGCGCTCATCCGCGGCCAGCGCCCTGAGATCCCGGTCATTGAGACCTCGTTCGGCCGGATCGACCGCACACTGTTGGATCTGCTCGCCGCACACACGGCAGATGCGCCGGGCGAGTCCATGCCGCTGACGGCCGACCTGACCATCCGCAAAATCAATGTGCAGATCTCTCCCGACATCTCGGCCTATGAGCTGCAAAAGTTCATCGAAATGTTTATCGAGGACACCTTCCGCGTCAAGGGCTTTGTCCAGACATGCGACCGGGGGATGCTGCTCGCCGACTGCGTGGGCAATGTCGTCTCGCTCGCTCCAACCAGCCTTCAGGTCCCGGCGGAGAAAGCCGGCTGGCTGACCATCCTGTCCGGCGCTGGCATGCCCGTACATAAGGCTGTCAAGCAGGCGTGCCAATGGTATGCCCGCTTCATCCAGACCGTAGAGTAAAAACCGGCGGTTATCCCGCCGTTTTTTCTCAAGTTTATTCAGACTAAGTCTAATATAAGAGTCTATCATATGGAGGGAATACAAATGTTAAATGAATCTCAAATTTTGGAACAGTTCAGCCAAGGCTTTGATTGCTCACAGGTCGTTTTAGGGGCCTGCGCGGACAAGATCGGCCTGGACCCGGAGACCGCCAAGAAGGTCGCTGCCTGTTTTGGCGGCGGCATGTGGTACGGCCATGAGTGCGGCGCTGTGACCGGCGCGCTCATGGCGATCGGTGCCAAGTATGGCCACAGCCAGCCGGGCGACCAACAGGCAAAAAATCAGGCCCTGGCCAAGATGAACGCTTTCCGGGAGGCGTTTTCTGCGCGGCAGGGGAGCTGTGTCTGCCGCGAGATCCTGGGCTATGACCTGTCTGACCCCGAACAGATGGCCAAGATCCAAGCCGAAGAGCTGCTCACGACCCGCTGCCCCAAGGTCGTCCGTGATGCGCTGGAAATATTGGAAGAAATCCTGTAAATCCGATCCTCCAAAAGCTTTCCCTGTGGATGCCGCCCGCTTCTGGGCGGCATTGCTTTTTGCATTTGGTTTTGGGACGTGATACAATATTCTTGACAAGAATCCCGTGTCTTGCGAACGGAGGCCTTTTTATGCAATCATTTCCGACCACAATCCAGCAGCTGAACGACTGGATTTACGCAATCGACCAGCAGATGGTGCGCGCTTTCGTGCTGGTCGGCACCCAACGTGCCCTGTGCCTGGACACCGGTGTGTGCGCAGCTGACCTGCCCGCGTACATCCGTCAGATCACTTCCCTGCCGGTCTCGGTCTGTCTGACCCACAGCGATCACGACCACACGGCAAACCTGGCACAATTTTCCGAGGCCTATGTACATCCAGCCGAGCTCCCCACGCTACAAGGCTTTTCCGGCGTGCACTTTGTGCCGGTGGCCGAGGGCGACGTGCTCGATCTCGGCGGCAAGCGCCTGACTGTGCTGGCCTGCCCTGGCCACACGCCCGGTTCGATCGCCCTGCTCGAAGCCGACGACAAGATCCTGTTCTCGGGCGACACGGTCTCGCGCGGCCCGGTCTACCTCTTTGGCCCCGGCCGGCAGTCCGATCTGTACCTGTCCACGCTGTACCATCTGCGTGAGATGGCTCGGTCCGGCCGTTTTTCTGCCATCTATCCCAACCACAACACCTGCCCCATTGCACCGGCGCGCATCGATGATCTCATTGCCTGCACGCAGGGCATCCTGGATGGCACACTTGACAGCGTGCCTGCCGGGCTGGCTATGCCGGGCGCCGAGGCGGTCCGCCTATATCGCTCGGGCGACTGCGGTATTTTTTATGCGCCTCGCCCCTAAACCTTTACAAAAATAGCAGAGAGGAGACATGGCCCCCAAACCGGGCTACGCCTCCTCTCTTTTGTGTTCAAGCCCGCGCTACGAGAAATGCCTGGATGGCCTCCACCGCCTGGGCCTGTTGTTCCTCGGCCGAAATCTCGGCCGGCAAGTCCCCCTTTTGCGGCCCATAGTTACCGAATTGGGCGTGATTGCCGCCGTCGATCACCACGACATTGTCGGTATAATCGATCTTTTCCGCCACGCTGCTGTTGAGCGATCCATAGACCGTTAGTGTATCCTCAGCCGGATAATCACCATGCAGATATGCGCCGAGCAGGATGACACCGTCCACCGCGTCCGGATGCCCAGCCGCAAACCGGGACGCCATAGCCCCACCCATGGAATGCCCCGCCACATACCAATGTGCGACCTCTGGAAAGCGGTCTATCACGTCCTGTGCAGCATTGGCGTCCAAAACAGCCAGATGGAACGGCATATGGACCAGGACACAGGTCAGCCCGCTCTGTCGCAGCGTATCCAGCAGCGGCAGATAGGCCTCTGCCTGGACTTTGGCCCCAGGATAAAAGATGATGGCGGTATCCGATGGAGTGTCCGGCGACAAGACCGTCAGATTCTCCACCGTCTCAATTCCCGTACCCTGTTGGGCGATCGCCATAGCACGCGCATCCGCATGGTAATAATCGGACACGTACCAAAAAAATGCGCCCAGGCACAGGGCAACCCCTGCCAAGAGACCGCCCACTACGATTTTCCACTTTCTACGCCGTCTCCCGGCCTTCCCCGGCAACTTCATCCTATCCGCTCCCCTCAAGTCTATCCTTTCTGCGTTCCAGTTCAGTTTTCATCCCGCCCGGCACCGGCATCGAACGTCAGTGACTGCCGGCTGGCATACCCCTGCTTCCGGAAATCCGAACACAGATAATCGATTCGGTCCGGTCGGACGCAGATCAGGTGCATTGGCCGCTCGAGCCGGCGCAGCGCTTCAATCGGAATCTTTTTATAGGCCGCATGCGCTTCGTATGCAGCCGAAAACGGCTCGATTATCCGTGCCTTCCCCATGACCTGCATGCCATGCAGGCTGCCGAATCCCTGGTATTTGTCGAAGATCGCCAGGCAGACGTTATCGTTCTGCTCCAGGCCGATGAATTTTTCACCGCCCTCGGAGAACATCCAAAAGCAGCCGTCGTGGTAGCTGTACTCGATCGGGGTGCAGCGGATAAAGTTTCCAGCCCCTGTGGCGAGCGCACAGGTGTCATTGGCCTGGATATACGCTTCGGCCGCTTGCACGAACCGGCTCCGGTCCATCTTCACGCTGTCTGCGTCGCGCTCCTTCCAATAATTTGCCGCTGCCTCAAACGCCTCATGTGTCATTGCTTCGCATCCTCCATTTCTCATGCAGGGTGGGCGATCCCCGCACCTTTTCTTATAGTATAGCACAGCTTTCCGGCCGGAACAAAGGCGTTGTCCCAATGCACCCACCCAGGCATGGGCATGGGACGGCCTTTCCGCCGCATACAGTGTCTTATCTGAGGAAAGGGGCGTTTTTTATGTTGTTTTGGATGCATGCGCTGTTTTTGATGCTGCGTGTCCAGGGCGTCGGCGGGTCTTTCCCGCGGCCCCTGCGCGCCAGCGAGGAGCAGGAGTTTCTTGCGCGGATGGCGCAGGGAGATGCCGCCGCCCGCGACGCGCTCATCGAGCATAACCTCCGCCTGGTTGCCCACATTGTCAAAAAGTATTATGCCGATCCCGCCGAGCAGGATGACCTCATCTCCATCGGCACGATCGGGCTGATCAAGGCAGTCGGGACCTATAAGCCCGACAAGGGCGTGCGGCTGGCGACCTATGCCGCCCGATGCATTGAAAACGAGATCCTCATGCACTTCCGCGCCGGCCGCAAGAGCCAGGGGGATATCTCGCTGGACGAAACCCAGGACGCCGATGGCGACGGCAGCGCGCTCGCACTGCTCGGGACGATCAGCGTTGAGGACGAGCGGCTGCATCTGGTGGAGATGAGCGACCGCTATCAAACCATGTACCAATGCCTGGCACACTGCCTGAGCGAGCGGGAACGGCAGATCCTGACCTTGCGCTATGGCCTGGGACGTGAGGACCCCCTGCCGCAGCGCGAAGTGGCCGCGCGGCTGGGCATCTCACGCTCCTATGTATCGCGCATTGAAAAGAAAGCCCTGCGCCGCCTGCGCGAGGCTATGGACCATGCAGACGGGACCGCTTGACGAACCGCGCGCGCCGCGGTATGATGGAGGGGAAATCCAGAGAAAAGGAGCCCAAAACCAAGATGGAACCCATGAAATTTTGCCAGAGCTGCCGCATGCCGCTCTCCGATTATATCCGCGGGACCGAGCGCGACGGCTCGAAGAGCGCAGACTACTGCATCTCCTGCTATGAAAACGGAGAATTTACCCAGGATTGCACCATGGAGGAGATGATCCTCCAGCGCGCGCCGCTGTTCGCGGACTCCAACCCGGATATGAGCTTCGAGGAGGCCGTAGCCCTGCTGCGTGAGCTCATGCCCCAGCTCAAGCGCTGGAAGCGCGTGCGGCAGTGATATGAAGCAGATCCTACTGCTCGAAGATGACCTAGCGCTTGCACACGGCATCGCGCTTGCCCTCAAGGCGGCCGGGCAGGTCCTCCCCTGCCCCGACCTCGCCGCCGCGCGGCAGGCGCTCCAGGCGCAGGCCTTCGACCTTCTGCTGCTCGACATGAACCTGCCCGACGGCTCGGGCCTGGACCTATGCCGCGAAGTGCGCCGTACCGCATCCGTGCCCATCATCTTCCTGACCGCCCGCGACGCGGAGTATGATGAGGTCGCCGGCCTGGAAGCTGGGGCCGACGACTATATCGTCAAGCCATTCAGCCTGGCCGTCCTGCGTGCCCGCGTGGATGCCGTGCTGCGCCGGGCCGAGCGGCCGGCTACTGGCTCGGTCATCCGTTTTGGGGACTTACAATTCGATTTCGACCAGCAGGTCTTTACGCGCGCAGGCGCCCCGCTCACGCTCAGCCGTACCGAACAGCGCCTGCTGCGGCTGCTCGTCTGCAATGCCGGCCGCACACTCCCCCGTGCCCTGCTCATGGCGCGCGTATGGGACGGCGGCGAGTACGTCGACGAAAACACCCTATCGGTGACCATCCGCCGCCTGCGGCAAAAATTAGAAGCAGACCCCAAAAAGCCTGCCTATCTGCGCACGGTCTACGGCATTGGCTACGTCTGGGGGCGCGGCGATGGGTAAATGGATGCTGATTGGCGTGTGCGCCGCGCTATTCCTGGCGGCTGCCGCGCTGCTCCTGCGCGCGCACCGGCTGCACGACCGGCTTGACCGCCTCATTGCGGACGCGATCCGCGGCGACTTTCATCCCACGCAATATGATGAGAGCCGCATATCGCGCACCGAACAAAAAATGGCCCAGTTTTTGTCTGCCAGTTCGCTGTCCCGCGCGGCGCTCGATCAAGACCGAGCGCGCATCCAGTCGCTCATCAGCGATATCTCCCACCAGACGCGCACCCCGATTGCAAATATCCTGCTGTATACCTCGCTCTTATGTGAGGAGCCGCTCACGCCGGAGGCCCATGACCTTGCATCCCAGGCCGCGGCACAGGCCGAAAAGCTCCGCTTTCTGGTGCAGTCGCTCGTCATGGCGTCGCATCTTGAGACCGGCGTCGTGCAGGTGCACCCGGTCTACGCGCCGCTGCGCGGCCTGCTGGATAGCCTGCTGGCATCCTTCCATTCTGCCGCACAGGACAAAAACATTGCGCTCACTGCGTCGGAAACCGACAGCACGGCCTACTTTGATCCCAAATGGACGGCTGAGGCCATCGGCAACCTGATTGACAACGCAATCAAGTATACGCCGGCAGGCGGTGCGGTCCGTCTGTCCGTGCAGGAGTTTTCCATGTTTTGCGCGGTCACGGTGGCCGACACCGGGCCGGGCATTCCCGAGGCCGAGCAGGCCAAAATCTTCGCCCGGTTCTACCGCAGCCCGCAGGTCGCGGCCCTGCCCGGCGTGGGCATCGGCCTATACTTGACGCGCGAGATCTTGCAAGCGCAGGGCGGATACGTCAAAGTCTGCTCTGTGCCCGGCCAGGGCGCCAAATTTTCGGCTTACCTTCCCAAGGAGCCCTATCTGCGCAAACTTCCCTAGCCCAGCAAGCAGGCGGCGGGACACAGCCCAACCGGGCCGGTCCTTGCCGCCTGTTTTTCGGATTGTGACAAAACTGTTAGATTGTTCGCTGCGCCTGTAAGCCTGTCGTAAGATTATTCTGCTAAGATAGAGGCAGATAGAAAAAGGCGCACATCGCCTGATCCTATACCCTCATGCAGACATCCAAGGAGGTTTTTGACCTATGACCATCTTACAGACCCAGGCGCTCAAAAAATACTACGGCTCCGGCAACACCGAGGTGCACGCGCTCGACGGCGTGGACCTGTCGGTCGAAACCGGGGAATTCGTCTCGATTGTCGGCACATCCGGCTCGGGCAAGTCCACCCTTCTGCACATGCTGGGCGGGCTGGACCGGCCGACTTCCGGCAAGGTGTACGTCGATTCCCAAGATATCTTCGCCCTGCGCGACGACGCACTGACCATCTTCCGGCGGCGGAAGATCGGCTTTGTCTTCCAGAGCTACAATCTGGTGCCTGTGCTCAATGTCTACGAAAACATCGTGCTGCCCATTGAACTGGACGGCAACCCAGTGGATCAGGACTATGTCCGGCAAATCATCTCGGTACTCGGCCTGGACGCCATGCAGACCCGCCTGCCAAGTCAGCTTTCGGGCGGCCAGCAGCAGCGCGTCGCCATTGCCCGCGCTCTTGCCACCAAGCCCGCCATTATTTTAGCCGACGAACCGACTGGCAACCTGGATTCGCGCACCTCGCAGGACGTGCTCTCCCTGATGAAGGTCACCAGCACGCAGTTCGGCCAGACCATTGTCATGATCACCCACAACGAAGAGATTGCCCAGCTATCTGACCGCATCATCCGCATTGAAGACGGCAAAATCAGGGGGTGAGCGGCATGCGTAAAGTGCAAAACCGCGCCTGTATCCGGCGCCTGTCCTTCCGCGCGTTCTGTGCCAACCGCACGCGCAACCTCATCGCCATCCTGGCTATCGCCCTGACCGCGGTCCTCTTCACCTCGCTCGTCACGATCGCCATGTCCATCAACTACGCCTTCCAGCAGTCCAACTTCCGCCAGGTCGGCGGATACAGTCACGGGGGCTTTAAGTATCTGACCGAGGCGCAATATGACGAGCTCAAGGAGGACCCCCGTATCGAGGCGTACGGCCTGCGCCGCTTCCTCGGCATGCCGGAAGGCGCCCCGTTTGAAAAAAGCCATGTCGAAATCGGCTATTCGGACGCGAACCAGGCGCACTGGTCGTACTGCGACCCCATCGAGGGACGTCTGCCCGCCGAGGGGACCGATGAGGCTGCGACCGACAAGCATGTCCTGGAACTGCTCGGCGTCACGCCCAAGCTGGGCGAAAAATTTACGGTTACCTTTGACGTGGATGGCCATACAACGACCCAGACCTTCACCCTATGCGGTTTTTGGGACTATGACCCAGCCATCGTCGCAAACCACATCCTGATCCCGGAGAGCCGCGTGGACGCCGTCCTCCAGGAAGTCGGCGTCACCCCGCCGGGGAATGACGGCATGACCGGTACCTGGAACCTGGATATCATGCTGCACAGCTCGCTCAACATCTCCCAGACGATCGACGATATCCTCGCCGATCACGGCTATCAAAATGAGTCGCGCGCTGAGGACGGTTTTGTCTCGGCTGGCGTCAACTGGGGCTATACCACCGCTTCCCTGTTCGACGACATGGATCCCCAAGTCGCTATCATCCTGGTCTCTCTGCTGCTGCTCATCCTGCTGACCGGCTATCTGATCATCTATAATGTCTTCCAAATCTCTGTCACACACGATATCCGCTTCTACGGCCTGCTCAAGACCATCGGCACCACCGGGCGGCAGATCCGGCGCCTCATCCGCTGGCAAGCGCTCCTGCTCTCGGCCGTCGGCATTCCAATCGGCCTGATCGTGGGCTACGGCGTCGGCGCGCTGCTCTCCCCGGTCATCCTGCGCACGCTGGACGGCGTAGTGGATGCCGGCCCGGCGGTCAGCCCGCTGATCTTTGTCCTCTCCGCACTGTTCGCGCTCATCACCGTCCTGGTCTCCTGCTGGAAGCCCGGCCGTATCGCCGGGCGGGTCTCGCCCATCGAGGCCGCGCGCTACACCGAGAGCAGCACCACGCACAAAAAAGAGCGCCGCACACGCGGGGCCAAGATCCCGCAGATGGCCTGGTCCAATCTGGGCCGCAACCGCAAAAAGACCGTCCTGACCGTCGTGTCCCTGGCCCTTGCCATCGTGCTGCTCAATCTGACCGTCACGTTCACAAACGGCTTTGACATGGATAAATATGTCTCGCGTAATATGGTCAGTGATTTTGTGCTGGGCAGCGCACCCTATTTCCAGATGAATGGGATGGACCCGACCTCGGCCCTGCCGGAGTCCGCCATCGAGCAGGTCCTAGCACAGGGCGGCGTCCAGGCGGGCGGCCGCGTCTATGGCAATACAAGCGTCGTTCAGGAGGCTGTGACCGAGGACTGGTACCGCGCATCCAAGGCGTACTATGCTTCGTCCGAACAACTGGACAGTATGCTGGCGTTTGCCGAGCGGATGCCCGACGGTAAAATCGCCGATAATGCCCAGCTTTACGGCATGGAGGACTTCGCCCTCGACCATCTGACCGTGCTGGAGGGCGACATCGCAACACTCAAGGAGCCGGGCGCACATAACATTGCGGCGGTTTATTCGTCCGATGATCGTGGCGACCCCATTCCCGACTCGCACTGGGCCAAGCTGGGAGATACCGTAACACTGCGCTATGTCGAAGAATTTGAGTACTATGACCCAACGACAGGCGAGATCTTGGACCCCAATTCGATTTCGGACGACCAGCCTTACCGCTGCCGTGCGACCAAATATCACGATATTCCATACACGGTCACGGCCCTCGTTGAAGTGCCTACCCCGCTGTCTTACCGCTATTATGGTTCGGACGAATTTGTCTTGGGCGCTCAGACGTTCATCCAGGACACGGGTACCTCCAATGTCATGCTGTATTCCTTCGATATGCAGGACGAAGCTTCCATCCAGAACATGGAGTCCTTCCTCTCCGACCTGACCGGGGAGCAGATGACCTCGCTCGATTACGAGAGCCGCTCGACCTATCAGGCCGAATTCGAGGGCTTCCGCAATATGTTCCTGCTGCTCGGCGGCGCGCTCAGCCTGATCGTCGCGCTCATCGGCGTCCTCAACTTCTTCAACGCCATCTTGACCAGTATCATCACCCGGCAGCGCGAGTTTGCCGTCCTGCAATCGATCGGCATGACCGGCCGGCAGCTCAAAACCATGCTGACACTTGAGGGCCTGTTTTATACGCTGTCTGCCCTCCTCCTGACTCTGTTTTTGAGCTTGATCTTTGGGCCGCTCCTGGGACTTGCCATGAACCATCTATTCTGGTTCTTTACTTTTCGCTTCACCATCCTGCCTGTCATCGTGATGTTCCCCATCTTCCTAATCATCGGCATCGCGGTCCCGCGCGTCACCTACCGCGCGGCAAGCCGTCAGAGCATCGTAGACCGCATCCGCGAGAACGATTGACCTGCAAAAAAGAGTCCGGGCTGCTCCCCGGACTCTTTTTCGCTGCCTGCCACGGGCAGCCTGGGTTACCGCTGCCACACACAGACCACATCTCCTGCGGCGTTGTACGCCGTCACAGTGCCCCACGTCTCCTCCCAGGGCTGCTGGGCGACCATCACCAGGATATCCTGCGTCCAGTCGTCTGCCCGCACGGTCTGGTCATAGGCCCAGCGCCATTCCACTCATGCGATCTCGGGCGATAACCGCTTGCATACGATATAGCTCGCCGTATCATCCCCCGATTGGGTCACAAACAACGGCCCGCCATCTCTGGACGAAAAATCCATGCCAGTCGCGCCGCCTGCGGTTTTCCAAAATGGCCCAATCCGTTGCGTTTCATGAATGGCATACACATCATTTTTGTTCCGCAGCACATAAATATGGTTTCCTGCGTAAGAATCCTCACAGATGATCTCACACGGGGAAAACCCCAAGCTTTCCATGGAAGCCATGACGCAGCTGTCCGAGGTGAAATACAGGGGAGACTGCCAAAATGCGGCCGCAAGGACGGCCAGCATGATACCAAAATTGCGGACGGTCTTCGCGCCGCGTGTCATACCGTTCCCTCCTTTTGTGCGGGTAGCATGACCTGTATGGTCGCCCGCTCGGTGTCTGTCCAGTTTGGCCAGCCGATGGTCAACATGTGTGCGCCTGCATCTATCCCTTTCAACTGTGTCCATCCAACCGTAATCGTCCCGCCATACGATGCGTTGCTTCTGCCGCCATCTGGCCTTTCTCCGTCCACTAGGACGTGCGGTGTACCAATCTGCCACGCCGCGCGCCCAACACGGTATGTATGATATTTGACGCATACGTTTCCGTTCTCCAACCGGGCGACCCAATCGATGGCCACGCGGTGCGGCCCAAGTTTGAGCGTCTCTCCCACATCGATCCAAGTATCGACCGGCGCCTCAAACTCGACATTGGCCCTGCTGTATTCGGCCAGATTGTAGGCCGATATGCCGAGCGAGACCACATTGCCAAGGACAAGCGGCGCGCCCAGAAAGACACAAACCGCGATGCACAGCACCTTGCTGACAAGCCAGGTCCAGCCCAGGAGCGGGCTGTGTGCCCGGTCAAGCGCCCGGCCGATCTCATCCGGGTCGCCCATGTTTTCCACCGCCTGTGCATAAGCAGTTTCGGCATCCATGCCTTCGGCCTGCTGTAGGGCGGCTGCGCTGTCATCCAGATGTCCGGCAAGTTCCCGCCGGACGGCGCCCCGGTCGGGCCGGAAGCGCACATGTTGTACGACCCGGTCCAAAAAGATCTCGGTTTTCATGGGGCTACCTCCTCCCAGGTCACGCCAAGGCCGGCCCGCCGAGGATCTGCGTCACGGCGGCCGAGAACGTCTCCCACTGTGTGCGCTCGCGTGCGAGCTGCTCCTTCCCCTTGCGGGTGATGCTGTAATAGCGCCGGCGGCGGCCGTCTACGACCTTTTCGTATGCACGGATGCAGCCCTCGGCCTCCAACTTGTGCAGCACCGGGTACAGCGTGCCCTCCTTGAAGGCAAAGACATTCTGCGACCGCTCCGCCAGGGTCCGTATGATATCGTATCCGTATCGATCCCCTTCGTCCAATAGCGCCAGGAGCAGCAGCCGCGTGCTTCCGCCGATCAAATTTTTGTCCAATTCCATGTCGCACACTCCTCTCTAATACCTAGAACTCCGATGTATTATTCATCTCTATTATACATCGACCTACTAGGTATTGCAAGCGTGAAAATGCCCGCCCCATAGATTGGGGCGGGCATTGGGCTATTTCCCAGGTAATCTCAAATGCCAAGCAGCTTACAGACCTTGCTGCGGGAAGCGCGGTAAACACCGTACAGGATCAGCGATCCCGCGAGCACAACGCCTGCGCATACGCCCATGCCAGCAAGCTCCTGCGCGGTAAAACGGCCGTCGTTCAGGTACAGGATCATGCTGTACAGTGCACAGATCATCCCGGTGCCCACGACGCATGGCGTGACAAAAACGCGGCTGACCTGTTCGCGCACGGTGCGGAAGAGGTAAGCCCTGCTCGCACCCAGATGGCGCAGGTCATCGTATAGCTGGGCATTCGACAGGGCGATGGTCAGGCAGCGTGTGTAGGCAATGATGATGACCGCCGCAAAGCAGACCAGCGCGATGAAGACAAACAGCATGAGGAAAACGGCCATCGTGCGGATAAACTCGTTTTGGTCGAGCACGCGGAACTGCGGCATATACTTCCAGTATGTGCGGAACTCGGACGAATCGCGCTTGGCATAGCTGACGCCCGAAAACCCGTATTCCTCCGCGTGTTCTGGCGCCATCGAATAGGGCTCTCCCACACTGTCATGGTACATCTGCGCGCCGATGTTATAGGCGTCCAGCACTTCCACTTCCGGGCCGGAGTGATCGACAATGGCATTGAACAGGCGCTTGGCAAAAGGATAGGTCTCATCACAGTCCTGCACCTGGAATGCCACAAAGCGATCAAACCAAGCCGCATCATCCAGCCCCTGCGTAATCTCCGCAAAGTCAGTGTCGTCCAGGATATACCGCCCGATCAGCATGGTGCAGCACAGCCGGTCGTCCAGGTCGGGGGTCACTTCCATGACCGCGCCCGTTACCAGGTTTGTCAGCCGTGTGATCTCAGGGCTGTACATAGCCTGGTCGTCTCCGGTGTCGTCAAAGACCATCTTGACGTGCCCAGGCTCGACCGAGACTGGCTGGCCGGTCAGCGCGGTATAAGCCCGCTCGGACAGGAAAATCTCCGAGGCCAGCATTTGCACGTACTGGTTCTCATAGGTCGTTCCGAAAGCGGTCTCGGTCTCGATCGATGTCCAGCCGTCCACGCCGAGTTCCACGCCCTGCGCCTCGGACCAGCTAGTAATGGTCACGTCCTCCTCTTTGGCCATCTGCCGCACATCGGCCTCGGAAACCATGTCCTGGTCTGCCCGGTAATGGTACAGATAGTCGATCGGCCGCTGGGCCGTGCTGATGATGTTGCCGGTGCCTAAAATCGGGGTGTAAAACGAGGCGAAGTATGCGCCCGCAATCAGCACGGTGATGACCAGCATGTTGCGCACGGTCTGACGGCCCTGGAACTTCATCATAGAGGCCGTGATGAGGTGCTGATGGCGGTTGCGCCCCTGCCTCCAGCCGTTTACGACCGTGTGCAGCAGCATCATATACAGGCCGGCAAAGAGCGGCGTATAGCAGATCCCGTCCACAATTGAGGGCGGATACCAGTGCAGCACGCGAACGCAAAAAACTGGCGCAAGATAGCCCAGCAGGCCGCCCGCAATCACAAGCAGGATGCCAACCGGGCCGTACCAGCGCTTGACCTCCCGGATGGGTTCGGTCTTATGGGCGGTGTAGACCACGTCTATGATGTTGGTGCGGCGCAAAAAGCGTGCGCCCATGACAAACAGCATCGCTATGACGAAGGCCGAAAAGCATAGCGCAAATATATACGCGGTTGGCTCAAAAATGAGCCGCATCTCCGCACTGTCCACAATAAACAGGCGGAACAGCCGCCAGATGACCCAGGCAAGCGGCCCGCCCAAAACAGCGCCCAGGGCGCACGTGCCAAAGGCGATGCGCGCCAGATCCGCAAAGAGCTGCCGGCGGATCTGCTGGCGCGACGCGCCGAGCAGCAAAAAGACGCCGGCCTCTCTGGATTTCTGCCGGAAAAAAAGCGAGCTGGCATAGATCGTGAACACCGCACAGCCTAGGCAGGCCAGCACAAAGATCATCATGACCTGCTTGCGCGAGTCGCCGCCCTCGGGCAACACGGTCAGCACTGTCGGCGAGCGCATCATGGTGACATAGGCCGTGATGAGCAGCACCGAGAAAAAACAGCATCCAGCCAGAAGACGGTAATGGGCGCGGTTTTTGCGCCGCAATGCGGCATATACTTCGGGAAAAGTCGTCATCTTGCTCACTCCCCGCTCATGTCCTTGATAGCGGACAGCAGTTCGTCCTGGAAAGCCGAACGGTTTCCGCTGTTTGGAAGCTCCCGATACACCATGCCATCCCGCATGAGGATCACGCGGTCACAGTATGAAGCCGAGAACGAATCGTGGGTGACCATGAAGATGGTGGCGCCCAACTCCTGCCGTGCCCGCTCAAAGGAAGCGATGACCGCGCGGGAGGACTTGGAGTCCAGGTTTCCGGTCGGCTCGTCGGCCAGGATCATGAGCGGATGGTTAATCAGGGCGCGCGCAACTGCCGTCCGCTGTTTTTCCCCGCCGGAGATCTCGGCTGGATATTTGTCCTGGATGTGCGCGATCCCAAATAACTGGCACAGCTGATCGGCGGTCTGCTCCATATCCCCGCCGGTGTCCCCGCCGATGATGCGCGGCAGCAGGATATTATCCCGCACGGTCAGGCCGTCCAGCAGCATGAAGTCCTGGAAGACAAAGCCCAG
>DWWZ01000013.1 GCA_019119435.1 Candidatus Butyricicoccus avicola
TCCCCTGGCTGCATACAGGGGCCGCTGACCGCCGTACAGGCCCATCTGGATATGGTGTGCGCGGCGGGAAGTGCGGCGTACGTCCCCGAGCGCGACCCCATCAAACCGATCGAGCGGGACGGCTTTTTGTGCACAGCGGGGGAGTCCTCGCTGGGGGCCGACTGCGGCGCGGGGGCGGCCGTCATGCTGTGGCTGGCCGAACATCCCGACCTGCCGCATCCGCCTCTGCGGCTGCTCTTCACCGTGGAGGAGGAGATCGGGCTGCGTGGGGCACAGGAGATGGACCCTACCTGTGTGGCAGGTGTCCGGTATCTCATAAATACCGATGGATTCCGGTGGGGGCGTATTGTGACCGGCTCGGCCGGCGGCGTGCGGGAGCATTACACGCACACGCTGGATTGGGCTGCGCCGCTGTCGGGCGCACGCGCCTGGAAGGTACAGGTATCCGGCCTGCGCGGCGGGCACTCGGGCTTTGACATCGGAGCGGGACGCGCGAATGCACTGCGGCTGTTGGGGGAGGTCCTACGGCGGGTGCGTGCGCAGGTTCCCCTTGCGCTGTATGAATTTTCAGGCGGTACTGCATTTAACGCCATTCCCTATGAGGCAGCGGCGGGCGTCGTGGCCTGCGACGCCCAGGTGCGCACGCTTTTGGAACAGGCCGGGGCACAGGCCTTAGGTACCTGCCGCGGGACCGACCCAGATGGCGTGCTCACGGTCACGGAAATGCCATTGCCGCAGGCGGTTTGGACTGCCGAGCAGACAGACGGCCTGCTCGGTGCCCTGGGGGATTTTGCCGACGGCGTGTTTGCCCGCCATCCCTCGGGCGCGGTGGCGGACTCGTCCAACCTGGGGCACATCTATGCACAGGATGGCAAGCTGTACTTGGATGCGATGGTCCGCTGCATGGACGCAGCGGCCGAGCGCACGCTCTTGGACAGCCACCGTGCCGTGTGCGAAGCGCACGGGTTTTCCGGCCAGATCGTCAGCCGCTATCCGGCATGGCCCAGCCGGGAGGACGGCAGGCTGGGGCGGCTGGCCGTGCAGAGCTTTCGCCAGGTGACCGGGCGTGCCCCCGAGATCACGGTGCAGCATGTCGGCCTGGAACCGTCCGAGCTTCTGCGCAAGAACCCAGATATGGAGTGCATTTGTGTTGGCATGGATCTGCGAGACTGCCACTCCCCAAAAGAGCGGTGGCGGCTGGACACCATCGGGCCGTTTGCGGATATGCTGTGCAGCATCCTAAAGGGCCTTGCCCGGTGAGCGGTCAGGGGATCTCGTACGGCGGCGCAAGGCAGAGCGCGTCCAGGTAGGCGCGGCCGGTCTCGGTACGGAACAGGCGTTCGCGTGCGGCCGCGCACGAGGCGGGCGGCAGCCCATCCTCATAGGCATTGACCAGGAAATCGGCCTCGAGCAGGATACGGAAGGGGAGAGACTCCGAGGCGGTATAGGTGTGATGATGGGCGACCAGCCAGCAGATATCCTGGATTTCCTCCGGGGTTGCGCCGGCCTGCTCGAGCAGCGGCCGGGCGACCGCTGGGCCTTCCTCCTCTTGCAGCGGGCCATTGTTGAAGCCGTACTTGCGCTCGGATTCATGGATACCGATATCGTGCACGAGCGCAGCGGCCTCCAGCCGCGCCTGTGCGGCGTCCGGCAGGCCCTCGGCCTGGCCAATCAGCCGGCAGAGCGCATAGACCTTGAGCAGGTGATGGATACGGCGCGGGTCGCCGGCATCATAGCCGGCGACTAGACGGGATAGATGTGCAAGGTTCATAAAGCGTTGCCCTCCTTGGGAAAAAAGAGGCTGCCTGCCCCATTTGGGACGGACAGCCTCTTTGCTGTACATATAGATATTTAAAGCTGGGAGAAGATCTCGCCGATCGGGCCGTGGATGACCAGGTCGGCCTTGGCGTCGGCCGGCGTCTCGCTCTTGTTGACGAGCACCAATTTGTGCCCCCGGTAGTAGTGGATCAGGCTGGCCGCTGGGTAGACGGCAAGCGAGGTGCCGCCGATGATGAGGACGTCGGCGGATTGGATGTAGCGCAGGCTGGCATCCAGCGTGTGCGTGTCCAGGGATTCCTCATACAGCACGACATCGGGCTTGATGATGCCGCCGCAGGCACAGTGCGGCACGCCTGTGCTCTGGGCGACCGCCTGGACATCGTAGGGCTTATGGCAGCGCATGCAGTGGTTGCGGTGCACCGAGCCGTGCAGCTCCAGGACGTTCTGAGAGCCTGCCTTTTGGTGCAGGCCGTCGATATTCTGGGTGATGACCGCGCGCAACTTCCCCTGGCGCTCCCATTCGGCCAGCTTCCGGTGTGCCGCGTTGGGTTCGGCGTCCAGGCACAGCATCTTGTCTCGGTAAAACCGGAAAAATTCCTCGGTCTGCGCCATAAAAAAGGTATGGGACAGGATGGTCTCGGGCGGATAGTCATATTTTTGGTTGTACAGTCCGTCAACCGAGCGGAAGTCGGGGATGCCGGACTCGGTGCTCACCCCTGCGCCGCCGAAAAAGACGATGTTGTCCGAGTTGTCGATCCATTCCTTGAGTTTGGCGATTTGATCGTTCATAAAGCGTCCGCCTCCATGGCTGGGATTCGTTATTCAATGATATTGATGATGCCTTCCTTGCGCGGCGCGGGCGCGGTCTCCTTTGCGGCGTAGCCGAGCGCGATTGAGCCGATGACGATGTAGTCCTCGGGCACGCCGAGCTGGGTCAGCAGCGGGCGGATCGCCGGATCGTCGGTCAGCGGGCGGAGCTGGTTGATCCAGCAGGTCGAAAGGCCGAGAGACTGGGCGGCGAGCAGCATGGTCTGGATGGCGGCAGAGCCGTCGAGGAAGGCGTGCATCTCGTCGCGCTTGTAGGATACGATGATATGGCAGGGCGCGCCGTAGAAGTTATAGGACGGGCCGCGGTTGTCGGCCTCGGCGACCGCATGCGCCAGCGCCAGGCACTTGTCCGCGCTGTGGATGGCAGTGAAATGCCACAACTGTTTGCCGTTGCCGGTAGGCGCCCACAGGCCGGCCTCCAGGATGGTTTCAAGGTCCTCACGGCTGACCTGCTGGCTGGTAAACGCGCGGGTCGAGCGGCGCGCGTGGATTGCGGAGAGTACTTCGTTCATAGAGCAAAACCTCCTAAAATCATGTGGTTATAAATACAGTATAGCCCCCTGGGTATGGGATTTCAAGCCAAGGTGCACAAAAATACGGAAAAAGGCAAAATCGCTGGTGTTTCGCTGGGGAACATGATATAATATAGCTTGATTCGTAATAATGCATATTGGAGGAGCTATGATTACCGTATCCAACGTCAGCTTGAACTTCAGCGGCGAGCCGCTGTTCAAAGAGGTCAACGTCAAATTTACCGAGGGCAATTGCTACGGTGTGATCGGCGCAAACGGCGCTGGTAAGTCTACGTTTCTGAAGATTTTGTCGGGCGAGCTGGACTCGACCACGGGCGACGTGTCGGTCAAGCCGGGCACGCGCATGTCGGTGCTCAAGCAGGACCACTTCGCCTATGACGACTTTACGGTCCTGGACACAATTATCCAGGGCAATGCGCGCCTGTATGAGATCATCAAGGAGAAGGAAGAAATCTACGCGCATGATCCCTTCACCGAGGAGGACGGCAACCGCGCGGCCGACCTGGAGGCCGAGTTTGCCGAGATGGACGGCTGGAACGCGGATACCGAGGCGGGCCAGCTGCTGGAGGGCCTGGGCCTGGACTCCTCCGAGGTGCTTTACCGTCCGCTGCGCACCCTACAGGACTCGGAAAAGGTCAAGGTGCTTTTGGCGCAGGCGTTGTTCGGCCATCCGGATATCCTGCTGCTCGACGAGCCCACGAACCACCTGGATGTAGACGCCATCCACTGGCTGGAGGATTTCCTCATGGATTTCGCCGGCACAGTCATCGTGGTTTCGCATGACCGCCACTTCCTCAACAACGTCTGCACCCATATCGTTGACATCGACTACGGCAAAGTGCAGGTCTATGTCGGCAACTATGAGTTCTGGTATGAGTCCTCGCAGATGGTCCAGCGCATGATCCGCGACCAGAACCGCAAGAACGAGGAGAAGATCAAGGAGTTACAGAACTTTATCCAGCGCTTCTCGGCCAACAAGTCCAAGTCCCGCCAGGCGACCAGCCGCAAAAAGCTGATCGAAAAGCTGACCGTTGAGGAGCTGCCGGCGTCCTCCCGCCGTTATCCGTGGGTGGGCTTTACCATGGACCGCGAACCCGGCAAGGATATTCTGGAGGTCAAGGGTCTGTGCAAGACTATCGATGGCGTTAAGGTACTCAATGATGTGTCCTTCATCGTGCGCAAGGGCGACAAGATCGGCTTTATCTCGGACAACGAGCTGGCCATGACCACCCTGTTCCAGATCCTGATGGGCGAGATGGAGCCGGACGCCGGTACCTTTAAGTGGGGCGTATCCACTTCGCGGTCGTACTTCCCCAAGGACAACTCGGAATTTTTCAACGGCCATACCGAGAATATGCTGGAATGGCTGGCACCGTATTCCAAGGATACCCTGGAGTCCACCCTGCGCGGATTCCTCGGCCGCATGCTGTTCTCGGGCAACGATGTGTACAAGCCGGTGAATGTCCTGTCGGGCGGCGAGAAGGTGCGTATGATGCTCTCACGCATGATGCTGTTTGGCTCCAACGTCCTGGTCATCGACCAGCCGACCAACCATCTGGACCTGGAATCCATTACCGCAGTCAATAACGGCGTTGCCGACTTTAAGGGCAACGTGCTGCTCGCGACCCACGACCACGAGTTCATGGGGACCATCGCAAACCGCATCATCGAGCTGCGCGAGGACGGCGTCCTGGACAAAGAGTGCACGTATGACGAATTTTTGGAGTTCCGCGCCCAGTACAAAAAGCGGGTATGATCCCGTGCGCGTATTGGGGAATATGTGACGCAGACCGCTGCCGCCGGGACATGACGCCCGGCGGCCAGACCCGATAAGGAGGAATCC
>DWWZ01000102.1 GCA_019119435.1 Candidatus Butyricicoccus avicola
CTATTTCCCAGCGATGGGCCGTGCCTCCCGCTGCGGCTTCTGTCCGCAGTGTCCGCGGGCAGCATGACCGAGCTGACTTACGCGCGCAGATAAACCGTGAAAAATCGGCGAACACCTCTTGACATCCGACAAAAAAGGTTTACAATAAAGCTATTAGCAGAGTAGACTGCTGCGCGTGAAGTGCCACCGGAACGGGGAGTTGTCCGGCGGACGAAAGGAAGGGTTCCTTCCTGCGGTGCAGCGGCCGCATCCCGCTGCACACAATTTCAGAGCGGTCACACCTCTTGAAAATGCGTGCACTCGAATTTTTCTGGAGGTGTCTTTTTATGGAAAAAAAGAGCAATATTTTCCGCCGCTCCCTGGATGAGCTCAAATCCCCCCGCGCGCTGGTCGTCACGGCCATGCTCATCGCGCTCAACCTCGCAATGGACCTTTTGGGCCTGCGTATCTATATCACGCCCGAGCTGCGCGTGTCCGTCGGCTTTGTGTGCAATGCCTCGGCCGGCATGCTGTACGGCCCGGTAGTGGGCATGATGACCGGCTTTTGCACCGATCTGCTCGGTTTCCTGCTCAGCCCGAACAACACCGCCGGCTATTTCCCCGGCTACACCATCACCGCCGTCGTAGGTGGGCTGCTCTATGGACTGTGGCTGTACAAGGGCCGCCCGTCGGTCCTGCGCTGCATCGGGGCAAAACTCTCGGTCAACCTAGTGTGCAATATCGTACTCAACAGCCTGTGGAGCGTCATCGTCTATCAAAAGGGGTTCTGGCTGCTGCTTCCCGGCAAGCTGTTCAAAAACCTCTGCCTACTACCCTTTGAGGTACTGCTGCTGTGGATAGTGGCAAATATTGTGCTTCGGCAATTCCGCAGAGTATTTTCCGGTACTGTCAGTTCGTAAACCTTTAAATCCCCTGATTGCCTCTTTCAGGGGATTTTTTTGCCTGTTTTTTGAGTTTTTCCCACATAACCACTTTACAAATAGTAATAATGTGAGTATAATATATATTACTTTTATGACGGAGTTTGACGAAAATGGCAAGTGATTTTGCGAGGACCCTTGCGCTGCTGCGCCGTGAAAAGAAAATAAGCCAGCGCACGGCCGCAAGTGATCTTGGGGTCTCCCAGGCGCTTTTGAGCCATTACGAGAACGGGCTGCGCGAGCCTGGCCTCGGTTTTGTCGTGCGCGCTGCCGACTACTATGGCGTATCCTGCGATTATCTGCTCGGCCGCTCCATGGCCCGCGACGGCTCGGCCGTGCCGGCCTCGCGCCTGCACGACGCGGCCGCAGACACCAACGGAGACACGCAGGACACGATGCTGCTCAACCGCCGCCTGGTCGTCAATTCGGCGGCGCTGCTGTTTGAGGTCGCGGAAAAGAGCGGCTCTGAGCAGCTTTCAAGCGAAATCTCCAACTACCTGTCGATGGCCATCTATAAAGTCTTCCGCTATCTTTACGCTGCCGACCCCGGCGGCGTGGAGGAGGCTTTCCGCACGGCCAGCGAACATTTTGACTGCCTGTGCGACGCGCAGATGAACCTGTCTGAACTGCGCATCCGCGCCGCGGCCAAGGGCGAGGGCGGGTTTGGCCTGACACAGGAGGAAATCCGCATGCCCTCCCTACAGCCGGCCGACCTCGCACGCACCTTCCCCAATCTGTCCTCCTCCATGCTGACGCTGCTGCAGAGCGTGGGCGACCGCATCACGCCGCAGGACACGGGCAAAAACGAGGACAAGCGCGCCAAATAGGGCAAAAACTTTTTTGCATGGCCTGCAAAAAAGCGTTGACATCCATCGCTTTTTGTGGTATTATAATTTACGTCGCTGAGGTGAGCAGCTCACCGAACCGAGTGGACCGAGAAAACGCTGGTATAGCTCAGTTGGTAGAGCAGCTGATTTGTAATCAGCAGGTCGGGGGTTCAAGTCCGTCTACCAGCTCCAAATCTCGTAAAGCGCAACTGCATATGGGAGGTTTCCCGAGTGGCCAAAGGGAACAGACTGTAAATCTGTCGTCTATGACTTCGGTGGTTCGAATCCACCACCTCCCACCAAGAAAGACCGGATATCCTGCGATATCCGGTCTTTTTTCATCGGTGCGCAGATACAAAGTGCGCAAAAAAGAGGAGCCCCTTCGGGCCCCTCTTTTTTTGCGCCTTACCGGTAATGGCGCAGCGTTTCCCGGTATGACCGGACGATGTCGCGCAGCATGTCGGTCTGGGTAAAATCGCTCTGGTAGGCCAGGTTAATCTCGCGCACCATACTCAAGTTCTCCACCGGGAGGACCACGAGCTTTTTCTTTTTCAGCTCGTCCAGGCAGACGCTCCTGGGCAGGATGGACACGCCCAGATCCCGGCGGATCAGGTCCTTGATCGTCGCGATGTTGTCCAGTTCCAGAATCACGTTGAACTCGCTCAGGCTCATGTTGTTGCTCTCCAGATGGGCGGTAAACAGATTGCGCGTGCCCGAATTGGGCAGGCGCAGGATCATGCGCTCCTTCTTCAGCTCGCTCAGCGTGACCATCTCACGCCCGGCGAAGGGATGGTTGACCGACACCGCCAGCGCCAGATAATCGGTGTCCATGAGCAGGTATCGGATGCTCGGGTCAGCGATCCGTCCCTCTACAATCGCGAGGTCGATCTCATATGTCTTGAGCATGCTATAAAGTTTTTTTATCGTACCTGTGATCATTTTTATCATGACCTGATCGTTTTGCGCCCCATAGCTGGCCAGCGCCTCGGCGATGGGATTGCTCTCCGCCGTATGCGTGACGCCCACGGTCAAGTGCGAGATCAGCTTTTTGCTGTCCCGCAGGTCCTGCTGCAAATTCTGGTATAATCCCAACATTTTCTTAGCGCACTTGATGACTTCCTCGCCTTCCCGTGTCAAAACTACCTTTCCGCCGCGCCGGTCAAAGATCAAAACGTGCAATTCTTCCTCCAGCGCCTTGATGTGATGGCTGACCGCCGGCTGGGTAATCGACAGCTTTTTTGCCGCCGCCATAAAGCTTCCGCACTGGTAAACTTGCAAAAGCGAGTAGATCTTGGGATTGAGCATATCGGCCTCCTATAATAATTCTGAATAGTATACAAACTAATTCTAATTTTACATTATGCAATTTCCGGCTTATACTCTAACTATACCGAATCCGGCAGAAAAAATCAAGGGAGATGAGGTTATGTACCCAAACACGAACACCCGCGGCATTTTCGGCACGCTCTCCATGCAGGCGGCGCTCAACCTTTACTTGCCGCCCGAGGATACCCCCTGCGTGATGCACGCCTTCCACGCGGGCTCGGACGATCGGCGCCGCCGTACCGTCTTCCCCAAACGCTGCCATGTCTATCACCTCAGATAAGGAGCCTTACCTATGACACTCACCGCTTATCTCAACAGCCAATTCTCTATCCTGCAGGAGGCCGACTTCTTCTTCCGCATCCTGCTCGCCTGCCTGTGCGGCGCCTGCATCGGCATCGAGCGCAGTCGCCGCTTCAAAGAGGCCGGCATCCGCACCCATGTGATCGTCTGCTGTGCAGCTGCCCTGCTGATGATCGTCTCCAAGTACGGTTTTGCCGACCTGACCGATGCCACCGGCGCGGTATTCAACGGCACGCGCGGCGCCGACCCTGCCCGCGTGGCCGCACAGGTCGTCAGCGGCATCAGCTTCCTCGGCGCAGGCGTCATCTTCAAGCACGGCAATACCATCAAGGGCCTGACCACCGCGGCTGGCATCTGGGCGACGGCCGGCATCGGCCTGGCCATCGGCGCCGGGATGCTTGTAATCGGCATCTTCACGACCGGCGTCGTCGCGGCGCTGCAGATCCTCATGCACCGCGTGGTCGCGCGGGCGGAGCCCAACCAGACCAGCCATCTGCAGTTCACCGTAGCCGGCGGCAGCGCATTCCCAGCTCACTTTGCCAGCCTGATCCACGAGCACCGGGTCCAACTACTGGACAGCACAGCCACACGAGAGGACGACGGATGCGTGTGCTATACAGTCACGGTCCGCGCCCCGCGCGACGTCATCCTGCGCGGCATGCAGGCCTTGTTTGAGGCCGAAGATGTGCGCAGCGTGAATTGCCAGCCCGGGGATTGACCGCCGGGGTACCCTGTGCAGCCCGTATAGATATATTTTTAAATTTTATCCTTTTGCATTCAATTTATTTGTAACTATTTTGTCATTGACATACCCGCCTCCAAAGTGGTACAATCGCTAAAAATAAATCTTTTTTCCCATAAAGGAGGCGCTATGTCCCATTCGATTGCGCATGGCGGACGATTCCAGTTGACCGCATTCCACCTGCGTCTCATCGCCATGTTCTCCATGCTTTGCGACCACACATACAAGATCCTACCCTGGGATGCCGGTTTTTTGGTCTATCTGGGCCGCCTGGCCTTCCCTATCTTTGCGTTCCAGCTCGTCGAGGGGTATTTCCACACCCATGACCTCAAAAAGTACTGCCAGCGGCTGCTGATTTTTGCGCTGCTCTCCGAAATCCCGTACAACCTGAGCATAGGCCTGAGCTCATGGATCAACCCCTTCCATCAGAACGTGCTGTGGACCATGCTGCTCGGCATCGGCGTTATCGCGGCCACCGAGAAGCTGCGCCGCTCGGCCCTGCCCCGCGCCGCCATCCTGACCGGCTGCGTACTGCTCGCCGTCCTCGGGTATCTCGCGGGCACGCTCGCCATGGTCGACTACAGCGGCCCCGGCGTGCTGACCATCCTACTGTTCTACTACACCCGCCAAGTGCGCGGCGCCCATGTCATCCAGCTTGCCGGCATGATCTGGATCAACGCTTTCCTGCTTCCTGGCATGTCGCTTTCCGGGTCCTCGGCCATCCCCTTGCAGGCCCTGGCCGTCGTTTCCCTGCTCTTCATCTGGCTCTATCACGGCCAGCAGGGCTATCACAGCCGCGCCTGGAGCCGCCTGTGCTACTGGTTCTATCCGCTGCACCTAGTGATCCTGATCCTGCTCTTCCACTTTTTCCTCCTCTAACCCATAATATATGACAAAACCGCTCCTTTTCGGGAGCGGTTTTTGTCGTGGCGCTCAAAACCCATAGAGCAGGGACGCCATCCAGAGTTCGTGATACAGCAGCAGCCGGCCAGCGCACATGGCGCCCAGGCAGCCAAGCGGAACGGCCCAGCCAGCGCGCGGCCCGGCGGGTGCGGCATGCAGATGCATCACACGCCACAGGGCATATCCCAGCGCAGCGCCCAAAGTGTTTAGGATCAGGTCGTCGATGTCGGTCCGCCGGTTGTTGAGCAGCTGGCTCAGCTCGATCACAAGCGACAGGCCAAAGCCTGCGAACAGGACCGGTTTTGGCCGGCGCAATGCCGGCCAAAACCAGGGCAGCAGCAAACCGAACGGCACAAAGAGCAAGACGTTCTGCAGGTATGCGACAGCATCGATCTGCCGCGAGAACGGGAGCAGATTGACCTGTTCCCCGCCAAACTGCATCTGGTATATCAGCCCATCCCCAAGCGTACCCGCGCCGGTCAAATGGAGGACCGCCGCCGCATAGGCGGCGAAGACCAGCACGGGCAGCACCGGGCAGGGCTGCTCCGGCCCCAGCCGGCGGCGCAGGCGGCAAAACGCGAGGGCCGCCGGAAGCAGCATGGCTGCCAGCTCATACGCCAGCAAACACATCGCCTGCAAGGCATCCACCTCCTTCGGTCATCATCGCCGGAGGAACAGCCAAGTCTCCAGCAGCAGGAGGGCCGCACCGGCAACAAGCACCGCCTGGACAGACGGCGCAAAGAAAACAGCAAGACGAATCACCAGGCATCTCCCTCCTTACAGGCTCAGATAACTCAGATAAAATGGCAGTTCCCGAGCGATGGCGAGCGCCCACACGATCAGCAGGACGACCACCGGCAGTTTTTCTGCGCGGGTCCCCGCACGGCCGGGCAGGTGGAACAGCCGCTTGCCCACGAGGAAGCAGGCAAAGCCGGCCGCCGCCCCCAGCGTGTTGAGGATGAGATCGTCCACTGAGGTCGCGCGGTAGTTAAACAGCTGATTGATCTCGATAAACAGCGACATCGCACAGCCCAGGGCAATGGTGCGGCCTGCGCCGCGCCAGCCCTGCCAGAAAAAGGGAACGAGAAAGCCTAAGGGCGCAAACAGGATCACATTGCCCCCGATCTGGAGGAAGCTTCCACCAAAGTCATTTCCTCCTAAGATGGCCAAAAGATCGCGGAACGGGACGAGCGAGAGGTCGGCGCTGACCGAGAAGTCTTTGATGATGAGGAAATTGGTCGGTGTACCGCCCGTGACTGCAAGAACAAGGTACCAATAAATCGCAAGCAGCACGATGCCTGCCGCCGTGAACACGTTCCGTTTCATATCTCTTTCCCTTCCTTCTGTCTTATTTTATTCGGCCACGCGGATCTCCCCGGTCCGGCCGAGCTGCGCCAGGAGCGCCGTCGGGGCCTGGCCTTCCGGATAATAGATCTGCTCGTCGGTCGTCCAGGTGGCGTTCAGCCCGCGGCTTACGATCTTGGCGCTTATGACCACGCTGCCCTCAAACGACTGCATGGCGATATCCGGCCCGGAATAGGTCCGCATGCTCTGCGTGACCGCATTTTCGAGCAGGGCGTCAATGGTTTCCGCGTCTGTGACCGTCATGGTGTGCGACTCAATGAAGACCTGGTCTCCGCCATAGCTATAGGAGGACTCCATCATCTGCTGATATTCTTCCTCGGTATAGGCGACGATATCGATCGACTGGACATTCTCATGCGACAGCACCGCCGGGCGGAGGCCGGTCATCTGCTCGATGAGCGCCAAGCTGGCCGTATCCGACGGATAGACCGAAAGCTCACACAGGCCGTAGCAGTTGCGCTCATTCGGGTCCCGCTCGGGGAAGCGCCACTCGTTATACAGGCTCAGGGAGAGCACCGGGACCTCCTGCAAGTGGGCCTCGGCGTTCGCCATCTGATCCTTGCGCAGCGTATCGATGACCGCCTGGATATCCTCGCGCTCGGTCAAGATCCGCTGGGCGGGCAAGCCCTCGGGGCAGATACTGTTGCGCAGTTCCATGTGGGACGTGCCCTGTCCGCCGTCTGGCAGGTGGATATTTTGCAGCGTACTGTACCGCTCCAGGTATGCGGGACTGGTAACGAGCGCGATGATCTGGTCCTTGACCACGTCTGCCCGCACGCTATAATAGTTGCGCGCGGCGCGCGTACCGTTTTTGAGGGTATAGTGCACCGTGTACGAGTTCACCGGCTCATCCTCCACGGCGGAGTCCAGATTTTGGACTGACCGCTCGGCGATCTCGTGCACGAGCGCGATGCTGTCCGCGTCTGTCAGCTGTGACGTGTCTGGATCGTTCAGCTCCCTGCCCGTCATATACGTATACATTGAGTCCTCGATGGCGACCGAGGCGATGTCATCCACGTCGGGCACATAGCGGTCATAGCCCAGCACATCGTTCTGGATGCCGGCGAGCAGCAGGATCGCCAAGACCGTTACCAGGATCATCTGCTTCCAGTGGTGCAGGAGCGCCTTAAAGTCAAAGTCATAGACGATCTCGACGACCATGTGGCACAGGACCACGCCGAATACCAGGCCGAACCAGCGCCAGCCGCTGCTTCTGTTGAACAGGGCGGTGAAGATAAGGCTGAACGCCAGGCCCGAGACCAGGCACATGAACCACTTGAGCGGCGGCTGGAAGGGCTTAAAGGCAATGGCCATGCCTGAGTTCTCGCTCCTGCGGCGGCAGAACAGCACAAAGCTGAGCGCCAGCAGCACGATGGTCAGCACGACCGGATATAGGAGCGCGCCCATGCCGCCGGGCAGACGCGCCGCCAGCTGCCCGATGACCGGGAAGGACAGGCTCTGCTGGTCGTAGCCCGACAGGAGATAGCTGCCAATCGGGCTGCCATACATCATGAGGTTCTCCACGGCCGGCATGCCCGTGGCAAAGGTCTGATAGAACATGGCCTGATAGACCTGGACCATGATCATGAGCAGCGTGATGCCGAACTCGGCCCAGACCCCGAGCAGCACGGTGATGATCGTGTTGCCGGTCAGGATGGTACACAGCACCGCAACCGTATAGTTGAGCAGGAAATAGGCCAGGTTGCCCAGCATCCCCTGCACGATCATGCCGCCGTGCAGGCCACCCGAGAATCCCATGGCACCCGCGCAGGCAATTGCAATGAGCAGGATAATCAGGTAGACCGGGATGACAAGCAGGACGCCCGACATATAATTGAGCACAAAGAGCTTGCCGCGGTTCACCGGGAGCGCATGAAAAAAGTCAACCTGCCGGCGGTCGTGCAGATAGCGGAAGAGCGACACGCCGCACAGGATGGCCAGCACGATAAGCACCAGCTTGATAAATGGGTTGTCCAGCGATAGCAGGGTGCCGATCTGCCCCTGGGCATTGCTGAGCGCCTCAGCCGGCGTCTGGCTGCTGTTCCCCTGCTGGATCCACTCGAGTTCGGCACGGTATCCCTGCTGGATGACAAAGACCGGCAGCAGGAGCCCGGCCAGGCAGCCCAGGATCCCCAGGGCGATGGCCCACATGCGGCTCGTCAGATTCTGCCGCACGAGATATTTAGTAGAGAAGTTTTTTGAGGTCATAACCTGCCACCTCCGTTTCGCTGATAAAGATCTCCTCAAGCGTGAGCGGGAGCATCTCATAGAACGCGGGCTGCAGCGCCGCAATGCGGTCTTCCAGTTCCTCCCGCGTGCCGCGCGCGGTGATGGTATAGAGCGAGCCGCGCTGCTCGCGCTTGAGCACCTCGATGCCCGCAAAGGGATCGCCCGCCGGCTGCTCGCGCAGGATCAGCTGGACCTTGTGCAGGCCGAGCTTCATGTCGTCCAGGTCGCGCGAGAACAGGATGCCGCCGCGGTGCAGCAGGCCGACATGGTCGCAGATGTCCTCCAGCTCACGCAGGTTGTGCGAGGCGATGACCGGGGTCAGGCCGCGGTCGGCCACGTCGCCTGCAAGCAGGCCCTTGACCGTCTGCCGCGCGACCGGGTCCAGGCCGTCAAAGGTCTCGTCGCAGAATAAATAGTCGGTCATGGCGCTCAGGCCACAGATGATCGACACCTGCTTTTTCATGCCCTTGGAGAAGGTGCGGATCTTGCGTCGCCCATCCAGGCCAAAGCCGTCCAAAAGCGTACGGTAGCGCGCCTCGTCAAATGTCGGGTAAAGCGCCTTGTAATAGTTCTTCATATCGTCCGGCGTGCTGTTTGCAAAAAAGAACTGCTCGTCGGAGATGTAAAAGCAACGCCGCTTGAGCGCCTCATTCTCAAAGATCTCCTGCTCGTCCACGCGGACGATGCCGGCGTCGGGCGCCAGGATGCCGGCCAGCATACGCAGGAAGGTCGATTTGCCCGCGCCATTCGAGCCGATGAGGCCGAAAACCGAGCCGTCGTGGATCTCGGTGTCCACATGGTCGACGGCGACGATGCTGCCAAAGGACTTGGTCGCTTTTTCTGTGCGGATCACTCTATCTCCCCCTCTCCTTTCATCCATTCCATAAGCTGCGCGTCCGAGACGCCCAGCTCCCTCGCCGTGCGAACAAGCTCTGTGATCTGCACCTGCAGATCACGCAGGCGGCGCTCACGGAGCGCCGCCGCATTCGGCGACACAAAATTGCCTTTTCCCTTCACGGAATAGATCACTCCCCGGCTCTCCAATTCACTGTACGCGCGTTGGATGGTATTTGGATTAATCGACAGTTCAGCCGCCATTTGACGCACGCTTGGAAGCTGGCTGTCCGGCTCCAGGACGCCGTGCACCACCATATGCTCGATCTCATCCACGACCTGCTCATAGATCGGCCGCCCGTCCCGATAATTGATTCCCAGCATTGCGCGCCTCCTTTCTCTCCGTGTATTAAGTGTACTATGTGTGTTAGTACACTCAGAGTATAGCATAGCCGCCGCATAGAAGTCAATAGGCAAACGCGTGATTTTATGATATGATAGAGGCAGGCAAACCATCCCGCGCCGGCGCGGGCCCGCACAGGAGGAGAACAGAATGGTACAGATTGGAAACGACTGGGACGCGCTGCTTGCGGACGAGTTCCACTCGGAATATTACGCACAGATCCGCCGCGTCCTCAAGAAGGAGTACGCCGAACACGAGGTCTATCCGCCCATGGAGGACATCTTTAACGCCCTGCGCTACACGGCCTACGCCGACGTCAAGGCCGTCCTGCTCGGGCAGGACCCCTATCACGGCCCTGGGCAGGCCCAGGGGCTGTGTTTTTCGGTGCGGCCGGGCGTGCCGCTGCCGCCCAGCCTGCAAAATATTTTTACCGAGCTGCAAAATGATATGGGCCTGCCCGCGCCGCACTCCGGCAGCCTGATCCCCTGGGCCAAGGAGGGCGTCCTGCTGCTCAACACCACCCTGACCGTGCGCCGCGGTGAGCCCAACAGCCACAGCAAGATCGGCTGGACCCGCTTCACCGACGCCATCATCCAAAAGCTCAACGCGCATGAGCGGCCCATCGTCTTCCTGCTCTGGGGCGGCAATGCGCGCAGCAAGAAAAAGTTCATCACGAACCCTAACCATCTGGTGCTCGAGACCGTCCACCCCTCGCCCCTCTCGGTCTACCAGGGCTTTTTCGGCTGCCGGCACTTTTCCCAGTGCAATGAATTCCTCATGCAGCACGGCATCGCGCCCATCGACTGGACGCTGCCCTGAGCCCGGCCGCGCTTCCCATGCAGCCGGTGGCCGCAAAAAAAATCGCGCCGCCCACAGGCGGCGCTTTTGATTTTTCTGCTGTAGGCCAGACTTACTTCAGGCTGCCCTTGGTCCCCCAGGTGTCGTACTCCCCGCACGAGAGATAGATATCATCCGCCGTCAGGCCGGTCACCTGCTCGACGATCTCGAATGCTGCCTCGGTGAAGCGCTTCTTGTCCTCAAACGCCGCGCTCTTGTAGCACCGCACGTCAATATATGCCAGGTCGCGCTTTTCCCCCTGATAGTACATCGTGCGGCCGTCCGCGATGTCCACCATCAGGGCCCGCTCGCTCTTGCCTGGGATCAGGGCGATTTTTTCGCCCAAGCCAGCCTTGATGGCGTCCCTCTGGCTGTCTGTCAGCTTCTTCGTCAAATTTACACAAATATACGGCATAGTCTTTGGTCACCTCGTCGGATATATTTGCCTTTATTATACCTTTTTACCCAACAGAAGGCAAATATTTTTGAATCATTTGTAAATATTTCTCAATATCGGGGGACGGATGCGGGCTTTTGTGATATGATAGGGGTACGGAAATCTTATCCCTGCATTTTCAAAACCGAAGGAATGAATCACGATGGATATCAAGTGTACGCAGAATATTTTCAAAAGTTCAAACGGCCGGTCCAACGTGACGTACTATATCCTGGCGCCTGAGGGCGTAGATCTGCGCGGCGTGGTGCAGATCTCCCATGGGATGTGCGAATATTTTTCACGCTATACGGTTTTTGCCAAATACCTGTGCTCGCTCGGCTTCATCGTCTGCGGCAACGACCACATTGGGCACGGCGCCTCGGCCGGCCGCGCGACCGAGCTCGGCTTTTTTGCCGTGCGCGACGGCTGGAGCTACCTCATCCAGGACATGCAGAAGCTGACCGACATCATGCAGGTGCGCTATCCCGACCTGCCCTACTTTGTGCTCGGGCACTCGATGGGGTCGCTCATCACCCGCATCTACCTGACAGACTACGGCAAGCGCCTGTCGGGCTGCATCCTCAGCGGTACCGCCGGGCCCAATCCGCTCGCACGCCCGGGCGCGCGCATGGCCAACTCGGTCGCGCACTCCAAGGGCATGACCTACCGCTCATCTTTTCTGTCCAACCTGGCGTTCAAGAACTATAACCGCCGGATTCCCGACGCGCACACCATGTTCGACTGGCTCAGCCGCGACGACGGCGTTGTGCAGCGCTTCCAGTCGGACGCCAAGTGCAACTTCATCTTCACCGCCGCCGGCTTCCGCGACCTGTTCACCCTGGTCGACCGCGCCAACACGGCCAAGTGCTTCAAGTCCACCCCGCGTGACCTGCCCCTGCTGCTGATCTCCGGCGACCGCGACCCGGTCGGCGGCTACGGCGAGGGCGTGCGCCGTGTGGCCAAGCTCTACCGCGCCGCCGGTCTGACCGACCTGGACGTCATCTTTTACAAAAACGGCCGCCACGAAATCTTAAACGAGACCAACCGCCTGGACGTGTATGGCGATATCTCCCGCTGGCTGACGCGGCATCTGGCGCAGGCATCCGACGACGCCCAGGAAACTGCAAAGGAGGAACCCCATGCTGATTCTGACCCTTGATACGATCCCTGACACCGCATTCGACGTGCTCGGCATCGTGCACGGCAATACCGTGCAGTGCAAAAATGTGGGCCGCGACATCATGTCTGGCTTTAAAAACCTTGTGGGCGGCGAAATGCAGTCCTATACCACCTTGATGCAGGAAGCGCGGGAGATCGCGCTGTCCCGTATGCAGGACGAGGCCGCACGCCTGTGCGCCGACGCCGTCATCGGCGTGCGCTACAGCTCCTGCGAGATCGCCCAAGGCGCAGCCGAGGTGCTGGCCTACGGCACGGCGGTCAAATTCCGTTCCCGCTGAACCTTTGCGCGGGGTCTGGGCCATTTTTCTCCTGGACCCCCTCATTTTTTGGCTCACATAGACACAAAAGGGCGCGGCCGCAAAAGCCGCGCCCTTTTGTGTATGCTGTCGGTCCTAGCCCGCCGCTTACTTGGTCCACTGAGCCTTGGCCGCGCCCTCCTCGAATTTTCCGAGGAAGCCCTTAACGTTGGCCGCGATGTCGCCGCCAAAGACCGCAGAGCCTGCGACGATGACATCCGCGCCAGCCTCGATGCACTCGACTACGTTGGTCTGCTTGACACCGCCGTCGATCTCGAGCTCACACTGGTAGCCGCCTTCCTGGATGGCGCGGCGCAGCGCGCGGATCTTGTCCATGCACTCCGGGATGAAGCCCTGGCCGCCAAAGCCCGGCTCGACCGTCATCAGCAGGATCATATCGCACTCGGGCAGCAGTTCGATGGCCGTCTCGACCGGGGTGCCGGGCTTGATGACGCAGGCCGCCTTGACGCCGGCCGCGCGGATCTTGCGCAGCTGGGCACGGGTATCGCCATTGGACTCACAGTGCACGGTGATGATGTCCGAACCGGCCGCGATAAAGTCGTCCAGGTACTTGTCCGGGTCCGAGATCATCAAATGGACATCCAGCACGGCGTCGGTGGCGCGGCGCAGCGACTTGACGACCGGCGCGCCGATGGTGATATTCGGGACGAAGTGGCCGTCCATGACGTCGACATGCACGTATTCTGCGCCCGCATCGACCGCAGTCTTGATGTCGCGCGCAAGGTTTGCAAAGTCCGCCGACAGAATGGACGGGGAAAGTTTGATTTTCATGGGAATGTTCCTCCTTTTTGTCTGCCCTCCCGCCCGGGCGAAAGGGGCCGGCGCGCAGATGTGCGTGCCGGTTTTTGTCGTTCTATGCGGGGCGGGCGCCCGAGCCAGCCGCCCCCTTTGATTAAATTATACACGATATCCATATAATTTCAACGACGTTTCGTCAGATTATCGCTTGCGCCATACCACCCGTTCGGAGTATCATATTAGTATGAATTCCCGCCATTTCCCGCGCTTTTTTGGTCGTCTAACCAAGCTCACCGCGCGGCCTCAAACGGCGGGGGCCTGAAACAAATTTATTTCTTGCATGAAGGAGTCCGAAATGGCAGTTTATCGTTGTTATTCCGAGAAGCGCCCCGGCTTTGATGTCGAGGCGCGCGGCCTGTTTGACAGCCTGCACAATCTTTTGGAGATCCAGTCCCTTTCCGGCGTGCGCTATCTGTGCCGCTATGATGTCGAGGGTGTGGACGAGGCCGTATACGAGAGGGCCAAGCACATCGTGTTTTCCGAACCGATGGCCGACGTCTGTTACGACGAGGCGTTCCCGCTCCCGGAGGGCCCGCACGCCGTCTTGGCCGTTGAGCCCCTGCCCGGCCAGTTCGATCAGCGCGCCGATTCCTGCGCCCAGTGCATCCAGCTCATGACCCAGGGCGAGCGCCCGGCTGTCGCGGCCGCCAAGGTCTATGTCCTCGAGGGCACGCTGTCGGACGCCGACCTTGCAAAGATCCGCACCTATCTGATTAACCCCGTCGAGGCGCGCGAGGCCTCCATGGACAAGCCGCAGACCCTGCATGCGGTCTATGAGATCCCGACCGAAGTCGCCTCGGTCCTGGGCTTTGTTCAGATGGACGCCGGCGCCCTGGACGCCCTGCGCCAGTCCATGGGCCTTGCCATGGACCTGGACGACCTCAAATTCCTGCAGGCCTACTTCCGCGACGAGGAGCACCGCGACCCGACCATCACGGAGGTGCGCATGGTCGATACCTACTGGTCCGATCACTGCCGTCACACCACCTTCCTGACCCAGATCGATAACGTCACCTTTGAGGACCCGATGGTGCAGGAGGCGTACGATCGCTATCTGGCCGCGCGCGTTGAAGTTTACGGCGCGGAGAAGGCGGCAAAGCGTCCGGTGACTCTCATGGATATCGCGACCGCTGCGGCGAAGGTGCTCAAAAAGCGCGGCTATCTGAAAAACCTGGACGAGTCCGAGGAGATCAACGCCTGCTCGATCAAGGTGACCGTCCACGTTGACGGCAAGCCCGAGGAATGGCTCCTGATGTTCAAGAACGAGACCCACAACCATCCAACCGAGATTGAGCCCTTCGGCGGCGCGGCCACCTGCCTGGGCGGCGCCATCCGTGACCCGCTCTCCGGCCGCTCCTACGTCTACCAGGCCATGCGCGTGACCGGCGCCGGCGATCCGACCGTCCCGCTGTCCAAGACCCTGCCGCACAAGCTGCCGCAGCGCAAGCTGTGCACAACGGCGGCCGCAGGCTATTCCTCTTACGGCAACCAGATCGGCCTGGCCACCGGCCTGGTGCACGAGTTCTACCATCCGGGCTATGTGGCCAAGCGCATGGAGATCGGCGCGGTCGTGGGCGCGGCCCCCATCCAGAATGTCATCCGTGAGGTCCCCGAGCCGGGCGACATCGTCATCCTGCTCGGCGGCAAGACCGGCCGCGACGGCTGCGGCGGCGCCACCGGCTCGTCCAAAAAGCATACCGAGGCCTCGCTCGAGACCTGCGGCGCAGAGGTCCAGAAGGGCAACCCGCCCGAGGAGCGCAAGCTCCAGCGCCTGTTCCGCAACCCCGATGTCACCCGCATGATCCGCCGCTGCAACGACTTTGGCGCGGGCGGTGTGTCGGTCGCCATCGGCGAGCTGGCCGACGGCCTGGACATCGACCTGAACGCCGTGCCCAAGAAGTATGACGGCCTGGACGGCACCGAGCTTGCCATCTCGGAATCGCAGGAGCGCATGGCGGTCGTCGTGCGCGCGCGCGACGTGGACGCTTTCATCGCCGCTGCCGCCAAGGAGAACCTTGAGGCGGTTGTGGTCGCCACGGTCACCGACAAAAACCGCCTGCGCATGACCTGGAACGGCAAGACCATCGTGGATGTGTCCCGCGACTTTCTCAACACCAACGGCTGCGCCAAGCACGCAGACGCCATCGTCCCGGCCCTGCCCATCCCGGACGCAGCCAACCTGCCCGACGGCGACACCTTGCAGGAAAAGATCCTGCACCAGATGTCCTCGCTCGGCATCTGCCTGGAGCGCGGCCTGACCGAGCGCTTTGACGGCTCGATCGGCGCGTCGTCGGTATTCATGCCCTACGGCGGCAAGAACCAGCTGACCCCGACCCAGGTGATGGCAGCCACGCTGCCCGCTCTGAACGGCCAGTGCTCGACCGCCTCTGTCATGGCCTTTGGCTTTGACCCCTACTACACCGAGCAGAACCCCTTCCTGGGCGCTGCTGCCGCTGTCGTCGAGTCGGTCGCCAAGCTGGTGGCGGCGGGCTGCGACTACAAGACCGCCTACCTCACCTTCCAGGAGTACTTCGAGCGCCTGGGGCGCGACCCGCACCGTTTCGGCAAACCGCTGTCCGCCCTGCTGGGCGCGTACAAGGCGCAGGAGGAACTGTGCCTGGGCGCCATTGGCGGCAAGGACTCCATGTCCGGCTCGTTTGACGACATGGACGTGCCGCCCACCCTGGTCTCCTTTGCCATCGCCCCCGAGGAGGCCGACCGTCTGATCTCTCCCGAGTTCAAGGCCGCCGGCCACCCGGTCTATCTGTTCGACGCCCCCTACACGCCCGACGGCGCGCCGGACTATCCGGCCATCAAGCCCATGTGGGAGGAGATCACCAGCCTTATCCGTGCGGGCAAGATCGTCTCGGCCTGGGCGCTGTCGGTCGGCGGCGTGTCCGAGGCCATCTGCAAGATGGCTATCGGTAACGATATCGGCTTTGCCTTTGATGAGATGTTCCCGAGCGAAGCGCTCTTCCTCAAGAACTTCGGCGGCCTGGTCGTCGAAGCGACCGAGGAGCTGCCGGCCTACTGGAAGATCGGCGTGACCACCGCGCAGCCTGAAATCACGATCTCGGACGAGGTCATCGATCTGGATACGCTCAAGGCAACGCTTGAGGGCACGCTCGAGAGCGTCTTCCCGACCCAAGCCCCGGCATCCGACGCCCACCTCCAGACCGTCTCCTACACCGAGCGCAGCGCAGCCGCCCCGGCGGTCAAGTGCGCCCGCCCGCTGGCGGTCATCCCGGTCTTCCCGGGTACCAACTGCGAGTATGACACGGCCAAGGCGATCGAAAACGCGGGCGGCACCGCTGAGATCATTGTCGTGCGCAACTACTCTGCCGATGCGCTGGCGCAGTCGGCTGAACAGCTGGAAGCTGCTATCCGCCGCGCCCAGATGGTCATTCTCCCCGGCGGCTTCTCGGGCGGCGACGAGCCCGACGGCTCGGGCAAGTTCATCGCCTCCTTCCTGCGCGGCCCTGGCATCAAGGACGCGGTCCATGAACTGCTCGGCAAGCGCGACGGCCTGATGCTCGGCATTTGCAACGGTTTCCAGGCACTCATCAAGCTGGGCCTCGTGCCCTATGGCGAGATCCGCGACTTGGATGAGAACTGCCCGACGCTGACCTTTAACCTCATCGGCCGCCATCAGTCGCGCTATGTGACCACCCGCGTGGCCTCGGTCAAGAGCCCGTGGCTGTCCTCCTTCTCGGTCGGCGACCTGCACTCCATCGCCATCTCGCACGGCGAGGGCCGCTTCGTCGCGCCGCAGGCCGAGATCGATCGTCTGGCACAGAACGGCCAGATCGCCTTCCAGTACACCGACCTTGCGGGCAACCCGTCTATGGACATCGCCTTCAACCCGAATGGCTCGCTATGCGCGATCGAGGGTATCACCTCGCCGGATGGTCGCGTGCTGGGCAAGATGGGCCATACCGAGCGCTTCAGCCCCTATGTTGGCAAGAACATCTATGGCGAAAAGTATCAGCCAATCTTCGCAAACGGCGTCAATTATTTCAAGTAATCCTTCCCAAATACAAAAGAGATACCGGAATACCGGTATCTCTTTTTTGTTGCCTGTCTGGCGCAAATACGCTATACTGGACTTATCCACCGAGAAAGGAGCATCCTCTTTGATGAAACATCCCATCCGTGCCACCGTGCTGTGCTGTAATCTGTCCGGCGCCAAGGGCGATCAGATCAAGGCTGCGGCCGTCAGGCGCGGCCTGCGCATCCGCACCATCTTGCCTGAGGAACTGACCCTGCCGCTGGGTCGGCTGGCCGGCCTACCCGAATATGCGGAAGCAGGGCCGCTGGACGGCGCGCCATTCCAGGAGGAAATGTTGATCTTCCACCAGTTCACCGAGCCGCTGCTTGATGCCTTCCTGGCCGATATCCGCCGTGCGGGCGGCGTCCAGCTCAAGGCAGTCGTCACGCCGACCAATGCGTCCTGGAATGTCTGCGCGCTCTACCGCGAATTGGAAGCCGAGCGCGCTGCCATTGCGCAGCAGCGCCGCGCGTACACCGAAAACGCATAAAAAAAGAAGCGCCGAAGCGCTTCTTTTTTTGCATCGAATGGTGAATTACTTGACCGTGTTGGCAGCTGCCAGGCGACGAGCCTTCGCCTCCATGCGCTCACGGATAACGTCCATGAGAACTGCGAGAATGATAACCAGGCCGAGAACCAGGTTCTGCAGCGCAGAATCGAAGGACAGAAGGGTGAAGCCATTCTTCAGGACGCCGATGATCAGCGCACCGACGATGGTACCAGCCATGGTGCCCTTGCCGCCCATGAAGGATGCGCCGCCGATGATGCAGGCTGCGATTGCCTCGGTATCATACGGCTGGGTACCCATAGCACCGTTACAAATACCAGAACGGCCGGTGGTATAAATACCTGCGATTGCAGCCATGATACCAGAGAAGGTGTAGCAGAAGGTCAGGACGTTCGCCGAGTTGATACCGGATAGACGTGCTGCTTCCGGGTTGCCGCCGACACAGTAGATCGAACGGCCCAGGGTGGTCTTGGTCAGGAAAACGTGCATTACAATGTACAGGATGATAACAAAGATGAACGCAATCGGGAAACCGCCGACAGTTGCGCTACCGAACCAGGTAACGGTGGTCGGGAAACCGGAAACCATCTGGGAACCGGTGACCAGCAGTGCAGCGCCCCACAGCATGTTCTTCATACCCAGGGTAGAAACGAAGGGATGAGGCAGATGCAGGCGGGTCAGCAGCAGGCCGTTGATCAGGCCGATTGCAGCGCCAGCGATCAGCGCGATGATCAGCATGATAAAGCCATTGGTTACGCCCTTCTGGACCAACATACCCATAAGGCACGAACAGAAAATTGCAATGTTACCAACCGAAAGGTCGATACCGGCGGTGATCAGGCAGAGCAGCATACCAACTGCAACGAATGCATTGAACGCGGTCTGCTTGAATACGCTCATGATGTTATTGTACGTCAAGAAGTTCGGCGAAGCGATTGCCAGAATAATACACAGGACTGCCAGCGCAGCGAGGGTACCAAGCGATACGCCATTGCCGCCTCTCTTCTTCTTTGTCGTTGTCTTAGCCATCTAATGTTCCTCCCCATGCTGCCTTCATGATGTCTTCCTGGTTAAAGTGCTCGCTATCACGGTCAACCGTCGCCATGACTTTGCCGCCGCGCATGACCACGACGCGGTCGCTCATGCCGAGAATCTCGGGCATTTCCGAAGAGATCATGATAACACACTTGCCAGCCTTGACCAGGCTATTCATAACGTTGTATACCTCGACCTTCGCACCGACGTCAATGCCGCGCGTCGGCTCGTCGAAGATAAAGATATCTGCATCCGCATTCAGCCACTTACCGATAACGACCTTCTGCTGGTTACCACCAGACAGCTGGCCGACGATCTCGTCGATCGACGGAGTCTTGATGCGCAGTGTCTTGATATGCTCTTCGCCGGACTCCAGAATCTTCTTCTCGTTGAGGAAGGGGCCATTGCAGAAACGCTTCATGTTCGCCAAGATCAGGTTGGTACGAATGGTCTGTGCCAGGACCAGGCCCTGTCCCTTACGGTCCTCGGTGAGGAACGCGATGCCGGAATTGATTGCCTGACGCGGGTTCTTAATATGGGCTTCCTTGCCGTGGATGTACACCTTGCCGCCATCGATCGGGTCTGCGCCGAAGATCGCGCGCATGGTCTCGGTACGGCCGGCACCGACCAGGCCCGCAAAGCCCAGGATCTGGCCGCCGTATGCTTCGAAGTCTACGCCGAAGAGGACGCCGCCCTCCTGCAGGTTTTCGACCTTCAGGAACGGGTCTTTGCTCTTCTGGCCGAATTCCTTCGGGAACTGGTTATCCAGGCTACGGCCAACCATCGCAGTGATCAGCGAATCATTGTCCCAATCCTTGATATCACGGGTCTCGATGAACTCGCCGTCGCGGATAACCGTAACGCGGTCGCACAGTTCAAACAGCTCTTCGAGCTTATGCGATACGAACATGATGCCGATGCCGCGGCTCTTCAGTTCACGGCAGGTCTTAAACAGCTGCTCAACTTCCTTCTCGCCGAGGGAGGAGGTCGGCTCGTCCATGATGATCATCTTGGCATCGATCAGAACCGCCTTGGCGATCTCGATCATCTGCTGGACGCCCATACCGAAGGTGCCGGCCGGCTTGCGCGGGTCAACATCCTGGCCCAGGGAAGCCATGACTTCCTTGGCCTTCTTGTGCATGGTGGGGTAGTCGAGCAGGCCGCCCTTTTTGATCCACTTGTTGATGAAAATGTTGTCGGTAATGCTCATCAGAGGCTCAATATTCAGCTCCTGGTATACGCAGGCGATACCAGCGGCCGCGGACTCATTCGGGTCCTTGAACTTCTTGAGCTGTCCTTCGACGTAGATCTCGCCTTCATCAGGCTGATGTACGCCGGTCAGCACCTTGATCAGCGTGGACTTACCCGCGCCGTTCTCACCGATCAGGCCAAGGATCTCACCCGGCTTGACGTTCAGGTGCATGTTGTTCAGTGCGACGACGCCGGGGAACAGCTTCCTCGCATTTTTTAATTCTACTACATATTCACTCATTGATTCATCACCTGTTCTTCTCCGAGATGGGGGTGCGGAGCAAATTTTGGAAAATCGCTCTCGGCGCGATCTTCACCGGCCTCCCGCTGGGGCTGCCGGCCGCCGCTCCGTCCATAAGAAGCTTTTCAGGGAGAACAACCGTCCGCCCCGCCCGTCTGAGGGGGCGGACGATACTGTCTCTTTAAAAAGTGCTTGTTCTACTCTTCTCTGCTGGGGAAATATGCTTGGGGAAATTATGAAAACTTATTCGCCGAGGTAGCCCTTCAGGGTATCCATGCGCTCCTGTGCGGTGGTCGAATCGATAACGGTTGCACCGGAATCGATGAACTCCTCGATGTCGGTTGCGCCGTTGAGCTTGTCAACAACAGCCTCAACTGCCATGTAGCCCATCTCATAGCCCTGCTGTGCAACGGACATGGTCAGCTCGCCGTCCAGAATGGACTGGCAGCCTGCCTGGATCGCGTCGAAGCCAAGGTAAATGGTGTTGGCATACGCCGGATTTGCCTTGCCGGTACGAGCAGCCGCCATCGCCATATCGTCGTTGTTCGCGCAGATGATCGCGATGCCTTCCGGGAACTTCTGCATGATTGCTTCCATCGAGTTTACAGCCTTGTCAGCCGTTGCGTCAGCGTACTGAACCTCTTCCTCCAGGAAGTCGCCGCCGTTCTCCTCGATACCAGCCTTGTAGCCGGCCATACGAGCTTCGTTGGTTGCGTCGCCCTGAACGCCTGCGATCTCGATCGCCTTGATATCGGTCCAGCCAGCAGCCTTTGCAGCCTCTACCGCAGCAGCGCCGCCGAGCTTACCAGCCTCTTCGTTACCGGTGCCTACGAAGGTGAAGACCTCAGGAGCGTCGATATCGGTATCAACAGCTGCGATCGGCTTGGTCTTGCCTGCAATCAGGTTCTTGACCATGTCGGCCTGCAGCGGCGCGATAACGAAGCCGTCATTGGACGCGTTGTTGAGCTCGGTGTCGATCATGTTCAGCTGCTCTTCGTAAGCGGTCTCCGAAGAAGCGCCCTTGACCGAAACCGTAACCTCCGGATGCTCCTTGCCGTACGCCTCTGCGCCAGCCTTGACGTAGCCCCAGTACTCGGAAGCGGTGGTCTTGAGGATGACGCTGATGTTGTAGCTGCCGTCGCCGGCTTCGGTGCTTTCAGCAGTGGACTCGCCCGAGGTATTCTCTGCGGGCGTGGTGGTGTCACCGCCGCAAGCCGCAAGGGAAAGGGCCATGGAGCCAACCAATGCCGCTGCCATCAACTTTTTCACTTTCATAATGCAAACCTCTCTTTTCTTCACGCGCCCCCGATTTGTACGGAACGCTAAATTTATCCCTGCAAACTCGCAGGTGATTGTCTATATTTTAAGTCTTCTCTCCTGCCCTGTCAAGATTATTGTGCACTATTGTCAGCATGCTTAATTTTCCATCCATCGTTTGGGCAATTCGTTTAAAAAATTTAACAATTTTGACGCATTTTTATTGTGCCTTGTGCTTTTTCCCCTTTCTTCTCGGCATTCTATCTAAAATTTTGCTCACATTTTGGTTCCCTTTTTATCTTTCTGCTTGTCACTCCTTGGCAGATTTGGGCTTGCTTTTTCTCTCGCACTCCCCTAAAATGTAAAAAGCGACCGGGTTTTCCGGCCCTTTTCCTCCCTTTCCCGACGAAATATTGTGCACCTTGCACATATATACCCAATCATTTTTGTAGCATTTGCTGTGGTGCAATTTGCACTGATATAAACTTATACAAAATACAACCGTTCTGGAGGGACCAATCGCATGAAACTTGGTATTAAAACCTGTACGCTGAACATGCCCTATGAGGAGATGCTGGACTTCTGCGTCCGGGAGCGCATCCCCTGTCTTGAGATCGGCACCGGCAACTGGTCGAGCGCGCCGCACATCGACCTGGACACAGTCGTCTCGGACAAGGCGGCGCGGGAAAAATGGTATGACGCCATGCGGGCGCGCGGGCTGACGCTGTGCGCGCTCAACTGTTCGGGCAATCCGCTGGCCTACGAGAAGGACATGGAGGTCACCCGCAAGACCTTTGCACTCGCCGAGCAGCTCGGCGTCAAAAAAATCGTCATGATGAGCGGCCTGCCGGCCGGCTGCCCCGGCGACCGCACGCCGGTCTGGGTCACCACCTCGTGGCCGCCCGAGACCCAGGACATCCTGCGCTACCAATGGGAGGACGTGGCCATCCCCAAGTGGAAGGAGATCGTGCGCATGGCGGCCGACTGCGGCATTGAAAAGATCGCGCTCGAAAACCACGGCATGCAGCTCGTCTATAATCCTGAGACCTGCCTGCGCCTGCGCGACGCCGTGGGCAGCAACCTCATCGGCATGAACCTGGACCCCTCCCATCTGTTCTGGATGGGCGGCGACCCCATCGAGGCGGCGCGCGTGCTGGGCGAGGCCGGCGCGCTCTATCACGTACATGGCAAGGATTCGCGCACCGAGCGGCGCATGGTCGGGCCGAACGGCGTGCTGGACACCAAGGGCATTGACGACTTTGCAAAGCGTTCCTGGAACTATGTCGCGGTGGGCGCAGGCCACGGCGTACAGTGGTGGCAGGAGTTCTTCTCGGTCGTGCGCATGATGGGCTATGACGATGTCGTGTCGCTCGAGATGGAGGACCTGACCCTGTCCATGCTGGACGGCCATATCTCCTCGCTGCGCGCGCTGCGCGAGGCGCTCGTGCTGTAAAACTGCACATTGCACGCAGGGGGAGCACCCGCTTTCCGGGTGGTCTCCCTGTGTTTTTGCCAAAAAAGCCCGCCGCTTTTTGGATAAGCCGCCGATATTGCCGCGCGCTTGTTGACGGCGTCCGGCAAAGCGTCTATCATGGAGGCAGAAAAAAACGCCCGGTGCGCCGGGCGCTCCACCTTGTTATCCCAGAAAGGATCTTGAAAACTATGCTCAAAATTGGTGTTATCGGCTGCGGCGCCATCGGCCGCGACCATATCCGCCGCCTGCACGACCTGGTGCCCGGCGCAGAAGTCGTTGGCTGCGCCGACTACTTCCAGGAGGCCGCAGACAAGGTTGCAGCCCAGTACGGCATTCGCGCCTACGCCTCCGGCGAGGAGCTCATCGCCTCCCCGGACGTCCAGGCCATCCTGATCGCCTCCTCCGACCCGTCGCACGCGGGCTATGTGCTCGAAGGGCTCAAGTATGGCAAGTACGTCTTCTGCGAAAAGCCGCTGGCACAGAACGCCGCCGACTGCGAGAAGATCATCGCGGCCGAGTGCGCGCACGGCAAGCGCCTGGTGCAGGTCGGCTTCATGCGCCGATACGACCGCGGCTACGCCGAGATGAAACGCATCATCGACTCGGGCGAGCTGGGTGCGCCGCTCATGATCCACGCCTGCCACCGCAACGTGTCCCAGCCCGACGGCTTCCAGACCGAGATGGGCGTGTCCAACGTAGCCATCCACGAGCTCGATATCTGCCGCTGGCTGCTTGGAGACGAGTACAAGAGCGGCCAGGTGCTCAAGGTCCGCCAGAGCGCCGAGAGCACAAAGGGTTACGACAACCCGCAGATCGTGCTGCTCGAGACCCAGTCGGGCTGCCGCATTGACGTCGAGGTCCAGGTCGCAGACGCCTACGGCTATGATATCCAGTGCCAGGTCGTGTGCGAGAAGGGCACGGTCAACCTGCCCGACCCCTACGCCGTGGTCAAGCGCGCCAACGCTTCGCGCAGCTACCCGCTGCTGACCGACTGGAAGGACCGCTTCATCGAGGCCTATGACATCGAGCTGACCCAGTGGGTGCAGGCGGTCGAGGCAGGCCAGCTGACCGGCCCGTCGGCCTGGGACGGCTATGTGGCCTGCGTGGCGGCCGACGCGCTCAACCGCTCGCGCGGCACCGGCGTGTTCTATCCGATCGAGACCATCGAAAAACCCGCGCTCTACCGCTAAGCGGGCAAAAAAGGAGAGAAGTTCTATGCAGATTGACAACAATCCGCTGGCCATCCGCCAGAACGAGCTCGACCAGCAGGGCAAGAAGCAGGAAGCCTACGAGATGAAGATGGAATTCCTGCGCCAAGTGCGTGAATCGGGCGACCACTGCCCGTGCAAGGAGGCCTGTCCGCATCACGGCAACTGCTTTGAATGTGTGACCGTCCACCGCGGGCACCGCGACCATCTGCCCATGTGCATGTGGGATATGGTCAACGAGCGCCTGGCCGCGCTGTCGCACATGACCGAAGGCTCACTGCGCCAATACGAAGAGGACCACAAGTGAGGTTCAAAACCAAAGAGCCGCCCAAATGGGCGGCTCTCTTTGTATCCGAACTTTCTATCCGAACGCCGTGTTACTGGATGCCGATATCCACGACGGCGACCAGGCCGCAGTGCGCCTTGGCCAGCGCATGGGCCGGTTTTTCGGCGTGCAAGGCGATGGTGTGGTCGGCCATGGCCGCGCCGGGCGCGGTCTCACCGGTGTCCGCGTTGACGCCGCTCGGCAGGTCGATGGCAAACACCATGCCGAACGACCGGCAGATCATGGTCGCGGCTGCCCGCGCGAGCTCATCGAGCTCGCCGTGGAAGCCCGTGCCATACACCGCGTCGATGGTGGCGTCGGCGTCAAAGATCCAGTTGATCTGGTCCATCTGCAGGTCCTCGATCGGCCAGACCGGCATCTGCGGGTCTAATTTTTTCCAGTTGGCCCGGGCCGCGTCGGTCTGCGGCTCACCCTCGACCAGGATGACCGCGACCCGCACGCCGCGCTCGCGCAGGTATCGCGCTGCGACCAGGCCGTCGCCGCCGTTATTGCCCTTGCCGACAAAGACGGCCGCCGTGCGCAGCACCGGCTGCTTGTCCTGCACGAAGTCTGCCACCGCACGGCCTGCATTCTCCATCATTTGCTCATAGCTCAGGCCGCCCTCGGCTGCCTTGCGCTCAATCTCCTTCATCTCGGCTGCTGTCACCGTCATCCGTTATCCGCTCCTTGCCCTTTTGGGTTTTGTTGTGATTATGCCTAGTATATATCAAAAAAAGGAAAAAGACAAGAATGCCCGGCAAAATCCTAAAATCTGCCGCGCACGCAGGCATAAAAAACGCGCAGGAATCCCTGCGCGTTTCCCTGTCTCAATCGATGGTGATCTTTCCCCTACACGTCCCGTTTACACCATGGTCGCCGGCCACGCGCAGCGTGTACTCGTACCGGCCGGGCGCAAGGGCCAGCGGGATGGTCTCACAAACCCGCTTTCCGGGCGCAATCTCCACCGTTTCTAGGCTGGTCCCGACCGATATGGTCTTTGCGGGCGGGTCCAGTTTTTCCAGCGTCCCCTGCAAAAACTGGTAGTCCGCACAGCGGATGGTCAGGCTTTCGTCATGGTTTTCTACCACCCACTGCAAAGTGTCTGCGGTCAGCATGCGCGGATGCGCGCTGTACC
>DWWZ01000103.1 GCA_019119435.1 Candidatus Butyricicoccus avicola
GGCAGGGAAGCCAAATAAAAATTTGCGCTGTACCCAGACAATTGGGACGGCAGCAGGAGGTTTTATCACAATGGAAAAACAAAAAAGAGACACCAGATGGCTGGTACAGCTCGCTCTCATGGCGGCGATCATTGTCGTCCTGGCGAACACGCCGCTCGGCATGATCCAACTGCCCATCATCAAGGCGACCACCATCCATATCCCGGTCATCCTGGGCGCCATCCTGATGGGGCCCTTGGCAGGCGGGATCCTGGGCGGCGTGTTTGGCATCTGTTCGATGGTCAGCAACACGGTTGCGCCGGTCATCACCTCGTTCGCCTTTTCACCCTTCCTATCCACCACCGGCCTGGCCGGCGCGGTCAAGGCGATCTGGATCTGCTTGGGCTGCCGTATCCTGATCGGCGTTGTCGCCGGCTGGCTGTGGGTTGGCCTGCGCCGGGTGCACCTGCCAGAGATGGCGGCGCTGCCGATCGTCGGCTTTGTCGGCTCGATGGTGAACACGGTCTGCGTCATGGGAAGCATCTATCTGCTCTTTGCGCAGCAGTATGCCGAGGCGCAGAATGTCGGCATGACCGCGGTGTTTGGCCTGATTATGGGCACGGTCGTGGCGTCCGGCATTCCGGAGGCGATTGCAGCGGCGGTGCTGGTTGCCGTGATTGGCAAGGCGCTTTGCGCTGTGTTCCGCCGTGCAGGCGCACGTGTAGTGTCTTAACATTTGAGATACATAGAAAAGCTGCCCGGATACCTGGGCAGCTTTTTTGTACCCCAGACATTTAAATAGACAGGAGGTTCATGTTATGCAGGAAATTGGCATCTTGGAGGTCGGCGGATTCCAGGTCGGGCAGGCGCAGGATCTGGACGCGGCGACCGGTATTACCGTATTGCTGTGCGACACGTGCGCGCCGGCCGGGGTAGACATCCGGGGCGGCGGCCCAGCCTCGCGGGAGACACCGCTTTTGGACCCGCGCGCGGCCTCGGCTGGTATCCATGCCCTGGTGCTTTCGGGCGGCTCGGCGTTTGGGCTGGACGCCGCAGGCGGCGTCATGCGCTATCTGGAGGAACGGGGCATAGGGTTCGACACCGGGGTTACCCGTGTGCCGCTGGTCTGCCAGTCATGTGTGTTCGATCTGGCGATCGGTCGGATGGACGTGCGCCCGGATGCGGCGATGGCCTATGCGGCCTGCCGGAACGCGCGCCGGGATGGCATGGAGGAGGGCTGTGTGGGCGCGGGAACGGGCTGCACGGTCGGCAAGTACGCCGGCGCAGATTTTGCCATGAAGAGCGGCTTGGGCGCGTATGCCGTGCGTAACGGGGAGCTGCGCGTGGGCGCGATCGTGGCAGTCAACGCGATGGGCGATATCTATGACATCGACACGGGCAAACAGCTCGCCGGTCTGCGCGGTGCGGACGGGACCGGACTGCGCTCGAGCGAGGCGTTCCTTTATGATATGGAGGCGCAAAAGACAGTCGGCTATGCAGCCAACACCACTATCGGTGCGATTGTGACCAATGCGGCATTTGACAAGTCCAAGATGGGTAAGATCGCAGCCATGGCGCACAATGGCTACGCCCGCACCATCCGGCCGGTGCACACCGCAAACGACGGTGACTCGATCTACGCGCTGTCGCTGGGAAGCGTGGAGGCCGATATCGATGCAGTCGGCACGCTAGCGGCTTATGTGATGGGAAAGGCAGTCGGCCGCGCCGTGCGCGCGGCGCACGGCATGTGCGGGTTCCCGGCCATGCGTGACTTGGGCCTGTTATAAAATTTGAAACCATCAAAAAAGCTCTCTCGGAGATGTGTTGTATCCGAGAGGGCTTTTTGTCTGTTAACCAGCAAAGTCCGGGAAAAAGACCTGCATGTCGTCCGGCAGCGGCGCGGTAAAGTGCAGCGGCTGGCCGGTCACCGGCTGGCGCAGCCAGAGCGCACCGGCATGCAGTGCGTGACGCTGGATGCGGGAAAAATCTGGGCAGTAGAGGAAATCGCCGGGCAGCGGATGGCCGATGTGGGCAAAATGTACGCGGATCTGATGGGTGCGCCCGGTGTCCAGCCACACCCGCGCGAGCGAGTAGCCGTCCCGCTGGGCCAGGCGGACGAAGTGCGTGACCGCGCGGTCGCCGTCCGGTCGCACCTCGCGGCGGATCACCGAGCCGTCCGCGCGGCCAATCGGCGCGTCGATGGTGCCTTCGTCGGGCAGCATACCGGTGCACACCGCCAGATAGTCATGGCGCATGACCTTGTGCGCGGCCTGGACGGTCAAGAGGCCGGCGGCCAGGGCGTTTTTTGCCAATACGATCAGGCCGGAGGTGTTCTTGTCCAGCCGGCCGATGGCACGGAAGACAAAAGGTTCTTTACGTGCGGCGTACAGCGCGGCAAGACCGTTTGCGACCGTGTTTTCCCGATTTTGTGGGGAGGGATGGACGGCCAGACCGGCCTGTTTGTTGACGACAAACAGGTCGTCGTCTTCGTAGACGATGTCGAGCGCGATCTCTGCCTGTGGGATGGTGTCGCTGCGGTCGGTCTCGGGCAGGCACAGACGCAGTTTGCCCGCAGGTGGCAAGCGGTCGATCGTACGCACCGGCTTGCCGTCCAGCGTCAGGCCGCCCGGCGTATTTTTGAGATCGACCAGCACGCGGTGGGACACGCCCTGCCGGCGCAGAAAGCGCTCGACCGTCGTGCCCGCGCAGCTTTGGCTGCATTCATAAAATACGATTCGTTCCATATCTATACATCTTACAAGATTTCTAATTGTATCGCAAGCCCGGAACGGCTATAATAAAGATAGAAATTTTACCATCAAAAAGGAGACTTTGCCTTGCATGAGATAGAACAACGGGTGCCGGACGCATCGGCCCGCCCCTGGCTCGAACAGCTTGCGCAGATCCCCATGGTCACGGGATTTGAGCGCGCCCAGTCCGGACGTGTGTGCGAATTATTCGCGCCGCTGTGCGACGAGATCGAGGTGGACCGCTTTGGCAACGTCATCGGACGTATCCGCTCGGGAAAACCGGACGCCAAGACCGTCCTGCTCGACGCGCACTTAGATCAGATTGGGTTTGTCGTGACCGAAGTGCTGGATCAGGGCTTCGTGCGCTTCCAGTCAGTCGGCGGCGTAGACCCCAGGATGCTCCTGGGCGCAGAGGTCACCATCGGCGCGCCCGAAGGGGCGCTATATGGCATCGTGGCCTGCAAGCCGCCCCATCTGTTGGGCGCGCATGAGGCCGACAAAGCTGTGCCCATCCATGAAATGGTGATCGATACCGGTCTGCTGGACGCAAAGGGCAAGATCCCGGTCGGCACGCCCATCTGGTTCCCGGCGGACGAGGCCCACATGCCTAAGCTGTCCAAGGATTCCATGACCGGGCCCAGTTTAGACGACCGCGCCGGCGCAGCCGCGATTGCGCTTGCCCTGCAAAAGCTGCGCAGAGTCGATCTGTCGGTCGATGTGGCCATCTTGCTGTCGGTACAGGAGGAGGTCACTGCGCTGGGCGCGACCTTGGGAACGTTCCAGGTCCATCCTGACTATGCCATCGCGGTCGACGTCAGCCACGCCAAGACGCCGGACGCGCCCGACCAGTTTGCGTATGGTGGCGGCGTTATGATCGGTATGGGCCCCAACATGAACCGTCCGCTGACCCGCGCGCTCGTGCGCACGGCCAAGGCAGAGGGCATGGACTACCAGATCGAGGTCATGGAGGGCAACACCGGCACGAACGCCTGGGAAATGCAGATTATCGGCGCGGGCACGGCGCAGGCTATCCTGTCCATCCCGCTGCGCTACATGCACACGCCCATTGAGACCATCAAGCTGTCCGACGTGGAGTCGGTCGGCGACCTGTTATATCATTTTTTACGTCAGTTCGATGGGGAGGTGCGCCTGTGATGGAGCGGGAATACAGAGAACTTTTGACGCTGACGCGCACGCTGTGCGCCAAGTTCGGCCCGTCGGGCTGGGAGGATGAGGTGCGCGAGTATATCTTGCAGGCGGCCATGCCCTATGCCGACCGCATCGAGACCGACCCTATGGGGAACCTCATGGTGTTCCGCAGGGGGCGGCACCTGCAGGCGGCCGGGCCGCTGATGCTGTGCGCCCACATGGACGAGGTCGGCGTGATCGTCAAATCGTTCACCGAGGACGGTATGGTCAAATTTGGCTTTGTCGGCGGCGTGGACCCGCGCGTGGTCATTGGCCGGCGTATTCAGTTCCGCACCGAGGCGGGCGACACGGTGGAGGGTATCGTCGGCATCAAGGCCGTGCACTTGACGACGGCCAGCGAGCGGCAGCACGCGCCCAAGGCCAAGGACCTCTATATTGATATCGGGTGCACAAGCAAGAAGCAGGCCGAGGAAAAACTGTCCCTGGGCGACTGCGGTACATTTGCCCCCGAGGCCGTGGCGTTCGGCGATGGGCTGCTCAAGGCCAAAGCGCTCGACGACCGACTGGGATGCGCTGTGCTGCTCATGCTCCTGCGGGAACAGCCGCCGGTCGATACCTGGTTCACCTTCCATGTGCAGGAGGAGGTCGGCCTGCGCGGCGCGGCGACGGCCGCTTTTGCCATCCAGCCGGCGTTCTGCCTGGTGATTGAGGGCACGACCGCGGCCGACCTGGCCGATGTACCGCCGCACAAACAGGTCTGTGCACTGCGCCAGGGTGCGGTCCTGCCGTTTATGGACCGCGGTACCATCTACGACGCCGAGCTGTTTGAGATGATGCGAGATACCTGCCAGGCGCGCGGCATCCCGTGGCAGACCAAACACATGGTCGCGGGCGGCACAGACGCCGGACGCATCCACAAGAGCGTACAGGGCGTGCGCACGGCCGGCGTGGCAGCGCCGCTGCGCTATATCCATTCGCCCTCGTCGGTCGCAGCGGAGAGCGACATCATTGCGGTCTACCGCGCAGCACAGGCATTCTTAGAGGAAATCGGAGGAGACCAGAATGACTAAGGTTTTTGAATATTTTAAGCAGGTCGGCGGCGCGTTCGGCCCATCCGGACGGGAGGACGGCGTGCGCGAGGTGATCGGCGCGCTGGCAGGGGACTACTGCGATGACATCCAGACCGATGCGCTGGGCAACCTGATCTGCCGCAAGAAGGGCACAGCCGAGCACAAGAAAAAGGTCCTGTTCGCGGCCCACATGGATTCGATTGGCGTGGTTGCGACCTTTATTGATGACAAGGGGTTCATCCGCTTTTCGCAGGTCGGCGGCCTGTCCTGGTCCGACCTTATCAATATCCAGATCCGCTTTGCCAACGGCACGCGCGGCGTGATCTCATTTGAGGAAAAGACGCTGTGGAAGGAGATGACCCAGGGCAATCTGTTCATCGATATCGGCGCCAAGGACAAGGCGGATGCCGAGCGCATGGTGCGCGTGGGTGATTTCGCTGTCTTTGAGGCCCAGCCGTTTGCCCAGAACGGCGTGCTGTGCGGCCCTTACCTGGATAACCGTATCGGCTGCGTGGCGCTGCTGCTGGCCATGGAGCAGCTGCCCGAGACCGTGCCGAACGACGTGTATTTTGTCTTTACCGCCCAGGAGGAAGTCGGCCTGCGCGGCGCAGGCCCGGCGGCTTTCGCCATCCAGCCGGACCTTGCGGTCGCGGTTGACGTGACCGATACCGGTGACCTGCCCGAACAGAAATACCAGATGGCGTGCGAGATGGGCAAGGGCCCGGCGGTCAAGATTATGGATTCGTCGGTCATCTGCAGCCCGGAAGTGGTCAAGCTGCTGGATGACACTGCCAAGGAATTGGGTATCCCGAGCCAGCACGAGATTTTGAAGTTTGGCGGCACGGATACGGCGATGCTGCAAAAGACCCGGATGGGGGCGCTGGCTGGCGCGGTATCCATCCCGACCCGCTATATCCATTCGCCCAGTGAGATGTGCAGCGAAACCGATGTGGAGAACGCAGCTAAGTTGCTCGCCGCAGTCGCTTCTAAATAAAGTTTTCGCCGGCCTTTTTCAAAAGGCCGCGGGTTCTCAGGGCAGCGCCCTGAGTCGTCCGTCGCAACGGACGAAATCCCCTTTTGATTCCGGCCATTGACCGGAATCAACCAAAACAAAAGCGCATCCCGCAGGATGCGCAAACTTTCAGGAAAGACCAACCATTTGGTTGGTCTTTCTTTTTTGTATGCTTTGAATTGAAGCCCGGGGCGGACACCGGGTTTCAAAGGGGGATTCCGTGCTCTGCGGAGCACGCCGGGACTCAGGCCCGAACCCGTTCTCACCTGAGGGCGGGAATCCGTTACGTATTTTGCGAGGCAAGATACATGTCCATCATCTGCTTGGCATCTTCTGCCTGTGTGCCCGCAGACTCACAGATAAACCGTGGCGTCCAGCCGCGCTGTGCGATCAGCTTGGCCAGCGGTGCAAAATCCGGGCCATACTGTTCATCTGCAAACGTCAGATGACGCACTTCCCCCTTGGGACCGTACTCAATGTGCGAAAAATGGCTGTGGAATACCCGTGCACGCGCGATCCCGATGGTATTTTCCATCAGATCCAGCACCTGCGCAAATTCTGCTTCGGTCGAGCATTTGCCGCAGGTGCGGGCATTGAGGTGGCCGAAATCAATGCAGGGTAGCAGGCGGTCATCCAGCGCGACCAGCTCGAAGATCTCCTCAGCCGAGCCGATGACGCTCTGCTTCCCCATGGTTTCCAGGCAGATGGTTGTCGTGTATCCGGCCTGCTCGACCGCGTTCAGGATGTCGCGCACGTTTTCCTTGGTGTTTTCAAACGCTTTGGTGCGTGACTGCTTGCCCACGCCGCCGGTGTGCACGACGATGCGGTCAGCGCCCAGCCAGGTCGCGGCCTGGCAGGAGGCCAGCACATAGCCGATATTTTTTTGCACGCGCTCCTCGTCCCGATTGGACAGGTTAATGTAGTAGGGGGCGTGCAGAGACATGGCAATGCCATATTGCGCCGCCTGCGCGGCGATTTTGCGCGCGGTCGTTTCGCCAATATTTACGCCTCGGCCGCACTGGTATTCATAGGCATTGAGCCCCATATCGTGCAGCCAGCGCGGAGCGTCGGCCGTGGCTTTAAAACCCGCGTCGGCAAACGACTGTGCGTTGCCCGCCGGGCCGAATTTAATCTGTGTGTTCATCGTGACTTCTCCTTTTGGCGCGGCGGATGAAGGCGCGTTCAAGCAGGTGATATCGCGCGCCGATCCAGAAATCGCCGCGGTCGATCGTTTCAACATAGCAGGTCAGGGCGCCCAGACGATTGCCGCCCAGCGTATCGGTATAGATCTGGTCGCCGATGACTGCGATCTGGGAAAATGGGAGCCCCAGGCGCGCCGCACCCTGGCGGAAGCCGCGGGCGAGCGGCTTGAGCGCGCGCCCCTGCCATTCCACGCCGATCGATTCGGCAAAGATGCGCACACGGCTGCCGTTGTTGTTGGACAGCAACATGGGACGGATGCCGGCCGCGCGCAGGCTGTCCAGCCACTGGATCAAGCGGTCGTTGCCGGTAGGCTGATGGCGCGAGACCAGCGTGCCGTCCAGGTCAATCAGGCAGCCGCGGATCCCGTGCGCCTGCAAAAAGGCGGGCGTAATATCGGTTGCCGCGTCAAACACATAGCGTGGGGTCAACAAATGTCTCATAGGATTCTCCTGTCGTAAAACGGAAAGCGGATGCATACAAATAAAAGCGATATAGCAGCGGGATACGGCGCGGAGCAGGAAGGAAGCGATGGATCTATGCCGCAGGAATTTATTTTGGTATGTGCGGGAAAGGACGGGGCGCGGGCGCAGAAAAGCGGCCTGCCGCGGCTGCATCTGAGCCTGGGGCTGCGGCCGGACGGCGGCCTGCGCCGCCTGACACTGCCCGGGCCGGACGGCGCAGGCTGTTATCTGGGCGTATGCGACCTGGGGATGGAACGGTTTTCTGCCTCGGCCTGTGCCCAGCTCATCGAGGAGGCCCAGAGGCTGGGGGCGGCAGGCCTGGCTGCGGACTGTGAGCGGGACAGCGCGCCGGTCCGCGAATTTTTGGCCGCGCTGGATAGCCAATGCGCTGCACGCGGGCTGCCGCTTTTCGTGCCCTTGGCCCGGGCGGACTGCGTCCAGAATGCCATCGTAATCGCAGACACGGCCATTTCGGGCGGAAGCCTGCGGGACCGCTTCGGCGCGCTGCTGCGCCGCTATCCAGGCCGCGTCGCAGCCGACCTGCGGCCGGTCTCACGCGATTTCCTACTGCCGGCGGCCGATCCGGAAGGCGTCCCGCTGTCCGCAGACGAGCGGGACGCCCTGTGCGCCAGAACTGGAGCGCAGACATTTTTTTCGCGTGAGCTGTGCGCCCGCTACTTTACCTATATGGACAGTGCTGCCAACGGCCATTTCGTGCTGTTTGACGACGCCGATACCTTGCGGGAAAAATGCCGTTGCCTGGAGGCGGTCGGCGTGCGGCAGGTCTTTGCCCGGTATCCTGATGTCCGCCCGCTGCTGCCGGTCAGTCCTTGACCAGATCGGCGGTGGAGGCGCCCACCAAGGCGATGAGGTCGGCCGGCGCACACTCGATCTGCCAGCCGATTTTGCCGGCCGAGACCAGGATAGTGGGGATGATCTCGGCCATCTCGTGGAAGACGGTGGGGAACTGCTTTTTCATGCCAACCGGCGAGCAGCCGCCGCGCACATAGCCGGTCAAGCCCAGGAGCTCTTTCACATGCACAAGTTCGATGGCTTTTTCCCCGACCGCACGCGCGGCCTTCTTGAGGTCGAGTTCGGCCTCTACCGGGATATCGAACACAAAATAGCCGCCGCTTTTGCCGCGCGCGACCAGAGTTTTATAGACACATTCGGGGTCCTGCCCCAGCATACGGGCCACCGTCGCGCCGTCGACGGCCTCTTTGCCGTGCGGATAGCTGTGCGGTGTGTAGGAGATCCCGTGCTGTTCCAGGATGCGCATGACGTTGGTCTTTTCCATGGTATATCATCTCCTAAAACGGTATTATATCACGCTTTGTTCACGGCGAAAAGTGTCCGGGGCAACAAAATTTCGCTGGCAATTCGCGTGGAATATGGTAGAATACAAGTAAGAGAACCAAATGCGAGGTGATATGGCATGAAAAAAGGCATCGTAATCGGTATTCTGCTGACGGGCATTGCGGCCGTCGCGCTGGGCCTGGCTGCGCTGTTTGTGTACATGCGCCGCCAGGAGCAGGCAGAAATCCAAAAATAATCGGGATAAAAATGCGATAGCCGTGGCAAAATAGGGGAAAATCCACCGAGCGAGGAGGTTTTTCTCATGGCACGCATGTATCCCAAGCACAGCAGGCGGGAAGACGAAGCGCCCCTGTGCGAATATGACGATTTCGGCCGCGTGGAGAGCTGCCACCGGCCCGACCGCATGGACCCGGACGGGCTGGACAGTGTGGAAAGCTACACCGATCTCTATAATGTACCGCACGAGGCGCCGCACCATGGCGGGCGCTGAGGAGCGGGCGCGCTGGCTGCGCGCCGCGGCCCTGGCGGCAAGCGGCAGGGCCGTGCAGCACATTGGCTGCGCCTATGCAGACCGTATGGCCGCACAGTGTGAGGCGGACATGCACCGCGCCGTGCGGGACAGACAGGAGAGGGGAGCTCATGGCAATTCAGGAAGCTAGGTTCCGGTGTACCGGGACGCCGGATTTCACCGTGTTAAAAAATCAGATGGCAATGCTGCGCGGCGTGACCGCGATGGCGATCGACCCGGACTCGGCCGGGGTCACCGTCAATTGGGAGGATACCCAGGTGACGCCGCTGCGCATTGAGCTGACGCTCAATGCCATTGGATACCAAAAAGTATAACAGTATATAACGCAGTTCGCAGGGAGCGCTATCGTTTCCCTGCGATATTTTTTTGCAGGATTTCTGATAGGAATGTGAGATGAAAAGAAACAAAAAAACTATGATGGGATGAATTGACAAAGCAGAACAGCAGTGATATACTTGCTTTACATCTGAAAGTTAGTTAAAACTAACTTCGTGTTCTGTACTTATCACTCAGGAAAAGAAAAGTGGTAAAAGGTAAAGCCATTAGTTAGCTATAACTAACTAATGGCGTATTTTGAAGGAGGAATTTATTTGAAACGGAAGAACACGATGGCCATGGTGTTGGCAACGATGATGTTATTGCCAGCATCTGCATTGGCCATTTCACCGACAGACTTTTCGGACTTTCCGAATAACTGGTCGGCGCAGGCGATGACGCGTGCGGTACAAGACGGATTGTTGTCTGGTGCAAATGGTAAGATCAATCCGAACGGGCAGTTAACTCGTGCTGAGATGGCGGCCATCATCAGCCGTGCCTTTGGTGCGTCGGCTGTGGCTTCGCTGGAGGGGTATATCGATGTGCCGCAGGATGCTTGGTACTATCAGGATATGGCCAAAGCCGTGCAGATGGGGGTATTCCAGGGTGCAGACGGAAAACTACTGCCGTCCAACCGTATCACTCGAGAGGAGGCATTTGCCGTGTTGGCACGCGCCTTTGATTTGGAAGATGGTAGCGCGTCCACCTTACAGGCGTTTTCAGACGGCAGCGCAGTCTCGCTTTGGGCCCAGGGGGCGGTTGCCGCACTTGTGGAAAATGGGTATATCAGTGGTGCAGACGGTCGGCTGAACCCCAAAGCGGGTATTACGCGCGCGGAGTTTGCGCAGGTCATGTGCAATCTGGTTGGGTTGTATGTCAGCACACCGGAGACCGTGACCCAGGCGGTGGATGGTAACCTTGTGGTACGGGAAGCAGGGGTGACACTACAAGGCCTGACCATTGACGGTGATCTGATCCTGGCTGACGGTATTGGGGCCGGAGGCGTTATGTTGGACGGTGTGACTATTCACGGCAAGCTCGTTGTGCGCGGCGGTGCAGATGCGGTCCAGATGACCGGCTGCACGATTGCAGACGGCATCACGTTGACCAATCCCAATGCGGTGACCCATATAGTGGCGCAGGACAGCCAGACTGGTGTTCTAGAGGTGCGTAGCGGGCTGACGCTTGAGGGGGACATCTCAGAAATCGAGATTACACAAACTGCAGCAGTGACCGTTCGTCGCGGCACGGTGGAACAGATGACCGTGCGCGAAGCAGCTGAAGATAGCACGATTATGGTCGCAGAGAATGCAGAAATAAGCCAGATTACGATCGATGCCGACGGCGTGCGGGTGGATGGCAAGGGTACGGTTAAGACGGTGCAGGCCAATGCCGATGAGATCGCGGTCACGACACCAAACACCGAGGTCACCGCAGCGATCGGCACGCATGGCATCACAGCCGGCGGCCAGGATGTGCAGGGCGGTCAGATGGGCAAGATTAACGCGAATGGAACCGATGCCAAGGTCACGGACATCGAGATCGAGGAGGAAGAGACACCCAAGGGGTCTAAGCCTTCTTCTGGCGGCAACAGACGTCCGAGCGGGGGATCGTCTTCAGATGATGACCAGCCGGACACTTCTCCGGAGGAACCGGACGGCGACGGCAGTGGATCTGGTGATGGGGACAAGCCCGAACTTGCATGTACGGCCCAGTGCATAGATCTGAACTATGCGCAGTACATTGTGATTGAGTTGGAGCAGGGAACAACGCTGTCGGACTACACCATACAAATCGATGGTATGACAGTAGATGCGGTATTGCGTGCAGTAGATGATCATGGCCGCATTGTCAAGTGGGAACTGGAAAATGGATGGGATCTCGATAGCGTGCACACGGTCGCCATCACGCGCATCATTGACGGAACTATGCAGACAATCGACATTCCGGTATCATGAGGAGGGAATGATATGAAAGTAAAACAAATCGGCCGGACCGCAGCCGGGACGGTGCTGGCGCTATCTATGTTCAGTTCAGGAGCCTTCGCGGCACCGGCGTATCTGATGGGACATGACGCGCTATATACCTGGGATTATCACCTGACCAATTATGATGAGGATGGAAATATCCGCGTTAGTCCAGAAAAGACTACGTTTGCTCTGCCTGGTGAAGCACAAGAAAACGATATTCCGGACTATTATTCACCGGATGCTGTGTTATACGAGACAAATGGAAATGGATATGGCGCTGCGGCTCAGTTGGGCGTCTTTGTGGCGTTTTTC
>DWWZ01000104.1 GCA_019119435.1 Candidatus Butyricicoccus avicola
GCCAGCTTGAGGCTGTCCATGAACTTCATGGCGGGCTCGCGGCCGCCTTTGATGTCGATGGACATGACGCCCGAGGTGCCGAGCGGCAGGTACTTCTGCGCACGGGCATGGTGCGGGTCGCTCTCTAGGCCGGGATAGCGCACATGGGCGATCTTGTCCGAGGCTTCCAGGTGGCGGGCCACGGTCATGGCGTTCTCACAGTAGCGCTGCATGCGCACCGGCAGGGTCTCAAGGCCCAGATTGAGCAGGAAGGCCGAGTGCGCCGCCGGATAGCAGCCAAAGTCGCGCATGAGCTGCATGCGTGCCTTGATGATGTAGGCCATGTTGCCAAAGTCGCGGACGTAGACGACACCGTGGTAGCTTTCGTCAGGCTCGGTGAAGTCCGGGAACTTACCCGAGGCGGCCCAGTCAAATTTGCCGCTGTCCACGATGACGCCGCCGCCCTGCACGGCGTGGCCATCCATGTACTTGGTGGTCGAATGGATGACGATATCGGCGCCGAACTCGATCGGGCGGCACAGATAGGGGGTGGCGAAAGTGTTGTCGATGATGAGCGGCACGCCGTTCTTATGTGCAATGTCCGCCCACTTTTCAATATCAAATACGGTCAGGGCCGGGTTGGCCAGCGTCTCGCCAAAGACCGCCTTGGTGTTGGGCTTGAACAGCTTCTGGATGTCGGCCTCGTCCGCCTCGGCGTCGGCCCAGATGCACTCGATGCCGAGCTTTTTGAGCGTCACACCGAACAGGTTGATGGTGCCGCCATAGATGGTGGAGGCAGCGATGAAGCTGTCGCCGGCCGAGCACAGGTTCAGGATGGACAGCAGGGAGGCGGCCTGGCCGGACGAGGTCAGCATGGCGCCGACGCCGCCCTCAAGCGCCGCGATCTTCTTTTCTACGGCGTCGCAGGTCGGGTTTGCAAAGCGGGAGTACATAAACTCGGTGGGCATATCGAACAGACCGGCGATATGTGCGGTCGAGTCAAAGCGATAGGTCGTGGACTGCACGATGGGCAGGGCGCTGGGGCCGCCGTTCTCCGGCTTGTAGCCCTCATGCAGGCATTTGGTTTCGATTTTCATGAAAGTTCCCTCCGGACAGTTAAGAATCGTGAATCTTACTTTATTGTAACATGGGAGTAAAGCGGGGTCAAGGCAATCGGGGCGGCAAAGGGAATGGACAGGGGCAAAATGGCCTGATATAATAAAGGAAAATAAAATCCATACAGGAGGCATTTGCCGATGACCGACGAAAAGATTGCGCGCATCAATGCGCTGGCCCGCAAAGCCAGGGCGGAGGGCCTGACTCCAGAGGAGCAGGCCGAGCAGAAGGCGCTGCGTGAGGAATACATTGCAGGCTTCCGCAGGAGCCTCAAGGCACAGCTGGACAACACTGTGGTGCTCAATCCAGATGGCACGGCCTACCACCTAAAGCAAAAGAGGAAGCCGCATTGACCGGTCCACAGATTGCGTTGCCCGGTCCGGTGCGCGCAGCCATTGCCCGGCTGGAAGCCTGCGGCTATACTGCCTTTGCCGTGGGCGGCTGCGTGCGTGACAGCCTGCGCGGGGTGACACCGCACGATTGGGATCTAGCCACGGCGGCGCGGCCCGAGCAGACCTGCGCCGCCCTGGCAGGCGCGTTTGACGTCCGGCCCACCGGCCTGCGGCACGGCACAGTGACCGCGCTGGCCGATGGCATGGCGATCGAGATCACAACCTACCGCACCGAGGCCGGCTATGCCGATGGGCGGCACCCGGATGCGGTGTGTTTTGTCCCGCGCGTCGAGGAGGATCTGATGCGCCGGGATTTCACCGTCAACGCGATGGCGTATCATCCGGCGCGCGGCCTATGCGACCCTTTTGGCGGGCAGGTCGACCTGCGCCGCGGCGTGCTCCGGGCGGTGGGCGATCCGGACACCCGGTTTGCGGAGGATGCGCTGCGCATCCTCCGCGGCGTGCGCTTCCAGGCGCAGACCGGCTTTGCCCTGGAGCCGCAGACGGCCTATGCCATGCGTCGGCAGCTCGCACGCTTGGATGGGATTGCCCGCGAGCGGGTGCTGGCAGAGCTCAATGGCATATTGACCGGCCGGTATGCCGGCCGCGCACTGCGTGCCTGCCGGGAGATCCTGGCTGCGGTTCTGCCCGAGCTGTCGCCTATGTTTGGCCTGTGCCAGCACAATCCGCATCACCGCTATGATGTGTGGGAGCATACCGTGCGCGCGGTCGAGGCCGTGCCGGCCGATCTGACGCTGCGTTGGGTCATGCTGCTGCATGACTGCGGGAAACCGCACGCCTATACCATCGACGCGGCCGGCGTCGGGCACTTTAAGGGGCATCCGCGCATCAGCTGCGCGCTTGCGGCGCAGGCCCTGGCCCGCCTGCGCGCGCCCGGCGCGCTGCGGGAGGCCGTGTGCCGGCTGGTGGAACTGCATGACTATCCGTTGGGCCAGAACGAGAAGATCGTCCGCCGCCGGCTATCCCGGCTGGGGGAGCAGACCGTCCGGCAGATGCTGGCCATCAAAAAGGCCGACTGCACCGGCCAGGGCGCATTTTCCATCCATCTGGCCGAACTGCAGCAAACCGAAAGCCTGGTGAACGCGGTGTGCCGTGCGGGCCTGTGCCTGAGCTTGCATGACCTGGCCCTGAATGGGCACGATATCTGTGCCCTGGGGTTCTCCGGCCCAGCAGTCGGCCGGGTGCTGCGCGGCCTGCTGGACGCTGTCGTGGACGGCGCGGCGCCCAATGAACCAGAAGCCCTGCGCGCCTTGGCTGCGCGCTGGAAGGAGGCATAAGATGTCTGATTTGAGAGAAGAATTTATCGGGCTGTTTCGCCAGAATATCGCCCGGCGCGGCGCGGACAAGCTGCTCGATTGGATGGAGACCACCGACTTTTTTACCGCGCCCGCCTCGACGCGCTTCCACGCGGCCTATGCGGGCGGCCTGCTGGAGCACAGCCTGAATGTCTACCGGGTCCTGATGGAGAAGCACTATGACCCCGGGACTGACGACCTGGAGAGCTGCACGATCTGCGCGCTGCTGCACGACCTGTGCAAGGCAGGGTTCTACGATGTAGAGTACCGCAACCGCAAGAATGATGCGGGCGTGTGGGAAAAAGTGCCGGTTTATGTGGTCAATGACCGCTTTCCCTACGGACACGGAGAGAAATCGGTCTTTCTCATTGAGCGTTTCATGAAGCTCAAGAATGAGGAGGCCGTCGCCATCCGCTGGCACATGGGCGGCTTTGACGACGCGGCGCGTGCCGGCTCGTTCGCCATCGCAAA
>DWWZ01000105.1 GCA_019119435.1 Candidatus Butyricicoccus avicola
TAGGATCAAGTGATAACGGTATCGTCCCATCATGCGAACAATAGCTGCAGGAGATGGGCCCAAAACAGGATACTTAAAATCTGCAAATTGGCCTTCCATCAGGCTAAGGAGGCGCTTTTTTAAGCGCAGGAGTGCGGCGAGCACATCGCTCTCATTCTCACCGATAGCTGTCAGCATGAGCATCTGCTCTACGGGCGGCAGCAATAACGCTTCCCGGCTTTCAATTTCAGTTTGATAAAACTGTTCATAATCTTGCCGTGCAGCGCACAGGATGACAGGATGATCGGGATGATAGGTTTGAATAATTGCCTGTCCCTGCCGCTCACGGCGGCCTGCCCGACCAACGACCTGGGTAATCAGCGAAAATGTTCGTTCGCGCGCGCGATAATCCTGTGCAAATAGCGATTGGTCGGCATCCAACACGCCGACAAGAGTAACCTGATCGAAGTCCAAGCCCTTTGCAACCATCTGCGTTCCAATCAGGATATCAGCCTGTCCTTTGGCAAAGCGATCCAGTAGATACTGATGAGAATCCTTTTTGACGGTTGTGTCCGCATCCATACGCAATACCCGCGCTTGCGGGAACAGTGTATGGAGTTCTTCTTCCACTTTTTGCGTGCCTGCACATTCCGTGAAGAGATGTGGAGAATGACATATAGGGCATTGCCCCGTAATCTTGATAGAAGCGCCGCAAAAATGGCACATAGCACGGCCGCTGACCGAATGATACGTCAAGGTAGTGGAACAGGACGGACACTCTGGAATCCAGCCGCACATGGTACAGCCGATTACCCTACTGTTACCGCGCCGATTGAGGAATAGGATAGACTGCTCTCCATGGGATAAGTTCTCTGCAATCGCTTGATAAAGGGTACGGCCGATGACACTCGTCCATCCAGCACGAACTTCACCGCGCAGATCGGCGATTGTGACTTTCGGAAGCGCTACGCCATGGTAACGCTCAGGCAGACGAAACAGGGGATATTTCCCCTGCATTGCCCCATAATAGCTCTCAACCGACGGCGTTGCAGATCCCAAGACAAGTACAGCATTGTCCTGCTGCACACGGCGCTTGGCTACGTCGCGCGCATGATACCGGGGGGCCTGCTCGGACTGGTAGGCATTGTCTTGTTCTTCGTCCAAGATGATGAGCCCAAGTGCGTGTACGGGCGCAAAGACTGCCGAACGCGTGCCAATCACGACCCGTGCACGGCCGGAGCGAATCTTTTTCCAGCTGTCATATCGCTCACCCGCCGAAAGTGCGGAGTGCAGTACGGCGACCAGATCGCCAAACCGTCCCACAAACAGGCGGATAAACTGCGGCGTCAACCCAATCTCTGGAACCAGCATAATCGCGGAACGCCCACGCTCCAGCGCATCATCAATGAGCCGGAGATAGACCTGCGTTTTCCCACTCCCAGTCACACCAAATAGTAACGCAGCTTCCGGTTTTCCAGAATCCATCAAGGCTCGGATTCCTTCGTAGGCAAGCGTCTGTTGTCCATTTAATGTTGGTGGTAAGACCTCATCAATCTCGGAATAGTCAGGCACACGCAAGGTTTCTGCATAGTGCAGCTCCAAAATTCCGCGGCGAATCATACCGCGCAGACTGGAATCCGAGATACCAGTCATATATAAAAGCTCCTTCTGGCTCATGGAGCAACCATCCGACAGCAGAGATATGACATCGAGCTGTGCCGCCGTCCGTCCGCGGGAAGCTTTTTCCATCGCCTCAGTGGGAGATACGGCCAAAGAGAGCATCCGCTCTGTTCGATCTTGGGTGCGCTGACGGATGTTGCTGTGATAAGCCAAATACCCATCGGCTTCCAACTGACTGAGCATGGTACCAGTACAGCGTCCGTGCGTCAGAGCTTTGACTTCATCTACCGTGCGCTCAGGATTGCTATCGGAGAACAGCGCCATGATTTCCCGAAGATTGGGATCGGCCAATGCCTCATCGGGTTTTCGAAGCAGAGAATATACTTCCCTGCGCTTAAACCAAAGTCCACTGGGAAGCATAAGGCGCAGGCAATCAAAAAACGTACAGTATAGATGCTGGCGCATCCAGATACCCAGCCGGATTTGCCCGGGATCAAGCACCGGCGTTTCGTCCAAAACTTCGATAACAGCCTTGAGACGTACGCCAGTATATTCCGGTGGGCGCAGCTGTAGAACCATGCCCTCTACTTTTTTATTGCCACGGCCAAAAGGAACTAGAACCCGGCACCCTACTTGGACAGCGCCAACCAATGCAGCCGGGATGCTATAGTCATAGAGCTTATCGATGGCATAGGTCGCCGCACTCACGGCAACGGCACAGATCGGCATAAATGTCAGCAGCCTTTCTTGGTGTGCAGGGCGAGCATGCGGTCAAGAACGATGTCAGCAAGTGTGTCTTTTTGCATAAGATCCAGCGATTCTACCGTTCCGTCCCGATATAAGAGCGTTGCGACATTGGTATCATGTGCAAAGCCGGCGCCTGCTGTCTTGAGATTGTTTGCTACCAGCATATCGCAGTTTTTTTCTTCCAGTTTTGCCTTGGAATTTTCCAGAAGGTTTTGCGTCTCCATAGAAAATCCGCATACAGTCTGTGTTGCTTGCTTTCGCTGACCGACTTCATGCAAGATATCAGGATTTTTTACCAGCGCAACGGACATCTCGTCGGCCTTCTTTTTGAGCTTATTTTCCGCTTGGGTCTCCGGCCGATAGTCCCCGACCGCCGCAGCTTTGATAACCCAGTCCTGTTCCGGCAACCGGGATAAAACGGCATCGCGCATTTGAAGCGCTGAGACAACAGGGACCATCGTAACGCCCGCAGGTGCGTCCAGGGAAACCGGACCGGATACCAATGTGACCTGTGCGCCGCGCATCTGTGCGCGATGTGCGATGGCATATCCCATTTTCCCAGTAGAATGATTGCTGATAAAGCGCACGGGATCCATGGACTCGCGGGTAGGCCCGGCTGTGACTAAAATCGAGAGGCCGGCAAGATCCTGCGGCGTAGCAGCGGCTTCAATAGCCTGCACAATATCTGCAGGATCCGCAAGCTTCCCTTTCCCAGTATCCCCGCAAGCGAGTCTGCCCGCAGCCGGCTCTACAAATCGTACACCTTTTTGCTTAAGCGCCGTAATATTCGCTTGGACAACAGAGTTTTCGTACATATTGGTATTCATTGCTGGCGCAATGACCATAGGGGCCTTGGTCGCTATCAAAGTGGTGGAGACCATATCATCGGCAATGCCATGTGCCGCTTTGCCGATGATATTAGCCGTGGCCGGTGCAATAACAAAGATATCGGCGCGTTTCGCCAGGGAGATATGTTCAACCTCCCAGGTGAACGTACGGTCGAACATATCGGTGACGACCCGGTGTTCAGACAATACCTCTAGGGTCAATGGGGTGATAAAATGTGTCGCAGATTCGGTCATGATAATATAGACCTGTGCCCCTAATTTGCGCAAGCGGGAGGTCAGATCGGCGGCTTTGTACGCTGCAATACCGCCGGTGACGCATAAGACAATATTTTTTCCCTCAAGTGTGCCACTCATTTAGGCATCCTCATCCGTGTCTTCAGAGGTGTGGTTATCTTCCTCGTCA
>DWWZ01000106.1 GCA_019119435.1 Candidatus Butyricicoccus avicola
GTCGTCGGCTTCCAGCGCGGCGCGTGCAAGGTCCAGGCCGGCCAACAGCAGGTAGGATGGGCTGGAGGTGCCGAACAGCGCCGCGCCTTCCCGCAGCAGGCCGCTGTCAACCGTGCCGTTTGACAGCAGCATAGCCGTCTGCCCAGGCGCATATAACGTCTTGTGTGTGCTGACCGCAGCCAGATCGGCGCCCTCTGCAATGGGAGAGGGCAGGCCGATACCGGGAAAATGCGCACCGTGCGCGGCATCCACTAACAGCCGTGCACCGTGGGCATGGCACACGGCGGCAATGGCCGGGATGTCCTGCCGGACGCCGTAGTAGTTTGGGGAGGTGATGAGCACGGCGCGGATGGCTGGGTTTTGCCCAAGTGCCCGGTCGATGTCGTCTGGGTTGAGCATGCCAGGCACGCCGAAGGGTTCCAGAACCGCGGGAAAGACAAAGGCAGCGGACAGGTCCAAAAGGGCGGCGGCATGTGCCGCAGATTTGTGGCAGTTGCGGTCGAGCAGCACATCCGCCCCGGCCCCGGCGGCCGCATAGAGCATGGCGTGCATGCCCTGGGATGAACCGCCGGTCAAAAAATGACAGTCTGCCGCCTGATAAAGGCGGGCGGCCTCGCGCTCGGCCAGCCGGATCGGGCCTTCGCCCGTATAGAGGTTACCCGTTTCATAGACCTCGGTGAAATCCAATCGGTAGAGCGGGCCGAATTCGGGCAGGATATCCTGCCCTTTGTGGCCGGGCATGTGGAAGCGTGCGGTCTTTTTGTCCGCGAGCGCACAGAGGGCGTTGTACAGTGGGGCGTTCATGGCGTGTCTCCTTGCTTGAGCATCAGGTTGCGCCGAAGGGGCGCAGGGCCGCGCCAGGTGAAGGCACGGTCCGGATATTTTTGGGTAAACTGCCGCCGGGTCAGTCCATCCAGGTCGGCTAGGGACAGTGAGCAGATCTGGCCCTGCAAAAATGCCGGTTCGGTGGTCTGGGCTGCGCCGCGGTTCATGGGGCAGACCAGTTGGCAAGTATCGCAGCCCCAGATAAGCGGATGCGCGCGGACGAGGGCGGCCTGCTCTTCGGTCAGGATGCCGCCCTGCTGGGTCAGCGCAGACAGACACAGGGATTTGTCCAGGCCGACCGGGCAGGCCCGGCGGCAGGCGCCGCAGGACAGGCAGCTTGCCGGTGCATGGGCCTGCGCCGGCAAGGCGAGATCGGTCACGATGGTGCCGATAAAGACATAGCTGCCATAGACCGGATGGATGAGCAGCCCGTTTTCCCCGATGCAGCCCAGACCGGCGCAGGCCGCGGCGTAGACCTCGGGGAGAGGGGAGTCGTCAGCAAGCACCAGGAAGCTGCAATCTGGATGCGCGGCGCGCAGCGCCTGCGCCGCAGCTTCCAGATGTGCGGAGGCAACCGCGTGATAGTCACGGCCGCGCGCATAGAGGGATAGGTTTCCTGGAGCGCAGGGCGCAAGATATGGAAAAAGGGCGACGATGACGGTGCGCGGGTGGGCGATTCGCCGCGCCAGGCCGCGCCGCTGCGCTTCCGTCATGTGCGGCTGCAAGGCTTCATAGCCGCATACACCGCATGCACAGAGTCCGCGTGACACGGACAAACTATCGACAATGTTCAAAAATCTTTTTCCTCCGGCAGGTTTTTCTACATTATAGCATAAAGATTTTGGGAAGGAAACTCTTGTCCCTGCCCCCAGACAGAGCTATAATAGATTCGTTCATACTTTATTCCTATAAAGTGTTATGCAATGAAAGGAAGGTCACAAGCGATGACAGAAAGAATCTTCAACTTTTCCGCAGGCCCCTCGATGCTGCCCGTTCCTGTGCTGGAGCGCGCCGCCGCTGAGATGCTCAACTACAAGGGTTCGGGCATGTCAGTCATGGAGATGAGCCACCGGTCCAAGGTATACGACTCCATTATCAAGTCGACCGAAGCCTCTCTGCGTCGCGTTATGGGTATCCCGGACAATTATAAGGTCCTCTTTTTACAGGGCGGTGCAACCATGCAGTTCTCCGCCATCCCGCTGAATCTGATGCGTACCGGCAAGGCGGACTATGCGCTGACCGGCCATTTCGCGAAGAACGCGTACAAGGAGGCCAAAAAGTTTGGCGAGATCCATGTCGCGGCATCTTCTGAGGCGGACAATTTCTCTTACATCCCGTCCCAGGCCGAGCTCGACCTGACCCCGGACGCGGACTATTTCTACCACTGCGCCAACAATACCATCTTCGGCACCGAGTGGAAGTATTGCCCGGAGACCGGTGCGGTACCGGTCGTTGCCGATATGTCTTCGAATATCCTGTCCAAGCCGGTCGATGTCTCTCAGTACGGCGTCATCATGGCGGGCGCACAGAAGAACATGAGCCCCGCCGGACTGACCGTCGTTATCGTGCGCGACGACCTGCTGGGCTTCTATCCCCAGGACAAGATGCCGGTACTGCTCGACTGGAAGCTTATGGCCGACAAGGAGAGCATGTACAATACGCCCCCGACCTATGCCATCTATATCCTGGGCCTTGTGCTCGAGTGGATTGAGAATGAGGTCGGCGGCCTGGAAGAGATGCAGAAGCGCAACGAGAAGAAGGCAAAGCTGCTCTATGATTATCTGGACAGCCAGTCGTTCTATCATCCGGCTGCCCGCCCGGACTCCCGCTCGATGATGAACGTTACGTTCCGCACGGGCGACGCCGACCTGGATGCTAAGTTCGTACAGGGCTCGATTGAGAACGGTATGACAAACCTCAAGGGCCATCGCCTGGTCGGCGGCATGCGCGCCTCGATCTACAATGCGATGCCGTATGCAGGCGTCGAGAAGCTGGTGGACTTCATGCAGAAGTTTGCCAAGGAAAACGGCTAAGGAGAATCAGGACAAATGTATCAGGTCAAACTGTTTAATAAAATTTCCAAGGTCGGACTGGACGATCTGGATCCGGCAAAGTATACTTGCAGCGAGGACTACGAGGACTATGACGCCGTGCTCGTGCGCTCGGCCAAGCTGCATGACACCAAGTTCCCCGCAGACCTCAAGTGCATCGCGCGCGCAGGCGCCGGCGTGAACAATATCCCGCTTGACCGCTGCTCGGAGGAGGGCATCGTGGTCTTCAATACCCCGGGAGCCAACGCAAATGCGGTCAAAGAGCTGGTCATCTGCGGCCTGCTGATGGCATCCCGCGATATCGTGGGCGGCATCGAGTGGACCAAGTCGCTCTCCGGCACTCCGGACATCGGACCGGCGGCGGAGAAGGGCAAGTCCAAGTTTGCCGGCCCGGAGATCATGGGCAAGCGCCTGGGTGTCATTGGCCTGGGTGCGATCGGCGTGCGCGTTGCCAACGCGGCCGTGGCGCTGGACATGGAGGTGTGGGGCTATGACCCCTATCTGTCGGTTGACGGCGCGCTGCAGCTGTCCCGCTCGGTCAAGCACATCACCGATGTGAATGAGATTTTTGCAAACTGCGACTATATCACCGTGCATGTCCCGCTGACCCCGGACACCAAGCATATCATTGATGCCAAGGCCATCGGCATGATGAAGGACGGCGTGCGCATCCTCAACATCGCGCGCGGTGAGCTGGTCGACGAGGCGGCCATGGTGCAGGCGCTCGAGAGCGGCAAGGTGGCCCGCTATGTCTCGGATTTTGCCTCCGAGGAGATGCTGGCCCAGAAGAATGCGATCATCATGCCGCACCTGGGTGCATCCACCCCGGAAAGCGAGGATAACTGCGCAAAGATGGCGGCGTTTGAGGTGCGTGAATTCCTGGAGAAGGGCACCATCCGCAATTCGGTGAATTTCCCGAACCTCAAGGTTCCCTATGAGGGCGGCCACCGCATGTGCCTGATCCACAAGAACGTGCCGAATATGATCGCACAGATCACCTCGACGCTCTCGTCCCAGGACATGAATATCGAGAACATGGGCAACCGCTCGCGCGGCGACTATGCGTACACGATTGTGGATGTCGACAAAGTACCGACCGACGCCGTTTTGAACGCTCTGCGCGCGGTTGAAGGCATGATTCGCGTGCGCGCGATCGAGATGTAACAGGATCTGTGCCAGCACAATCACCGAAAAAAGATGCAAAAGCGCGTCCCAGAAGTAAGATTCTGGGCGCGCTTTTGTGCATTTTAGAAGAAAATTCATAGAAATTTTTGGGTATCAAAATCAAGAGGTGTGTCAAAATTTACAAAAAACTACCTTGCAAATGGCCGAGTTTATTGTATAATTTAGATAAGGGTTTTTGTGCCCACAGGATTTCGAAAGAAATATATGAGGTGATTTCAATATGAATTATATGGCTGAGTATGAGCGCTGGCTGGCATCGCCCGCGCTGACCGATAAGGAACGCGCAGAGCTGGAAGCGATCCGCGGGGATGAGGACGCGATCAAGGATCGTTTCTTTGCCCCCCTGTCTTTTGGCACCGCCGGCCTGCGCGGGGTGCTGGGCGTCGGCCTGTATCGCATGAACCGCTTTACTGTCGGCGCGGCAACGCAGGGCCTGGCAAACCTCATCGTGCAGAATGGGCCGCAGGCCTGTGAGCGCGGTGTTGCAATCGCCTATGATTCCCGTCACTTCTCGCCTGAGTTTGCCCAACTGGCGGCCTGCATCCTGGCGGCAAACGGCATCAAGGTGAAGCTCTACGACGAACTGCGCCCCACGCCCGAGCTGTCCTTTGCAATCCGTTACTACGGCGCCATCGCGGGCATCAATATCACAGCGTCCCACAATCCCAAGGAATACAACGGCTATAAGGTATACTGGGAGGACGGCGCACAGCTGCCGCCCAAGGAGGCCGATGTGGTCGCGGCCGAGATGGATGCGCTGGACTTCTTCACCGACATCAAGATGATGGACTTTGAGAACGCCAAGAAGGCTGGCCTTGTCAAGATGATGGACTGGCAGACCGACGAGGCATACCTCAAGGAAGTCATCAAGGTTGCCATCAATCCGGACTGCGTCAAGCAGGTTGCAGACGACTTCAAGCTGGTCTATACGCCCTTCCACGGTGCAGGCTACCGGCTGGTCCCCGAGATCCTGCGCCGCCTGGGATACAAGCATATCATCTGTGAACCCCAGCAGATGAAGATCGACGGCGATTTCCCGACCGTCAAGAACCCCAATCCGGAGTACAAGGAAGGCTTTACGCTTGCCATTGAGCTGGCCAAGCAGAACGATGTTGACCTGATCATCGGCACCGACCCGGATGCGGACCGCACCGGCATCGTGCTCAAGGACAAGAACGGCGACTATGTCACCCTGTCGGGCAACCAGGTCGGTGTCCTGCTCATCGACTATATTATCACAGCCCGCAAGCTGACCGGCACCATGCCTGAGCATCCGGCTGTGCTCAAGTCCCTTGTCACCACCGAGATGGCACGTGCAGCGGCTGAAGCCAACGGCGTGGCATGCTTTGATACCTTCACAGGCTTTAAGTTCCTCGCGGAGAAGATCAAGCAGTTTGAGCAGACCGGTTCGCATCAGTATCTGTTTGCCTTTGAGGAGTCCTACGGCTACCTGGCGGGCGACTATGCGCGCGACAAGGATGCGGTCACGGCGTCGATGCTGATCGCTGAGATGGCGGCTTACTACCGCACCAAGGGCATGACGCTGTATGACGCCATGCAGACCATGTATGAAAAATATGGCTATTATACCGAGCAGACCATCTCCATCACCATGCCCGGCGTGGCAGGCCTGGAGCGCATGAAGGAACTGATGGCCGAACTGCGTGAAAAGCCGCTGACCGAGGTCGCGGGCTATCAGGTGGAATACATCCGCGATTACCAGCCAGGCGTGCGCATCTGTGTCTCGTGCGGCAAGACCGAGCAGATGGAGCTGTCCGGCCAGAACGTGCTGTACTATGAGCTGGAGGGTGGTACGTCGTTTATCATCCGTCCGTCCGGCACCGAGCCCAAGGTCAAGGTCTATATCATGGCCAAGGCCGACAGCAAGGCCGCGTCCGATGCCAAGGTTGCAGAGCTTGCCGCGGCGGCCAAGGATATCGTCAAGTAAATTTATAAATCCAATCCGTATGTTCAGACAAAAGGGGTGCAGCGCTGTTGCCGCGCCCCTTTTGCCCTGTACAGAGAGAATAAGGAGGCGAATATGCGGAGATTTTTGGGGCCGGTGATCATGCTGCTATTGTGGGGCGCGGCGACGGCCGGGCTGAATGTCTGGTTTGCTGCGAACCCTGAGGAGAGCCTGGTCAATGCCATTGTTTCCGGCGTATATATGCTGTTTTTATTGTTGGTGATCCCGATCGGTCTGCCAATGCACAGCCGCTTGGTGGAGGTGCTTTTGATGCTGTATGCCCTGGGGCTGGGCGTCTTGGACGTGGCGACCTTCCTGAATATGGATCACCCGGCCGTCAATGTATTGGGACCGGTGCTGCTGGCGCCGTTCCAGGGCTTGTTCTATTTTGAGGATTTCCTGGGCATGGGAAGTTTTGCCATCTATGCGGCGATCGGCTGCTTTGCCGCGTTCCTGACGCTGGCTGCCGGCGTCGGCGCCTGTATGGTACAGCCGAGGGAGTAGGACGCAAAGCGGGATATAGACGGAAAAAGGGTCCGAGCTTATGGCACGGACCCTTTAAAATGCACAGAGAAAGCACAGGAAAACCTGAAAAAGGCAAAAAGAAAACGCGGCTTCAGGCCACGCTTTTGCACAACCCCCACCGCGTATCTTAGCGATAAATCAGTCGAAAAGCTGCGCATCACCGAGCGCCCTTGCTCAACTGACGTAGTCTATTATAAAAAAAATGACCTGTGTATGCAATGTGAAAAATTCATAAATTTTTTGTGAATTTTTCGTCAGCTTCTGTAATTTCCTGCCGAACACTCTTTGGAGAAAACCTCTTTACAAACCGGTGGCTTCGTGGTAATATAAATTGTAATTTGTTTGCCCCACGCTTAGTATTCGGGCACAGGACGCGTCCGAGCGCGCCATTTCACCGTCCATTACCCAGCGTGCGGGGACTATAAAAATTTTTTTATGAGGTGAAACTACCATGATCCGCAAGGAAGACAAGACCGCAGTTATCGAGGCCAATCGCACCCATCCGACCGACACCGGTTCTCCGGAGGTCCAGGTTGCGATCCTGACCGCCCGCATCGGCGAGCTCACCGAGCACCTGAAGCAGCATCCGAAGGACAACCACTCCCGCCGTGGCCTGCTCAAGATGGTCGGCCAGCGCCGCAGCATGCTCAACTATCTGATGAAGAAGGACGTCAACCGTTACCGCGCCCTCATCGCCAAGCTGGGCATCCGTAAGTAAGTACTGTAACGAGGGGGGCATCCGTGCCCCCCTTGCTTGCTACTTGTTCCCTGTGAAACCCCTCGGGCGGCCATGCCGCGGCCTTAGCAATTGGAGGACAGGCCAAATCCCCTTTGGCATGCGCTTCAAGTGCTAATGCTGCAAAGCCGCCTGCAACCCCAACGTATAAGGAGGCTATTCTCAACATGAGCAACATCAACCACTTTGACTTTAAGGATTATCGCGTGTTTGAGACCACCTACGCGGGCCGTCCGCTGGTCGTTGAGACCGGCAAGATGGCACAGCTGGCCAACGGCTCCTGCTTGGTGCGCTACGGCGAGACCGTGGTGCTCGTCACGGCGACCGCTTCGGCCAAGCCCCGCGACGGCATCGATTTCTTCCCGCTCTCGGTCGACTTTGAGGAGCGCCTGTATGCGGTCGGCCGCATCCCGGGCTCGTTCCTGCGCCGTGAGGGCCGCCCGTCCGAGCGCGCCATCCTGGCTTCCCGCCAGATCGACCGCCCGATGCGCCCGCTGTTCCCCAAGGATCTGCGCAATGACGTCTCGATTGTCTGCACCGTCCTCGAGAACGATTCGGACAATTCCCCGGAGATCGCTGCGCTGCTCGGCGCGTCCATCGCGGTTTCGATTTCGGATATCCCGTTTGATTACGTCATCGGCGGCGCGAACGTCGGCATCGTAGACGGCGAGGTCGTCATCAACCCGACCGCAGAGCAGCGCAAGCGCTCGGAGATGGACGTCACGGTATGCGCGACGGCAGACAAGATCGTTATGATCGAGGCCGGCGCCAAGGAAGTGCCGGAGGACGACATGTTCAACGCGCTCATGGTCGCCCACGAGGAGATCAAGAAGATCGTTGCCTTTATTGCCGACATCAAGGCACAGATCGGCAAGCCCAAGTTCGAGTATGAGCATCATGACATCGACCATGACCTGTTCGACAAGCTGGAGGCTGCATGCCGCACGCAGTTTGAGCAGGCCATGGATACCGACGACAAGACCGTGCGCGACGCGGGCGTCCGTGCGATTGTGGATGCCTTTGAGGCTTCGCTGGATGAGGCATACAAGGAAGAACATGGCGCGGCGCTGAGCGAGTGCGTAGACAAGCTGCAGAAGAAGATCGTGCGCAACTGGCTGTCCCATGGCAAGCGCGTGGACGGCCGCGGTATGGAGGAGGTCCGCCCGCTGGCGGCCGAGGTCCACGTCCTGCCGCGTGCACACGGTTCCGGCCTGTTCACCCGCGGCCAGACCCAGGTGCTGACCGTCTGCACCCTGGGCACGCTGGGCGATGCGCAGGAGCTTGACACCATCTTCGACGAGAAGAGCAAGCGCTATATCCACCACTATAACTTCCCGTCCTTCTCGGTCGGCGAGACCCGCCCGTCCCGCAGCCCCGGCCGCCGCGAGATCGGCCACGGTGCTCTGGCAGAGCGTGCGCTGCTGCCGGTCATCCCGTCCGAGGAAGAGTTCCCCTACACGCTGCGCCTGGTTTCTGAGGTCGTCTCCTCCAATGGTTCGACGTCCCAGGGCTCGGTCTGTGGCTCGACCCTGGCCCTGATGGATGCGGGCGTCCCGATCAAGGCGCCGGTCGCCGGTATTTCCTGCGGCCTGATCACTGACGGCGGCCAGGAGACCACCTTCACCGATATCCAGGGTGTTGAGGACTTCTACGGCGATATGGACTTCAAGGTTGCGGGTACCAAGAAGGGCATCACGGCCATCCAGGTCGATATCAAGGTAGACGGCCTGTCCCCGGCAGTCATCAAGGAAGCCTTCCGCAAGTGCCGCGTGGCACGTCTGGGCATCCTGGACGAGATCATGCTCAAGGCCATTGACAAGCCGCGTGCCGACGTATCCCCGTGGGCGCCCAAGATGATCACCATGCAGATTAACCCCGACAAGATCCGCGAGGTCATCGGTAAGGGCGGCAGCGTCATCCAGAAGATCGTTGCCGAGTCCGGCGCACAGGTCGATATCAATGATGACGGCGTCATCACCATCGCGGCGGTCAAGGCGTCCGACGGCGAGGCGGCTAAGTCCATGATCGAGGCTATCGTCAAGGAGCCTGAGGTCGGCGAGATCTACTACGGCAAGGTTGTCCGCCTGATGAACTTCGGTGCGTTTGTCAACCTGACCCCGAACAAGGACGGCATGGTCCACATCTCCAAGATGGCAAACCACCGTATCGACAAGGTTGAGGATGCAGTCCAGGTCGGTGATATGGTTTACGTCAAGGTCATGGAGATCGATGACAAGGGCCGTATCAACCTGTCCATGAAGGATGTCAAGGAAGAGGAAAAGCTCTAATTATACCGGCAAATTTGGAAGGCTGTGCCATGGGCACAGCCTTCTTTTTTGACGTCTGCAAAAATTTTTCCTGCCTGGGTGAGAGCAAACGCCGACCTCAATCGTATTGTAGTTGAAAGCGGTAAGAAGCCCGGTCCTAGGAAAGCGGGCGCGCATGGAAGGAGAGAACCTTATGGAGCCATTTGACCGCGCACAGGCGGAATACCTCGTCTATACCTATTCCGACCTGATTCTGCGGCTGAGCTACACCTACTTGAAATCGACACACGACGCGGAAGACATCTGCCAGACTGTCTTCCTCAAATACCTGACCGCAGGGCAGACTTTTGACAGCCCGGCGCATGAGAAGGCATGGATCATCCGCACGGCTGTCAATGCCTGCAAGGACGTCCTCAAGAGCGCCTGGCGCACGCGGACCTGTGATATCACTGCCTGCGCCGAGATGGCCGCGCCGGAGGGCGCAGATGGGGCTGTGATGGCCGCAGTGCAGAGCCTGCCGGATAAGTACCGGGTCCCCATTTACTTGCACTATTACGAGGGCTATAAGACGCGCGAGATCGCGGAGATGCTGGGAGAACGCCCGGCAACCATCAACACCCGGCTGGACCGGGGGCGCGACCGCCTCAAACGGATATTGGGAGGGAAGACCTGTGAACAAGGAGTATAGAGATATGCTGGATTATCTGCATTTTTCCGACGAACAGAAAGCGCGTATGGTCGATCATCTGATGCAGGCGCAGCAGGCCGGCCAGCCGGCCCGCAAGCATCGCCGGCCGCTCAGACGCCGGGTTGTGGCCGCGCTCGCGGCGGCCGCTGTGCTGACCGTAGGCGCGGGCGCGGCCTACACGGGCCTTGCAAGCGACGCATTTGCGGCAGTGTTTGGTACCGAGGAGACCGAGATCATCGATAAGATCGGCTATCCAGTCGGGGTATCGGACACGGATGCCGGGTTTACGATCACAGCCGATGCGATCATGGGAGACAAGTACAGTGTTAACATCATCTATACCATCACGGCCGATGATGGGCGTGAGCTCCACGCTGACCGCATGTTGGCCGAAGATACACTGGAGTTCCAGCGCAGCGGCATGGGCGGCAGCACCTGGTTTGCCGACGATACCCCTGGGGATAACCAAGTACAGTATATCATGCAGTACACGGTCGATGACGAGAATGGGCTCCGCCAGGGCAGGGCGACTGCGGAATTTACCAAACTGCAGGAATGGAATCCTGAGACCGAGCAGGCGGAAGTCATCGCGGAGGGAAAGTGGAAACTGCGGTTTGATATGCGCTATGAAGACATCGGCACATCCGTAATCGATCAGCCGGTGGCAGTCCAGGCAGAGGCTGGGACCGCCATGCTGCGCGCGGTCTATCTTTCGCCGCTGGGCTTCCGCATTACTGCCGATTACCCGGAAGTCAATGCACAGACACAGCAGGAGATTGACAGCTTTGAGATGCCTGAAAGTGGCAGAGAGCCGCAAAATACGCCATACGAGAAACTTACCGGCCTGGATATCTTCCTAACGCTGAAGGACGGCACGAAACTTGATTTGGGAACGTGCATGGGATCTTCGTGCGACCTGAAAACAAGGGAGATCGTCCTGCGTGATACTTTCCGTGATCAGGTCATTCCACTCGACCAGATGGAATCGATTACGATTGAGAACGTGACCTTGCCGGTCTCAGCGGACTGAATCTTACAAGGCGGCTGCCCGATGCGGCAGCCGCCTTGCAGTATTTGATAGAAATTCCTGTTTCCCCTCCGCCTAACCTATGCTATAATAAAGACAAAAAGAATTATAAAACGCTTGGATACAACGGGCGTTTGGAACGGTGGAGTTAGTACTTATGTATCGAAAAATTGTATTGCCGAACGGCGTGCGCGTTGTCGCGGAGCGGATCGACCATGTGCGTTCGGCGGCGATCGGCATCTGGGTGGGCAACGGAAGCCGGTTCGAGCCGGCCGAGCTGGGCGGCATCTCGCACTTTATTGAGCACATGATTTTTAAGGGCACAGAAAAGCGCACGGCGCGGCACATTGCAGCAGTTATGGACGCGATGGGCGGGCAGTCGAACGCATTCACCACAAAAGACTGTACGTGCTATTACATGAAGGTGCTGGACACCCATGTGCGCACGGCGGCAGAGCTGTTGGCGGACATGTTCCTGTGCTCCAAGTTCGCCGACGAGGACATTGCGCTTGAGCGCGGCGTGGTGCTCGAAGAGATCGACATGTATGAGGACACGCCCGAGGATGTCGCGACCGAAAAGCTGTTTGAGGCCTGTTATGCAGGAACCGCGCTGGGACGCCCGATCCTGGGGACGGAGGACACGCTGCAGCGTATGGACTCTGACACACTGCACGCCTATATGCGGCAGAACTATCGGCCGGAAGATACGGTCGTTGCCATTTCCGGACGGTTCTCCGAGGACGACCTGGACTATATCTGTGAGCTGTTCCAGCAGATGCAGGGCAGCGGGCGCAACCAGATCGAGCCGGCCAGCTATCAGCCGAGCGTGGTCGTCCGCCCCAAGGAGATCGAGCAGAATCATCTGTGTATCGGCTTCCCCGGCCTGCCGCTGCTGGACGAGCGCCGCTATGCCTATCAGCTGATGAACGCAATCGTTGGTGGCGGTATGTCCTCGCGTCTGTTCCAGACCGTACGCGAGCAGAACGGCCTGTGCTATTCGGTCTATTCCTTCCCATCGAGCCATATGGATACGGGCATGTTCTCGATCTATGCCGGCCTCAGCCCGGAGCAGGAAGATAAGGCGGCCCAGCTTATCTGCGAGGTCTTGCGCCGCTTCTGCGCCGAAGGCCCAACGCGGGAGGAACTCAGCCGCTGCCGGGAACAGCTCAAGAGCAGCCTGCTCATGGGGCTTGAGAGCACCAATGCCCGCATGAACCATCTTGGACGGTATGAGCTGTTTAACGGTTCGGTCATCGACGCCGACGAACTGGTGGCGGCGTATGATGCGGTGACCGCCGATCAGATCTGTACGCTGGCAAATGAAGTGTTCCGCTTCGATCAGGCTTCCATCTGCGCGGTGGGGGAAACCGGGACAGAGGCCCACTACCGCAGCTTGCTCGCGTGAACAGAAAAACTTGGATTTCCAGATAAAAAATAGTTGACAATCGGCTCTATCCTGTGCTATTATATATAGGCAGTCAGCGAACAGGACTGCGAAATGCGCCAGTAGCTCAGCTGGATAGAGTGTTTGGCTACGAACCAAAAGGTCGGGGGTTCGAATCCCTTCTGGCGTACCA
>DWWZ01000107.1 GCA_019119435.1 Candidatus Butyricicoccus avicola
CCGGAAATGCGGAAAGTGGTGCGCACCTCGGCATGGCCCAGGATGACCTCGCGGTACTTGGGCGCCAGCATGCCCTTCATGGCCTGCTCCATCTCCTCGATGCAGTCATAGATGATGCGGTACATGCGCATGTCAACGCCCTGCGCCGCCGCAGACTCGGTTGCGACACGGTCCGGACGGACGTTAAAGCCGACGATGATCGCACCCGAAGCCGCGGCCAGCATGACGTCGGACTCGTTGATGGCGCCGACTGCACCATGGATGACGCGCACGCGCACCTCATCGTTGGACAGCTTTTCAAGCGACGAGCGCAGCGCCTCGACCGAACCCTGTACGTCGGCCTTGACGATGATGGACAGCTCCTTCATCTCGCCCTCCTGGATGGAGGCGAACAGGTTGTCGAGCGTGACCTTATGGAAGTTCTTGTTGCGCTCGTCCTTCTCCTTCTGCTTGCGCTGCTCGACCAGCTCACGGGCCATGCGCTCATCATCGACCGCGTAGAGCAGGTCGCCCGCGCCCGGGACCTCGGCTAGGCCGATGATCTCGACCGGGACCGACGGGCCGGCCTTCTGGATCTTCTTGCCGTCGTCGTCGGTCATGGCGCGCACACGGCCGACCGCCGTGCCGGCAACCACGATGTCGCCGGTATGCAGCGTGCCGTTCTGTACCAGAACGGTTGCGACCGGGCCGCGGCCCTTGTCGAGCTTGGCCTCGATGACCGTACCCTTGGCCTGACGGTTGGGGTTTGCCTTGAGGTCAGAGACTTCGGCGGTCAGCAGGACCATTTCGAGCAGGTTTTCAATGCCCTGGCCATACTTTGCCGAGATGTTGCAGACGATGGTGTCGCCGCCCCACTCCTCGGGCACGAGCTCATACTCGGTCAACTGCTGGAGCACGCGCTCGGGGTTTGCGCCCGGCTTATCGATCTTATTGACCGCGACAATGATCGGCACCTTGGCCGCCTTGGCGTGGTTGATGGCCTCGATGGTCTGGGGCATGATGCCGTCGTCGGCTGCCACAACCAGGATGGCGATATCGGTGACCTGCGCGCCGCGGGCACGCATGGATGTGAAGGCCGCATGGCCGGGGGTGTCCAGGAAGGTGATCTTCTTGTCGCCGACCTGCACGCGGTATGCGCCGATGTGCTGGGTGATGCCGCCGGCCTCGCCCTCGGTGACCTTGGTCTTGCGGATGGCGTCGAGCAGGGAGGTCTTGCCGTGGTCAACGTGGCCCATGACGACCACGACCGGGTCACGCGGCTGGAGCTCCTCTTCCTTGTCTTCGTGCTCGTCGAACAGGCGCTCCTCGATGGTTACATGGACTTCCTTCTCGACCTTGGCGCCCATCTCCTCGGCCACAATGGCCGCGGTGTCGAAGTCAATGGTCTCGGAGATCGAGGCCATGACGCCAAGCTTCATGAGTTCCTTGATGACGTCAGCCGCCGTGCGCTTCATGCGCTGGGCGAACTCGCCGACGTTGATCTCGTCCGGGATGGAGACCTTGAGCTGGACCTTCTTGGCCGCGGCCTGCTGGTGCTGGCGCTGCAGGCGGCGCATTTTCTCCTGCTCCTCCTGGCGGCGCTTGCCCGAAGCCTGCTGCTTGGCACGCTGGTCGGACTTTTTGGTCAGCTTCTGCTTCTTCTGGCTGGACGAGGACATGCGCTCGGCCTTCTCCGAGACCAGCGAGTCGATGCGCTCGTCGTATTTATCCAGGTTGACATCGCCGCCCGTGCGGGTGTCGATGCGGTGCACCTGCTTGACGCGGCTGTGCTGCTGCGGCTGCTGGGGCTGCTGCCCCGCCGCGCCCTCCTGCTTCTGCTTGTGGGCGGCCTCCTGCTTTTGGGCCGCGGCCTGCTGGCGCGAGGCAGCCAGCTTCTTGCTGCGCGCCTGCTGCTGGCGCTCCAGTACAGCCTCCAGGTCCGGGACCGGATGGCTCTGGGTCAAAACTTCAAAAATCAGGCTCAAGTCATGGTCGTCCAGGACCTGCATGTGGTTCTTGGGCGCCTTCCCATGCTTTGCCAGAATATCGGTAATCTCCTTATTGCCCACGCCAAAGTCCTTCGCGACTTCGTGGACACGGTATTTATTCTCTAATGCCATTGGCGTTCACCTCCATAGGAATTTCCACCAGGGGCCTCTGGCGGATGAAAACGCGGCCGCAGTGCGGCCAATCTATCAAAACGCGTTGGATGATCCGCGGGATCTTTTGTCTTTCTTGACGCCTTTCCGCCGGTCGATCCGGGTCTTTTTTTCAAAGACGCGCGCGGCGGCCGCCCGGTTTTCTTCCGAGCTGCCCGCAAATTTCTTGGCTGCGGCCTGGGCCATGCCGATGTCCTGCATGGCGCACACGGCGCAGTCCGGGAAACCGACCGCGCGGCCGAGCTCGGCCTTGCCGCAGGGCAGGCGGAAGACCGGTACGCGCGCGTCATGCCGCAGGACTTTGCGGCACGTGGCCTCGCCCGCGTCCCCGGCCAGGAAGATAGCCCGCGCGCGGCCCGCGGCGACCAACTCGGCCGTCAGCGCCTCGCCAACCGCCAGCTTGCCCGCACGGCGGGCCAGGCCGATAAGGCCCAGCAGCGACTCAAGTTCCATCGTTCCCTGCCTCCTCCATGCGCTGCTCGAGCGCGTCGTAGACCTCAGCCGGGATATCGCAGCCGAACGCGCGCTCCAGGGCGCGCGCCTTGCGCGCTTTTTTGAGACAGTCTGGGTTGGGGCACAGATAAGCGCCCCGGCCCGGGGCCTTGCCCTTAAAATCCAAAGTGATCTCGCCGGCCGGCGAGCGGACCGCGCGGATGAGTTCGCGCTTGGGGTGCATCGTGCGGCAGCCCAGGCACTGCCGCATCGGGATCTTCTTGTGCTGCGTCACGGTGTCCTCCTTTCCGGCGTCAGCCCTCGGCCTGCTGCTGCGATGCCGGGGCGATGTCGATCTTGCAGCCGGTCAGCTTGGCGGCCAGGCGGGCGTTCTGGCCTTCCTTGCCGATGGCAAGCGACAGCTGGTCGTCGGGCACGATGACACGGCAGGCCTTGGTGTCGGGCTGCATGGTGGCCGAGATGACGTCGGCCGGTGCCAGCGCAGACGAGACAAAGGCTGCGGTGTCGTCGCTCCACTTGATGATATCGATCTTCTCGCCGCCCAGCTCGTCGACAATATTGCCGACGCGCGCGCCGCGGGTGCCGACGCAGGCGCCGATGGGATCGACGTTCGGGTCGTTGGACATGACGGCGATCTTGGTGCGGCTGCCCGCCTCGCGGGCGATAGACTTGACCTCGACGACGCCATCGTGGATCTCGGGCACTTCCAGCTCAAAAAGGCGCTTGACCAGGCCCGGGTGGGTGCGGGAGATCAGGATCTGCGGGCCGCGGGTGCCCTTGCGCACCTCGATGACATAGACCTTGATGCGGTCGCCTTCCTTGAACTGCTCGGTGCGCACCTGCTCGGAGACCGGCAGGATGGCCTCGGTCTTCTCGCCCTGCGAGATCATCTCCAGGATGTAGCCGCCGCGCGGGTCGATCCGGGACACGGTCGCGGTCAGGATCTCGTGCTCCTTGGACTCAAACTCGGACAGCACCATGCCGCGCTCGGCCTCGCGAATGCCCTGGATGATGACCTGCTTTGCGGTCTGGGCGGCGATGCGGCCGAAGGACTTGGTGGGGATGTCGATATCGATGACATCGCCCAGGACGGCGTTCGGCTTGTATTCGCGCGCCTCCTCGACGGTCATCTCCTCGTACGGCTCATAGACGTCGTCGACGACAGTCTTGCGCACGAACATGCGGATGTCCTGGCCCTCTCGGTCCGGGATGACGTAGACATTGTCGGTCATGCCGTCGTTTTCACGCTTATAGGCGGTGATGAGCGCCTGGCCCACGCGGTCGAGCATGTAATCGACCGGGATGCCCTTCTCCTTCTCCAGCTGCTCGAGCGCGGCAAAAAATTCTTTATTGACCATTGTGGTTGTAATTCACTCCTTATGATTGGCTGATGTCCGCAGGGGGACCTGAAAAAATTGCGATCAAAGCTGTACGGTCAAGCGCACCGAGGCCACGTCGCCCGGCTCATAGACGACGGTCTGGCCGCCGGACTCGATGGTGACGGCGCCTGCGTCATAGTCCACAAGCCGGCCCTCCACGGTCTTGGCGCCGTTGATGGCCCGGTAGAACTTGACTTCGACGGTCTGGCCAAGATACTGGGCAAAGTGCTCGGGCCGCTTGAGCCGGCGCGTCAGGCCGGCCGAGGATACGCACAGCGTATAAGGCGGCAGCGCGTCGAACTCCTTCGCGTCGAGCATCGGGTCGATGGCGCGCGAGATGGTCTCGCAGTGGTCGATGTCCACGCCGCCTTCGCGGTCGATGGTGATGGTCAGCATATACTGGCCGCCCTCTTTTTCAAATTCCACATCCCAGAGCGAGACGCCGGCCTGCTCGCACAGCGGCCGCGCCATTTCCTCTACCCTGCGAATGAGTTCCTTGGTCTGCATACCTACCTCCTCAAAATTCTGCAAAAAGCAATAAGAAAGAGTGGGTTGCCCCACTCTCCGAAAAACTTACATACTACTTTTGTTAGTATACCATCTTTTCCTGGCCGATGCAAGCCATCTGGAAAATTTTTTATGCGTTTTGCGGCATTTTTCGGCCGCAGCCGGGCACAAACGGTCGAAAGCTGCCCTCAGAACGGCACTTTTCCGTATTTCGGGCTGTCGCCATAGCGGTTGGCCCCATCGCTGTCCAAAAGCAGCAGGACAAACACCAGGATGCCGCCAAGCGGGATGAGGGCGGCGAGCAGCCACAGGCCGCTGCGCCCGGTGTCATGCATGCGGCGGACCGACATCGTGATGCCCGGGATGATGCTTAGTATGCTGTAAATCCAGCCGGCATAGGGCAGAAAGCCCAGCACAAAGCCGGTCGCAAAGTTTAAAATCATCGCGCCCCAATAGGCCGCGCGCCGGGTCCG
>DWWZ01000108.1 GCA_019119435.1 Candidatus Butyricicoccus avicola
TGGGAAGGCTGGGCAATGCTGACCAAGACCCTGGGCGACAAGATCCAGCTGGTCGGCGACGACCTGTTCGTCACCAACACCACCCGCCTGAAGAAGGGCATCGACCTGGGCGTTGCGAACTCCATCCTGATCAAGGTCAACCAGATTGGTTCGCTGACCGAGACCCTGGATGCCATCCAGATGGCAAACCGCGCAGGCTACACCGCTGTTGTCTCCCACCGTTCGGGCGAGACCGACGACACCACCATCGCCGACATCGCGGTTGCGCTGAACGCTGGCCAGATCAAGACCGGTGCGCCGTCCCGTACCGACCGTGTTGCCAAGTACAATCAGCTGCTCCGCATCGAGGAGGAGCTGGGCGATATCGCGACCTATCCGGGCCGCGCTGCTTGGTTCAACCTGAAGTAAGAGGTTCCTTTTGGGCCGCCCCCTGTTTTGGGGGCGGCCTTTTTTTCGCCCAAAATGCCGGGCCGGCCGCGTGTGCCCTTGGCATCCGACCCGGTGTGATGTATAATAAAACGAACCCAAATTGATTTCAGAGGAGGAAACTTTATTGCGTCGCAAGAGATATCGCGGCTATCCCACGCGCTACCGCTATCGCCGCCCTAGGCGCATCCATTTCCGCGCGGTTTTCCGCGCTGTGCTGATCGTGCTGTTGGCGGGGATCATTGCATTTTGTGCGCGGATGGTTTATCAGGCGTTCCATGCGGATGCAGTCATCGCCCAGCTGGAGGCGCAGAACCAAACGCTGCAACAGACCGTGGACCGATACACCGCTGTGCTGCCCGACCCAGCCTTGACCGAGCAGGTCCAGGCCCAGCCCATGGCCTATCAGACGTTGTATCCGGAAATGCGCGTCGATCCCATCCCGCAGCCAGCCGCCGCGCCTGCGGGCACGGTCTATCTGACCTTTGACGGCGGGCCGTCCCAGAACACGGTCACAATCCTGGACACGCTCAAGCGATACGGCCAGAAGGCGACCTTCTTTGTTGTCGGCAAGAATATCCCAGGCAATGAGGCCATCCTCAAACGCATGGTGGACGAAGGCCATACCATTGGGGTCCGCAGCTATTCGGGCGACTATAACGCTATTTACGCCTCGCCGGAGGCCTTCCTGGAGGACTTCCATCAGAGTTATCAGGCGGTCTATGACGCCTGCGGCGTCTATCCGACGATCTTCCGCTTTCCCGGCGGATCGGTCAGCCCCTACAACCAGGCCAACTATGAGCAGTTGATTGCGGAAATGCTGCGCCGCGGCTTTGTCTACTATGACTGGAGCGTGTCTGCTGGCGATGATACCAGCGCCTCCCGCACGATCACCCAGATCACCCAGGCGGTCCTGGCCGGGCTTCAGCGCACGACGGCCACCCCAATCGTCCTGCTGCACGACAGCGCCGACAAGGCGGACACCGCCCATGCCCTGGCAAACCTGGTCAGTGAGCTGGACCGCGCAGGTTACACCTGCGACCGCCTGACCAACAGCGTCCGTCCGGTAACCTTTGCCTATGCGGATTAAAAGCCTAAAATTTTGACTGGGACAGAAAAAACAGGCGGATTGGCCGGGCCTTTTTTGCAGAAGCTGTCATTGACAGCGTTGCTTTGAGATGTTACAATACAAAATCAAAGAAGCAACACGACCCCCCTGTGAAGAGGAGGCCTGCCCGTGAAATTGATTTTCCCCATTCTCCTGCGTGCCGGCTGGCGATGTGGACGAATGTGGGCGCTGGAAGGACCAGCCCTAAGATTCGTTCCCACCTGTTACCCATCGACCAAAGGAGAAGAAATCGTATGAATCCCAACAAGACCTACCGCTTTGAGACTTTGCAGCTACACGCCGGACAGGAGCAGCCTGACCCGGCGACCGGCGCCCGTGCTGTGCCGATTTATCAGACCGCGGCCTATGTGTTCGACTCGTTCGACCAGGCAGCGGACCGGTTTGCCCTGCGCGACCCCGGCAATATTTACTCCCGGCTGACCAACCCCACGGTGACCGCGCTCGAGACGCGGGCTGCGGCGTTGGAGGGCGGCACTGCCGCCTTGGCGCTCGCCTCGGGCGCGGCCGCGATCACCTATGCCCTGCAAAACCTTGTGCAGAGCGGCGGCCACATCGTGGCCCAGCGCACGATCTATGGCGGCACATACAACCTGCTGGCGCATACGCTGCCCCGGCAGGGCGTCACCACGACCTTCGTGGACCCGTTGACCGAGTCCTTTGCGGACGCGGTCCGCGACGATACCCGGGCGATCTTCATCGAGACCCTGGGCAATCCAAACAGCGATGTAGCCGACATCCAGGCGGCGGCTGCGGCTGCCCATCGCCACGGCATCCCGCTGGTGGTGGACAATACCTTTGGCACGCCCTACCTGATCCGGCCCATCGAGTACGGCGCAGATATTGTAGTGCACTCGGCCACCAAATTTTTGGGCGGCCACGGCACGGCGCTCGGCGGTATCATCGTCGAGGGCGGACGTTTTGACTGGGGCGCGTCGGGCAAGTTCCCGCAGCTGTCCGGACCGGACCCGAGTTATCACGGCCTGTCTTTTGCCGAGGCATGCGGCCCGGCGGCATTTTGCACGCGTGTCCGGGCGGTGTTGCTGCGCGATACCGGCGCGGTATTGTCGCCCTTTGACGCATTCCTGCTCCTGCAGGGGATGGAAACCCTGTCGCTGCGCGTTGAGCGGCACGTGCAGAATGCGCTGCGCGTGGTCGAATTCCTGAACGATCACCCGGCTGTTGCGCGTGTCAACCATCCGTCCTTGCCGGATAGCCCCACCCATGCGCTGTACACGCGGTATTTCCCGCGCGGCGGCGGATCGATCTTTACCTTTGAACTGGTAGGCGGCGCACCGGCCGCGCGGCAGTTCATCGACCGTTTGGAAGTTTTTTCGCTGTTGGCAAACGTCGCGGACGCCAAGTCGTTGGTCATCCACCCAGCGTCCACGACCCATGCACAGCTCAACGCGGACGAGCTGGCCGCCGCCGGTATCCGGCCGGGCACCGTCCGCCTATCCATCGGCCTGGAACATATCCAGGATCTTCTGGATGACCTAGAACAAGCCCTTCATGTTTAAAAGGAGGTTTTTCCCATGGCAAAGATTTATACCCATGTCGCACAGTTGATTGGCGGTACGCCGCTCGTTGCGTTTGACCGCATCGTCCAGGCGCACGGTGCCCATGCACGTATCCTGGCCAAGCTGGAGTGCATGAATCCGGCCGGTTCGGCCAAGGACCGCGCGGCGCTGTCCATGATCGAGGAGGCCGAGCGCACCGGCCGCCTGACGCCCGGTGCGACCATCATTGAGCCGACCTCGGGCAACACCGGCATTGGCCTGGCTTCGGTCGCGGTCCCGCGCGGTTATCGCGTCATCATGACCATGCCTGAGACCATGTCGCTCGAGCGCCGCCGCCTGATCGCGGCCTATGGCGCCGAGATCGTGCTGACGTCGGGCAAGCTGGGCATGCAGGGCGCGGTCGACAAGGCCGAGGAGCTCAAGCGCGACATTCCGGGCAGCATCATCGCCGGTCAATTCGTCAATCCGGCCAACCCGGCCGCACACTATAAGACCACCGGCCCGGAGATCTGGCAGGACACCGACGGCGACGTGGACGTGTTCGTTGCGGGCGTGGGCACGGGCGGCACGATCTCGGGTGCCGGCCGGTATCTCAAGGAGCACAAGCCCGACGTGCACATCGTCGCGGTGGAGCCGGCTGACTCGCCGCTGCTGTCGCAGGGCAAGGCAGGCCCGCATGGCATCCAGGGCATCGGCGCGAATTTCGTCCCCGAGGCACTTGACCGCACGGTCTATGACGAGGTCCGCACGGTTGAGACGGCAGACGCCACAGCCATGGCGCGCGAGATCGCACGCACCGAGGGCATCCTCGTCGGCATCTCGTCGGGCGCGGCGGTCAGCGCCGCTTTGGCGCTGGCAAAGCAGCCCGCCTATGCGGGCAAGACCATTGTGGTCATGCTGCCGGATACGGGTGAACGCTATCTGAGCACAGGGATTTTTGATTGATTCAAGACCGATAGAGCAGCCATATACGTGGGCGGGGCCAGCGGCCCCGCCCTGTTTTTTCGCCCCTGTGGCCGCCCGTTCTATGAGAATCACTCTCATTTATGCAATGTGACTAAAAAAATCCGGCAATTACTGGATGGAATCGGTAGACATTATGCGGGAAAATCCTTGCAATTTTACAGAAAGTCATGTATAGTAAAGATACAGAAAGGGAACGATAAAAAACAGATCGAGATAGCATATAACTTTTATTATTCCCGATATTCCGTGTAGAATGAATTGAATTTACAGACAAGGAGAGAAATCACCCATGAAGAAGTATGTATGCGATATCTGTGGCTATATCTACGACGAGGCCGCTGGCGATCCGGATAACGGCATCGCAGCAGGCACCAAGTGGGAAGACCTGCCGGCCGATTTTGTCTGCCCGCTGTGCGGCGTAGGCAAGGAATCCTTCTCTGAGCAGGCATAAAAAGCACAACTGCTGTGAGATTCGCCAAACTCCATTTTTGCAATTTTTTCTTTCAATCTCTTTTTTGATCCCCTCTTAAAACCCAATCGAAAGTGCCCGGCGGAGGCTGCCTGCCTCCGCCGGGCACTTTGGTTTTCCCACATCTTTCCTACACCTATAATGCAAGAGAGAAGCATACGCATTTTATAGCGCATAAGGCCGCGTGAGAAAATTTAAAAAAATAGTTGACAACCGGGCAAATATTGAGTATACTAAATAAGCACTTGGCCCGGTAGCTCAGTCGGTTAGAGCGCTAGCCTGTCACGCTAGAGGTCGTGGGTTCGAGCCCCATCCGGGTCGCCACTTTCCCTTTCGGGAGAGCGGACAAAAAGTTTAAGATGCCTCTGTAGCTCAGTCGGTAGAGCAGGGGACTGAAAATCCCCGTGTCGGTGGTTCGATTCCGCCCGGAGGCACCATTTTTCTCAAAGCATTCCTTTGGAATGGGTTGAGAAAAATCA
>DWWZ01000109.1 GCA_019119435.1 Candidatus Butyricicoccus avicola
CTCGGCGCGCTTTTTGTCGCGGGCGGCGATGGCTTTAGCTCGTCGGCTCATGATATCACGCCCAGCATAGCGGGGAGATCGGCCAAGCCGAGGGCCTGCTGGATCAGCACCCGGACATAGACCGGGCAGCACCCGCGAGATTCCCAATTTTGGACAGTGCGGATGGGGATAGCAAAACGATCCCCAAAAGCCTGTTGGGTCAGGCCGGCAGCGGCACGAATATCCGAAATAGGCCGGTTGACAATTCCGTGTATATCCTGCAGCAGCATTGCGCCGTGGTCGAGATCTGCGGGATCCCAGCCGGTAATGCTTTCGCAGTCCGGCAGGAGCAGCCAGCGCGCGCGGAAAAGTTCAAAGGGATGCTCGTCCGCAGAGCGGGCGAGTTCAGCATAGGTTTTGTATGTCATGATTTATGCCTCCTTGATGATATTTTCAATTTCGTCAATCATGTCATTCCAATCAAGATTTCCTTTCAGGAAATCCTCTACCGGACAGGTGATGTCTGCCGTTTCGCCGTAATAGTCGCGGCGTTCATAGGCGTCGCCATATCCGTATACCCGAATATCGGTTACAACCCCGCCTTCAATATCGCAACATACTCGTGATAAGGTCTTGTAGTCGGATGGTATTACTCCGGTAGTATAGCCCACTACACCGTAGTGACCATTACGGAGGTCGGGGCCGTAGCATTTCATGCAGTGTCGAATGGATTTGTTGAGCTTAGTCATTTTTATTCCTCCTTTATGATTAGCAATCCTGCGGAAGCGGGCCAAATTTATCCATCCAATTATCATTGATAGTGATCTTACGCGGGAAACGCGATTTCTGAATAGCTACGATGGCAGCGTCTTCTGCTTTCAGAGATTCGACAAGGGAATCATTGCCGCGAGCGTTGCGGATTTCAGCACGGATCTTATCCCTTGCGTCATGAGCTGCAATGTTGAAATCTCTGTGGTCAATCGAAAGCAGGTAATCATACTTGCCAGAAGAGAGAACGTTGGCCACCATTTCGCGGCGCTTTGCAAAAATCTTTTCGACCTTCCAAGATTCGCGGAGGCATTCAGACCAAGACATTACATGATCGGCGGCGTAAGAATTGCGAGAATTCTTGTAAAAGTTCCAAGCCCTATTAAAAATTTTTTTCATGTCAAACTTTTTCATTTTTATTGCCTCCTTGATGATGTCCTTTCCTTTACTGTGATTACAGTATATCACACAATGCAGTATACGTCAATGTGTGGCAAAGAAAAAGATGCACAAATATAATGAAATAAATTATGCAATATGCCCTGCTGCGGGTGCATGAGCCGGGCGGGGCTAAATGATCTCAAAAATGAGGGTTGCGCCGGTATTCGGCGCGCCCGGCATCAGGTATTCAAAGCATGTTGCATCGCCGGGGTTGCAAACCTTTCCGTTGTGCTCGTGCCGTGTGATTGCCTTGCTACAATAGTCAGGGTGATTGACCTTGATCTTCTGCCATTCGGATTTGGTGATGTAATACATGGTGATTCCCTTTCTGCCCTCGTAACCTCCGGGGCGGGGTGGTGGTTACTCCGTATACAGCCCAGAGGCCGCAAGCTGGAGGGCCTCGGAGATGGCGGCATCCCTAGCGGATGGGCCGTAGCCGGGGATTGTCTTGCTGACTGCGGGCGCGGGTCGCTCTCCGCGAAGGCAGGCGTAAGCATCTCCCCACGCCTCCAAAAGGTAGCTCGCGTCTTTGCCCTTGTTGTACTGCCGGACGGCGACGCGATAGCCCCGGAGCTTCTTCTGCTGTCCCCGATTCTCCCAGCGCTTGGAGTCAAAATGGGATGCGCTGCGCTTAGGCTGCATCATTGAGGCTGGGACCAATACAACAATAGTCTTGCTGCTGGCGTCATACGATCCGCGGACGGTCTCACAGTTGGTATAGTGCCGCTTATAGTCGCGGTACTGCATCTTGACTTCTTCCATTTTCATTGTGATTCCTCCTAAATAAAATTTATGGGTGCGGGCTTTATGGGTGAACCCGCGAGAACCGTTAAGCGGGGATCATGTCGGGGTTGCGGCCGTCCGAGGTAATGCGCTCGCTGCCGTACTTCTGGCGGATATGCGACATGCTCTTAGAGCCTCTGCCGTGGTGAGCATCTTCCGGCGCTCTCCAATACCACATCTTCTTCTTGGCTGCCCAGTACATCCCGGCGGCCTTGAGGGCTTCGCGGTTGGTGCGGGTATCGCCGGATACCCAAATCCACGAGCCGCACAGTTCAATGACGATGCCCGGCAGATTGATGATCTTTTCGATCACGCTGCGGAACTGCTCGGGGGTTTCATTGACCGGGCGTTCCGGGTGGGCTGCGTTGTGCTCGTCCTTGAGCTGCTGGAAGCGGATTTCATAAGCTGCGTTCACGGCTTGCATCTCTTCTACGCTGCCGCCGTGGTCGGGGTGGGACTTCATCGCCGCTGCGCGGTAGGCCTTTCTCAGTTCGTCTAAAGTCTTGATATTCTCAAACATTGTATTTGCTCCTTTCGGCGTGTTCCTTTGTTGTGACTATATGATAACATGGTTAAACCATATATGCAATAGGCATAAAGCACAAAGTTGAACCCTGTAATTTGTTGGAATTGTACATTGTTTTACCATAGCATATCATATATAATGATGCTATGGAGGTGATACAATGGCATTGACAGACGCACAGAGGCGCGCGAACAACAAATATATATCAAAGAGCATGACCGTGCTTGGCTGCAAGGTGCGCAAGGACTACGCAGAAAAGGTGAGAGCCAAGTGCAAAGAGGACGGCACGACGGTCAATGCAATCCTAAAGCGGGCGCTGGATGAATATATGCTTGCAGGCGCGATCAAGGAGGCCGAGGGATGATTAAAATACCGCACGATTTGATGCAGCGGGTACGCCGGGAGGCCAGACGCGAGGGCAAGCGAGTAGACCAATATATAATGGACGCGCTGCGGCATTACACAGACGATCCGCGGATTGGGCGCACGATGTACTACTACAACTCCGAGACCGGACGCGCAGAAGATCTCTATGTCGGTGTGCTGTATGCCGATTGGGTAGAGGACGGCAAGCCACGCAGCGTAATAGCGACATACAATCTGGCTGACGATCTGCCGGACTGGATGGAGACAGCAAATTGCCGCGAGCTATACCCCACGCCCAAAGAGGCAGAGCAGGCGCACGCCGCCGAGGAGGCCAGAAAGGCCAAAGAGGCAGAGGACTACTGGCGCGCATGGTGGGCAAATGAAAAGAGCAAAAAGAGATGGCCTAGAGATGAGAAAGGGAAGCTAATACGAAATCCAGATGGTACATTTAAAAAAGAGTGAGCATACAAAAGCCGCTATCCAGTACGGACGGCGGTTTTTCTATGCGCATTTTTAGAGAGTACGATAAACATGACATTAAGGAGGTGATATCATGGCAAAAGGAAAATATACAGACTGGATAGAGCCGGACGGACTAGAGCAGCTACGAGCATGGGCGAGGGACGGGCTGACAGATGAGCAGATCGCACACAATATGGGGATTTGCCGCGACACCCTCTATGAATGGAAAAAAAGATTCCCCGACATGGCCGACGCCTTAAAAAAGGGAAAAGATGCTGTCGATTTAGAAGTCGAAAATGCCCTATTAAAAAGGGCGATGGGATACGATTATACCGAGACGCGGACGGAGACGACAGAGGACGGCATGACAAGGACAGTGGTCACGCAAAAAGCTATGCCGCCGGATACGACTGCGCAAATCTTCTGGCTCAAAAATCGACGCCCGGCAGTATGGCGCGATAAGCAGCAGGTAGAGCACAGCACAGACAAGCCGTTTGAGGTTAATATCAGGGTTATTGAGTAATTATATAAAACATGTATTTTGTATAATTGAAGGGCTGAAACTTTGGTTTTTGCCCTTTTTTGTTTGCATAAAAGTGCGCTTTTTTATGCAGAAGAAATATATTATGCATTGATTGTGAGGGTTCGGCGTGCATGGATATGCAAATCACAAAAAAGCAGCAGGCTTTTATAAATGCAGATGCCTTCGAGGTGCTTTTTGGCGGTGCCGCAGGCGGCGGAAAATCCTATGGCCAGCTTGTGGACGCGCTTCTTTTTGCGCTTAAATATCCGGGGAGTGCACAGCTGATACTCAGGCGCACTTTCCCGGAGCTCGAAAAATCTATTATCCGTACCAGCTTAGCAATTTTCCCGGGAGATGTGGCCGATTATAATGCCACCAGCCATACATGGAAATTTATAAATGGGTCGATTATTGATTTCGGCAATTGCGACGCAGAAAAAGACGTGTACAAGTACCAGTCCGCCGAATATGATGTGATCCGGTTTGACGAGCTGACCCATTTTACAAAGGATATGTATGTGTACTTGATTTCTCGCGTGCGTGGTACGAATTCCTACCCCAAACAGGTGAAAAGCTCAACTAACCCCGGAGGCGTGGGACATGTGTGGGTAAAAGAACGCTTTATTGACCCTGCACCAGCGGGAGAAGCGTTTACATCCAGCGAGGGAAGCACGCGGGTATTTATCCCATCTCGCGTGGATGATAATAAATTCCTGATGCAGAAAGATGCAAAATATAAGCAACGCTTGCTCAACCTGTCGGAAAATGATCGAAAAGCGCTGTTGTATGGCGATTGGAATCTGGATTTAGGGCGATATTTTGATGAATGGAGCACAGAAACGCATGTTATCAAGCCGTTTGAGATACCAAGCCATTGGCGGCGGTACTGCTGCATAGATTACGGGCTGGATATGCTGGCGGCGTTATGGGTGGCAGTAGATGAGCAGGGGCGCGGGTATGTATACCGTGAATACTGTGAGGGGAAAGACTTGGGTGATGGGCACCACGGATTGATCGCCAGCGCAGCAGCAAAAGAGGTGCACGAGCGGTCAGGAGATGAGTATATACATAATTTCTTTGCCCCGCCTGATCTGTGGAACCGGCGGCAGGAGACCGGAAAGAGCATAGCGGACTATTTCCGTGCAGAGGGATGCCCGCTCACAAAAACAAGCAATGACCGCGTTAATGGCTGGATGGCCGTTAAAGAGTGGCTAAAGGTAGAGCCGAACGAGTTCGGCGGAGAAGTGGCAAAACTGCGCGTGTTTGATACCTGCCGAAATCTGATTCGGTGTCTGCCTGCATTGCAGACAGACGAGAAAAACCCAAATGATGTAGCGACAGAGCCGCATAATATCACGCATCCGCCCGACGCATTGCGAGCTTTTTGTGTGTACTGGACGCACGAGGCGGATAAGCCAAAGGGAGGGCGCGCCAAGTGGACAGAGGACATGTACGAGGACTACTACAACGCCGACAAGGAAGGGCAGGCATATTTAATCAGCAAATGGGGTGATCCGTTTTGACAGTGTGCATTTTAGGCACTGAATACAGTATTGATGTATGCCGTGAAAAAGATGATGAGCGGTTGAAAGATTGTGACGGATATTGTGATTGGACGACCAAGCGGATCGTGGTCGAAGAGGAAGACTTCGGAACGCTTGAGGATATGCAGGAATACAAAAAGAAAGTCCTGCGGCATGAAATTGTACATGCTTTTCTGCTTGAAAGTGGATTGCATGAATGCTCGGGCGAAAGCGACGCATGGGCGGCAAATGAAACAATGGTGGACTGGTTCGCCCGGCAGGGTGTCAAGATTTATCGAGCGTGGGAGGAGGCGAACGCAGTTTGAAGAAAGACCGGAACCTGCTGCAGAAGTGGCAGGAGCGGCTTAGGAAAGCACGGCAGGAGTACCAGTCCGCACTGGACAAGATGGACGACTGTCAATCGCTCTATCTGGGCACGCACAAGATCGATAAGACCAGAGGCACGACCGCCAAGGTCAACCCCAAGGATGCAACCACGGTGCGCAATGTGGTGGCTGAGATCGTGGAAGCGGAGGTGTCGAGCGACATCCCCACGCCAAAGGTCACGCCGCAGCACCAGGAGGATGAGCAGCTTGCAAAGACCATTGAGGACTATTTACGGGACGAGATCGACCGCCTGCCGTTTGAGCGGATCAACGATCAGGACGAGCGCACAACGCCGGTGCACGGCGGGGATTTGTTCCTCGTTGAGTGGGACAACACTGCAATGACGCACACCACGCGGGGCGCGCTGAGCGTATCGCTGCTGCATCCCAAGCAGTTTATCCCGCAGCCGGGCGTATATGAGATACCGGATATGGATTACTTCTTCATCCAACTCGCCCAGACCAAGGACTATATCAAAAAGAAATACGGTGTGGATGTGTCCACCGAGAGCGAGGAAGAGCCGGACGCACGAGGGTTTGATACCTCAACGGTAGACGACATGGTGACCGAGAACATCGGCTATTTCCGCAACAAGGATGGCGGTATCGGCAGGGTTGCATGGTGCAATGACATCCTTTTGGAGTACATGGACGACTACCAAGCCAGACGAATCAAGCACTGCACCAAGTGCGGCGCGGAAATGAACGGCGACACCTGCCCCTATTGCGGGAGCGACAAGGGAGAAGATCAGGTAGAAGATAAATTCCCACGGACGGACGAAAACGGCATCCCGATGGTCAAAATCGTCGAGGATATACAGCTGGACGAGATGGGAGTTCCCTACATCACGCAGCGCGAAGAAACCGAGATGCTGCCCTACTACAAGCCGGATGTGTACCCGGTGGTACTCAGGCGCAATGTGTCGGCCTTCGGCTCGCTGATGGGCATTTCGGACGTTGAAATGATCAGAGACCAGCAGATGGCGCTGAACAAGCTGACCTCTGAGGTGGATATTAAGCTGCTGGCGGGCGGCTCCTATGTGATTCTTCCCAAGGGCGTGCAGGTCAAGCGGACGGACGAGCAATTCAAGGTTCTCGAGGTCACAGACCCACAGCAAAAGGAAATGGTAGATGTGATTACGCTGCAACCGGACATCTCGAAAGATATGGCATACATGCAGTATACCTATCAGGCGATGCGCGAGCAGATCGGCATCACGGATTCTTTCCAGGGTCGAGCGGACACCACGGCTACGAGCGGAACAGCAAAGGAGTTCTCCGCAGCACAGGCGGCAGGCAGACTGGAAAGCAAGCGCGTGATGAAGAACGCAGCTTATGCTGACCTGTTCGAGGTCATGTTCAAGTTCCTGCTGGCGTACTCGGACGAGCCGCGCCCGATGACATTCAAGGATACGGACGGCACGCCGCAGTATGGAATGTTTGACAAGATGCAATTCCTCAAATTTGACGACGCAGGAGAGCCGTATTGGGATGATGAGTTTTTGTTCTCTGTTGACCAGACCGCGCCGCTCGCAGGAAACCGAGAGGCTTTATGGCAGGAGGCGCGCGGAAATCTCGAAAAGGGATGCTTTGGCAACCCGACGGACTATCAGACGCTTGTAATGTTCTGGACGATCATGGAGGGATTGCATTATCCGCTGGCAACAGAGATCAAACAGCAAATGCGGAAGCGGCTGGAAGAACAGCAGATGATGCAGCAGCAACAGATGCAGCAGCAGATGCTGGGACAGATACAGCAGCAGGCACAGCAGGACGCGCAAAGGGCGGTGATGCAAAATGGTATGCCCGGTATGTAAAGTAGACACCAGAGCGGAGACTGTGGACGGGAAATTAGTCCTGACCTGTAGGAATCCACAGTGCCCGAAGTATAAGAAAATCGTAAAGGAGGTGAGCAAATGAAAGGTAAGAGCGCATATGTCGGCAGGATCAAGAATACCGGCAGCATGTACGTCAAGGCCCCTGTAGATCAGGGAAATGGCGGAAAGAAGCCGACCATTAAGACCGGCGGCGACCTCAGAGCCAAGAAGGGCAAGTAAATAATCAGCCACCCGAAAGGGTGGTTTTATTATGCCCAAATTTCGCACGGAACAGCGTAAAAATCCAGAAAGGAACCAATTATGGATGAAATTATCACGGGAACCGGAGAAGTAGAAACCACTCCGGCAGGCGAAAACGAGCAGGAGAGCGCCGAAACTGCACCCGATACAGTCGAGGAAGGCGCAAACGAGCAGGAAGCCGCCGAACCTGCACCGGCTGTACAGTCACCCGACCAGAACGCGCAGTTCGCCGCAGCCCGCAGACGGGCGGAAGCACAAGCGGCGATGCGCAATCAGGCGGAACAGGACGCGCTTGTGGCGCGCATCTACCGCGGACAGACCAACCCATACACGGGCAGGCCGATCCAGTCGGTAAAAGACCTGAACGAGTATGAGCAGCAATATCAGGCCGACCAGATGCGGCAGGCCGGGATTGATCCGGGCGTTTTAAACCAGATGATCGAGCAGAACCCGGCAGTGCAGCAGGCCAAGGCCATGATCGCAAAGACGCAGCAGGAAGAGGGAGACAGATGGATTCACGCCCAGGTGGACGAGATCAGTAAGATCGACCCCTCTATCAAGTCTTTTGCAGACCTGACAAAGACCCCGACGTTCCCGCAGTTTGATGCGATGGTGCGGCGGGGATATTCCTTGGTCGATGCCTACAAGGCTGCAAATTTCGACCGCCTGACAGGCAAAAAGGCCGCTGCCGCAAAGCAGCAGGCCATGAACCAAGTCAATGGAAAGAGCCACCTGAACGCCACCAAGAGCGGCGGCGAGGGGGAGGACATCTCTATCCCCGATGAAGAAATGGCTTATTTCCGCAGCTTTTTCCCCGATCTGAGCAAGAAGCAGATCATGGAGAAGTACAAGAAATTCAAGTAAAGGAGATTACAAAAATGTTTGTACCTGCATACCGCAGAGTGGACGATACCGACCCGTTCGTGTACTTTGCATGCCCCACGGGTGACAGCGCCCTGCCGATCGGCACGGCGGCAAACCTGACCAGCGGCGCGCTCGCGAAATGCGCCGCGACCACCAAGCCGACCCACATCATCATGGGTCCGCCGCGCGCAGACGGCACTTGCCCGTCGATTCCGGTGACCGAGAACACTGTGTTTGAGACTACCTCGACCGCGACGATCGCAAATACTGTGGTCGGCTCGGCTGTGACCCTCGCCACTGACGCGGCGACTGTTACCGCGACCACCACGAGCGGCGTGTTCAAAATCCTGTCTACCGACGGCGCGACGACCAATTCCACGGTGCGCGGTGTGTTCGTAGACCCCGCACCGGCAGCAGGCTAAAAGGAGTGTGATAAAATGGCTGGCATTATTTTTGCAGAAGGTACCGGTCTGAATGATTCGGTATTCGGTAAATCCCAGGCGCCGATCAAGGCGCTGATCGAGCAGAACGTCGAGGCGTTCGAGAAGCAGTCCATGATCGACAAGATTTTCTTCATGGACAACATCAACACCTATGCGGCAAAGTATACCTCTGAGACCTCTATGGGCAACTTTGAGGACGTAGGCGAGAATGGCCCCTACCCGCTGACCTCTATTCAGGAGGGCTTCTCCAAGACCATCGAGCCGACCACCTGGAAGAGCCGTTTCGAGGTCACGCAGGAGATGATCGAGGACGCGAACATGGGCAAGATCAAGTCCCGCGCGAATATGTTCTCGCTGTCCTACAACCGCACCCGTGAGCAGTTTGCGGCAAACATGCTGATCGGCGGCATGGCGACCACTGCGACTGTGGGCGGCAAGAAGTACGACACCACTTCGGCGGACGGCAAGGCGCTGTTTGCGACCGACCATCCCTCCAAGACGCAGGGTTCCAAGCTGGCGCAGTCCAACCTGTTCAAGTACACCGCGGCCTCTGACAACTTCACTGATGTGCTGGACGCGGCGCAGGAGCACATGCAGGACTACAAGGACGACAACGGCAATCTGCTGACCGTTGCGCCGGATACCATCATCATCCCGAACTCGGGCGCGATGAAGCGCAAGGTATTCGAGGCGATCGCCTCTGAGCTTGACCCGAATACCAACAACAATGCGTTTAACTTCCAGGTTGGCCTGTGGAACGTTCTGGTTTGGAACTATCTGCCCAAGACGGTAGACGGCAAGGAATATTTCCTGCTGATGGATTCAAAGTTCAATCAGGACTATATGGGTCTGATCTGGGCGGACAGAACCCCTCTCAAGGTAAAGAGCGACATCGACGGCAACACGGACGCGAACCGTTGGAGTGGAAGAGCGCGTTTCGGCGCAGGCTTCAATAACTGGCGCGGCATTGCGCTGGTCGGCGATTCGCTCTCGACCGGTACGCAGCTGTAATACAGGAGCCGGGGGAAACCCCGGCTTATTCTTTAGGAGGCATCTTATGACGTGGGAAGAAATTCAAAAGGCAACGCTGGATAAGGTGTTTTCCCGGACAAATTACGGCGTTGAGGTATCGCTTGATTCTGCGGATGTGGCGGATTATGTCAAGGCTATGCCCGCGGCGGCGAATTTCGCTTTTATCGATCTCGCTGAGATCATGCCGATTTACAAATCGGTTGAGCAGGAACTGACGGAAACAGTGCAGGGGAACCGCCTGTTTAAGGTGCGCGAACTTGCACCGGATTTTATGCGTCTTTGCCCGGACAGGCTGACGATCACAGATGAATACAACAACTTCTACCGGATCAACGACTATCAGTTCGACGGAGACGATCAACTGTATGTGCCCGGAAGCTATACCGGGACGCTGGTGATCTGGTATGAGGCATTGCCGTATCAGGTGAACGAGAGCACGCCAGGGGATACGACCTTTGACCTGAACGAGGAAGCGCAGCGGGCGATCCCGCTGTACATCGCGAGCCAGATTTTCAAGGAGGACGATATCAGTATGGCAGTGCAGTATCTGAACGAGTACGAGAACTGCAAGGCGATGCTGAACTCCCGCGTGCAGAACACACAGTCCGGCGGCGGGTTTACCTCTGTTTGGGGGTGGGTGTGATTGGCAACATATTCTATTCCATCATCCCCGAAAAAATACAAAACCGAGTATTCCAACTTTAAGGGCGTGGATTTCTCTTCCAACCCGACGCAGATCGACGACAAGCGCGGCGCGATCGGAACCGTGAACCTGATTTCGGATACCGGCGGGTTCCCGGAAAAGCGCAAGGGATGGAGAAAGCTGCTTGAGTGCGAAGCGCCGGTAAACGGATTATACCGCGGCACGATAGACGGGGAAGAACATTTCCTTGTTCATGGCGGCACGAAGCTGTACAAGTGGACAGACGACAGCATTGAGCAGTTGAAAACCGGTCTGACCAACGCCAAGGGAACAGCGTTCACGCTGGATGGGAAAATCTATATCCTGACCGGCGGAGAATATCTCGTATATGATGGAGAAACGGTGAAGGATGTTTCCGAAGTGGCCTATGTTCCTACAACATCGGTTGCAAACGAGCCGGGCGGCGGCGGGAAGGCATTCGACGAAGTGAACCTGCTGACCCCGAAACGGAAAAACGAATTTGCAGGTGACGGCACGACCAAGGTCTATCAGCTGGACACAACGGACGTTGACAGCATCGTAGAAATCACGATTGACGACGTTGTGCAGGCATCATCCACATACAGCCTGAACGGCGAAAAGGGGCAGGTTACCTTTAACACCGCGCCGAAAAAACCGGATATCACAGGTGCGGATAATGTAACCATCACATTTTCGAAAGAGGTTGAAGGCTATGCGGAGAAGATCACAAATTGCACGATAGCGGCAATCTACGGCGGAAGAAGTCAAGACCGCGTATTTGTTTCGGGAAATCCCGACCAACAGGATACGGACTGGCACTGCGAAAGCAGCGACCCGACGTATTTCTCAGACCTCAGTTATACGACGGTCGGGGCAGACGGTGCACCGATCATGGGGTATTGCAGCGTCGGAGACACACAGGCCATTTTTAAGGCCGACAATCGCGCAGATACGACGATTTATTTCAGGGGATACACCATAACGGATACGGATGTGCAATTCCCTGTGCGGCGCGCAGCAACCGGCGCGGGCGCGATTTCCAAACGGGCGTTTGCGTATCTTCTGGACGACCCGCTGTTTCTTTCTCGTTCCGGTATATTTTCTCTGACAACCAACAATCTGACGGCGATGCAGGCAGTGAGAAACCGCTCATTTTATGTAGATGCATCACTGACCAAGGAGGAAAACCTTGAAGACGCAATCGCGGTTGTGTGGAGTGGATACTATGTGCTGTGCGTCAACTCGCATTGCTATATTCTTGACGGCAACCAGAATCAAGCATACAAGCCGCAATCCTACGGCGATTATGTGTATGAGTGCTATTACTGGGACAATATTCCGGCGGTAGCGTTTTTGGAATTCCACGGAGAACTGTATTTCGGCACAGCGGACGGGAAAATCTGCAAGCTGAACACAGATATAGACGGGATGCAGGCTTACTCAGACGGCGGAACCAAGGATGAGGACGGCGCGATACAGGGCGGCACGGCAATCGTCGCGGAATGGTACACCAAGGCGGACGATGACGGCGACTTCATGACCTACAAAACAATGGTCAAGCGCGGGTCGGGCGTGATGATGAAGCCATACACCCGTACGAAAGTGATCGTTTACGCTAAGACAGACCGAGACTTCGGCAGAAAGATTCGGGAAAGCCTGCTGGATATATTCAACTTCTGGGATATTGATTTCAGCCGGTTCTCGTTTGTGACAAATGATTCTCCGCAGGTCGTTCCCTTTAACTCCAAGGTGAAGAAGTACAAGACATTGCAATTGATCGTCCGAAGCGAGGGGCTGAACGAGGCGTTCGGCGTATTCGGAATTATCAAGCGATACACCATCGGTACATCTGTGAGGTGAACCATGTTAAACGACAGAAAAATTACAGATTGGACGCAGCCTGTCTCAAGTCTGGATGACCGCCCGCAGATGGCAGCAGCCGCGTTGAAAGCTGCGTTCGATTCCAACTCTAACCAGCTGAAACCAGCGCTGAATGGAGTGATTGACGACCTGACCGGAACCGGCGGCGCGGGTAATATTGGTGTTGCTACAATCGCGGGCGTAACGGGAACAACGGTACAGGCTGTGCTTGCAGCGCTGAAAGCGCTGATTGACCTGTGTGACACCAGTGCGGAATCAGATGATAAACTCAATCTGAAAGCCGACAAGACCACGACGGACAAGCTGGTCAAAACCATCACGCTTAATGCGGATACCGGCGTTTTCACGATCCAGACAGACGACGGAACGAAAACAACCATCGACACATTGCTCGAGAAAATCCCGGTGAATTGCTATCTGGATGGGCAGGAGTTCGTCCTTGTGCTGGATGACGGCACAGAGCAGCGAGCGGATTTATCCGATTTCATTACGGGAACAGAGTTTACAGATTCGTCAACGATTGACTTTTCTGTAACAGGATCAAATGTAACTGCGACGATCAAGAATGGTAGCATTACTCTTTCCATGCTGGAAAACACGGTCATGTCGACGCTACAAGGCTATATGACGGCAGCGCAGACTGCCGCGGGCAATGCGGCGACCAGCGAGACAAACGCGGGCACCTATGCCGGTCAGGCGGAGAGCGCTAAGACCACGGCGCAGACCGCCGCGAGTGAAGCGGACGCACACGCGACCGAATCCCAAAGCTGGGCGGTTGGCGGCACCGGAACCCGTGCAGGCGAGGACACGAACAACAGCAAATACTTCGCGCAGCAGGCCGCAGGCTCGTCGCAAAGTGCACACACCTATGCGGATAATGCGATGGAGCAGGCGGACAAGGCCGAACTGGATGCGCGGCAGGCCAGTCTTGCCGCAGAGAGCGCGGCAACGCTGGCAAGCCAGGCGGGGAAGGCGCAACAGTCCATACAAAACATGACCGTCGATGCGCAAACCATTGGGGCGGATGAGGACGCCACGGTGCAAAAAATCACGATGCCGGACGGAAGCATCAAGCTGCATTTCGGCATACCGCAGGGCGCAAGAGGCATTGACGGCGCGGCGGTTTCGGCAGACGGGGTATTTGCGTTCAACGTCAATGCGGATGGGGATTTGATCTTGTCCTATCAAGGCGAGACCGCGCCGAACTTTTCGATCAATGAAGCCGGATATCTGATCTATCAATTTTAGGAGGTGTTTTTTATGCCAGAAGTGAATCTTGGCAAAGTAGTCGGCCCGAAGGGCAGCGACGGCGCGCAGGGACCCGCAGGCGCAGACGGCTTGAGCGCCTACGAGCAGGCGCAGGCGGGCGGGTACTCCGGCAGCGAACTGGAATTTAATCAGCAGCTGGCAGGGCTGAGCGATGGGCCGTTTGTGCCGGAATCGGATAAAGGCGTGGCCTCTGGCGTAGCGACGCTTGATAGCTCGGGCAAAGTCCCGGCCACACAGCTCCCGGAAATGAACTATATCCCAACCAGCCAGAAAGGCGCGGCATCCGGCGTTGCATCACTTGATGCGACGGGTAAACTGGAAGAAACACAGAAGCCGGATTATACAGCAAGCGAAGTTGGCGCAGTACCGACCGCACGCACCGTAAATGGAAAAGCCATGTCCGCAGACGTTACTCTGACCGGTGACGACATTCCCACGAGTGCTTCAGACCCGACTACGATAAGTTCGCAATTGTCAAATCGCCTCAGGCTGCCCATTGCGATACCAGCAAACGCTAGTTTGAACGATTATGTATCTCCGGGAATGTATTTTTGTTCAGCCAATGCGCAGAACGTAGCGAATATCCCGCCAGATAGCATTACCAGCGCATTTTCACTTTTTGTTGAAAAGACTGGTGCTTATGGTAATGGCGTAAAACAAACTTTTACAGAGCACAATCCCGGGTTTACATACATTCGTCTGTTATCAGATACTTCAATGAACCATTGGAGTGATTGGAAGCTGATTGCAAACGCTACGCCGCCGCAGGGATTCGACCTGCCGCTTGCGGATGGTATTTCTGTCAAAGACGGTTTATCGGCAGTATATAGCAAAAATCAGTTTGGGGAAGTAGTTGTTCACGGGGATTTGGTTGGTCAAATGCAAAATGGATCTGTACTTGCTACGCTTCCAGCTGGGTTTCGTCCTATCTACACACTTGAAATGCCTGCAACTTGCGATTTTACTGCTGGTCGTATTCAAGTTAATAGTGCGGGAGAAATCCGTGTAATATCACAATTATCAGAATGCAGCAGCTTGTATTTCCTTGCCGTTTTTGTAGCAGGAGGATAAACAGTTAATTTTTTGCAAGGAACGATGCTGCAAATACTACATTTGTAGCTTCCGCTGGCGTATGGATCGTGACGATACCGGCGGTATCAATGAGAACACTCCCGGCAAATCGACTTCCACCTTCTGTGAATGTCGCGGGACGCTCAACATAGCGGCTCGGCCGATACCCTTCGGGCAATGTGGCTATGGTCGCGCCATCGCTCACAGCACCGCTTGCACAGCCGCCGATCGTGACCTCCCCAAACTGATTCTTCCAGTAGGTGCAGGGCTGCAATGCGGTGATGCCGTCCGCCAGCGGCAGGTCATATTCCTGCGGCGGTGTGGCGGTAGAGATTGGCATCCAGTCCCCCCAAACACCATTGCTTTTGCGTCGGTAGGCCATCGTAGTTCCATCGGGGCTGGCCGAAATCTGCTGCTGACGATTTGCATCCCACGGGAGGGCGAGCACGATTCCTCCCATGTTGCCCAGATATGCATTTTGTGTGTTAGGGCTTACACGATAGACCCCAAAACGAGTAATTTCATCGCAGTCGTCAGATGGGATATTCTGCGCATAAGCACTGACGGCATTTGACTATGGCGAACTAAAAAGGCCGCCCCTGCGGGCGGCAGAAAGGAAAATAAAATGGATTATAAGCATTGTTGCGTCGTCAATGCGGACGGCGTATATCAGACCTTCGTGCTCGTGCTGCTGGAGCAGAATGAGGAGGGCGAAACCACAGAGAATGTGCAAGGCTACAAAATGGCCGAGGGTGAGCAGCTGATCGACACAGCCCCACCCAGTATGCGCCAGCACGCAGGCACGTCAGGCTTCATCACGCCCAAGTGGGACGACGATGCGGGCGCTTGGATTGAGGGCGCGACCGCCGAGCAGATCGCCGCATGGGAGGCCGAGCACCCCGATCCGGTGCCGCTGGAGGACAGGCGCGCGGCGAAAACCGCTGCGATGTCGGCCGCGTGCAATGCCGCGATCACGGCGGGCATGGACGTCACCACCACGCAGGGCACCGAGCACTTCTCCCTGCAGGAGACCGACCAGATCAACCTGACGGCGGCGGTGACGGCCGTGCAGCAGGGCGCGTCGGACTATCCCTACCACGCGGACGGCGAGCTGTGCCGGATGTTCACCGCGGCGGAAATCGGCGCGGTGGGTCAGGCGAGCATCGCGCATAAGCTATACCACACGACTTACTGCAACCACCTGTTTGCGTGGATCCGGCGTGCGTCTGCGGCCGAGCTCGCCGGGATCACCTACGGTGCAGAGCTGCCGGAAGATCTCGCAGCCAGTATGCAGGCGCTGCTCGCGCAGGCAGGCGGGGCAGGGGAAACGGAGGCTGAGACATGAAAAAGCTCCTGGCACATATCCCGATCGCCGTGATCGGCGGGCTGGTATACATGGGTATTGAGATCCTCTGGCGCGGGCACACGCACTGGACGATGGGCGTGCTGGGCGGGGTGTGCTTTGCACTGATCGGCCTGCTGGACGAGTGGCAGGATCACCCGCCGCTGCTGTGGCAGATGATACAGGGCGCGTGCATTGTTACTGTGATTGAACTGTTTTCCGGCCTTGTGCTGAACGTCTGGCTTGGCCTTGGCGTGTGGGATTACTCCAACATGCCGGGGAACGTCATGGGGCAAATCTGCCCACAATTTTCGTGTGCATGGTTCTTATTATCGTTTGTAGCGGTAAAGGTGGAGAACCTAATGCATAAATTCATAGGCCATTGATAGGCCAGGAAGGAGTACATTATGTACCAGAACAACATCTACATCCAGAACCATGAGGAAGTGGCGGCAATGGGCGGCGACATCGGCGTATGCCTGTAAAAGGAAGGAGGTGATCGGGGCGGGTAGAACCGCCTCATCCATCTTACATGCAGGAGGTATGACGTGGACGATAAATGTATTTTAGACCCCGAAAGAGATTGCATAGGCAAAGCAGAGGCGGCAAAGCTGGAAGGCCGAATCCAAGCGCTAGAAAAGTGGCAGGAGGATTCGGAGAAATTCCATAGCAAATTTTATGATTGGCAGCGGGAGCAGATTGCACGGGACGCTCGGCTGGATGAAAAGCTGAGCGGCATGGATGAAAATATCAAGAAGGTTTTGGCAAAGCAGGAAAGCTGCGAACTGAAACCCGGCAAGCGTTGGGACGCTATCGTAGACAAAGCAATCTGGGCGGTGCTCGCCGCTATGATTGCTTTTTTTCTGGCGAAAATCGGACTGTGAAAGGGGAATTTACATGAGTGAAAAAACCATCAAGTGGCTGAAAGCAGCGGGCATCCGTGCTATCAAGACTGTAGCGCAGAGTGCAATCGGCGTTATCGGTGCGGCTACCATCATGGGTGACGTGAACTGGCCTATGGTGCTGTCTGCGGCGGTTCTGTCCGGCATTGTGTCCCTGTTGACCTCGGTTGCTGGCCTGCCGGAGGTAAAAGAATGAAAATCCTTTTGATTTCCGGCCACGGCGGCACGCCTTATGACAGCGGCGCTACCGGAAACGGATACACGGAAGCAGTAGAGACGCGGCGCATGGCGCAGGCCGTTGCGCCGTTGCTTCGTAAATATGGCTTTGACGTATCCATCTACGATCAGTCCCAGGACGCTTACAAGGTGGTCACGCAGGGCGGCTCGCTTCCCTTGTCTGGCGTGTCTTATGTGATGGAATTTCATCTGAACGCTGCTGCTGGCGACTACGGTGGCAACGGCAAGACAACCGGCAGCGAAATCTTTGTCCATGTAAATGAAAATGGCATTGGCGTTGAGCAAGCTATTCTCAAGCGTCTGGCGGCTCTTGGGTTTACCAACCGGGGAGTAAAGCGCAGCTCCGGCCTTGCGGTGCTCAAGCATGTTTACAAGCGCGGCATCAGCCATGCGCTGATTGAGACGTGCTTTATCGATGACAAGGACGACATGGAACTGTACAAGGCAAAATTCAACGATATTGCAAAGGCTATCGCTGATGGCGCGGCCGAAGGATTCGGAAAGGAAGTAGACGATATGACCGAAGCGCAGGTAAAACAAATCGTGACCAACATGCAGCAGGCGGAAATCTATGACACCGTAGAGGAGTGCCCAGCATGGGCGCGGGACACTGTACAGAAGCTGGTAAACAAGGGCTTCCTCGAAGGCAACACAGACGGAAAACTTGATATGAGCTATGATTTTATGCGGACGCTTGTGGTTTGTGACAGGGCGCACTTGTTTGGTGACTAATCTTTTGCTATAATCATAGCGAAAGGGCGTGAAAAACATGGAAGATAAAAACACGTTGGCGAGTGAAGTTCTTGAAATGCTGAAAGGACAGCTTAAATTCTATAAGATACTGGTTGCGCTTCTCTTCTTTCTGCTGGCGGCAACGAACATCTTTCACATCTGGCAATGGAGCCAGTTTGACACGATAGCTGTTGAAAGCGGGGACGGCTACGCCAACTACGTACAGGGTGACAATACAGGAGGCGTTTTTAATGGCACGAATCAGAGCGCGGATACGCAGGGACGGCAAATCGAAGGGAACGAAGATTCGGGTAATCCGTAAGAAAAAGAAGGGGTGACCCGATGAACCTCAAGACTGAATTTACGGAGCCTGAATGTGAGTGGTTTCGAGCAGTCTGCAACTTTACCCCTGACGAACGTCGCGTCTTCGACCTCCGTGTCAAAGACCATTCGATTATTGAGATTTGCATGAAATTGCAGATGTCCGAAAGCACGGTGAACCGCAGGATACGAAATATAAAGCGGAAGATCGTGAAAGTTTTGTGACAGAAAAGAGCATTAAAGCCGAAAGGTTTTGGTGCTCTTTTTCTTTTATGCTATAAGCATAAAGGAAGTGATCGAATGGTTGCATACGAAACGCGGCTTGAGCGTCTTGGATATCGACCTGAGTGCGCGAAGCGCATTGTTTCCGACTACATGGGAAACGGGAAGCTTCAGGAACTTGCGGAATACATCAGTTTCAAAGAGTCTGAACGGCGTTCGATCAGCGAACATGTGGCGGAGGTGTTGGGCTGATGTTTCCTACATATCTTTCACAGGGGCAACCTTATCCCTATCAACAGCCGGTACAACAGCCCGTGCAGCAGCCGGGGTTGATCGTCAGGCCGGTAGCTTCCATCGAAGAAGCGCGTGCCATGCAGACAGATTTCAGCGGCGCGACAACGATTATGCCGGATTTCTCCCACGGGTTCATTTATACCAAGCAAATGAATTTCCAGACAGGAAATGCAGAATTCATCCCGTATCAGAGGGTACATATGCAGGAGCAGAAAACACCAGACCTGTCCGACTATGTGAAACGGTCTGACTTTGATGATCTTGCAAAAAGGTTTAACGCACTGCTCGACCAGTTAGGAGGCGCGGCAAATGGACATGGGACAAATGCTCATGCAGAATCTAACGGTGAATAATCCTGTTGTTGCGCAGGTTATGCGCATGAAGAACAGCGGCATGTCCCCGCAACAGGCTTTGCAGGAGCTTTCCAAGCAGTTCCCTCAGATGCAGGCCATGCAGAACGGGGCAGGCATTAACCAGATCGGCATGAACATGCTGCGTGAGGCCGGTCTTGACCCATCCAAGTTTATCACGCAGGCAAACAATTTAATGAAATAAGACAAGGCATAAAACCTTCTCTTTTTCGGTTTTACTCGGTTCCTGATTAAAAACCGCTACCCAAGGACATTTGGGGAGCGCGCGGCCCCGATGTAAATACACGAAAAGGAGAACAAAAATGGATAACGATTTTGCAACCGGTTATGCTCTCGGCAGCGATTCCGGCAACTGTAACAACAGTGGATTTCTCAATGGGGACGGCTGGTGGGCGATCATCCTGTTCGCCATGATTTTTGGCTGGGGCAATGGTGGATACGGCGGCTTCGGCGGCGGCATCAATTCTGCCGCAGGACAGGGCGCGCTGACCCGTGCAGACCTGTGCAGTGAGTTTAACTTCAACGACCTGCACAACGCAGTGCGCGGCGTACAGCAGGGTATCTGTGACAGCACTTATGCACTGAATAACACCATTATCGGCGGCTTCAACAACACCAATGTTGCAATGCTGCAGGGCTTTAACGGCGTAGACAAAGCCATGTGCCAGCTCGGCTACAACCTTCAGGATTGCTGCTGCCAGACGCAGAACGCAATTCAGGGCGTTCGTTACGACATGGCGACGCAGGCATGCGATACCCGTAACACGATCCAGAACGCGACCCGTGATATTATTGACAACGCAAACGCGAATTATCGCGGCCTGATGGATTTCATGGTGCAGTCCAAGATCGACGCGCTTCAGGCTGAGAATACCAACCTCAAGCTTCAGGCATCGCAGGCAAACCAGAACGCAGTTCTTCAGGCGGCTATGGATGCGAACACCGCAGAAATCATCCGCCGCACCGGCCATGACTGTCCGGTAGCAGCCTATGTTGTTCCGAACCCGAACTGCTGCTATGGCAATCCCGCTGGCGTAGGTTACAACAACGGTTACAGCGGCTGCGGCTGCTGACTTCCGGCAAATGCCGTGATCCATTTCGGGGCGGCTCATGCCGCCCCTGATTTTCAGGAGGTTTAATTATGTCTTGTAAACCTGTATGCAAGCTTTGCCCGAATCTGGTTCTTTCCCAGGCTGTCAGCTTCACCGGCGGCAATCTGGAAATCAACATCCCGGCGGGCAGCTACAATGACGGAGAAAAGTATTGCATTGTTGTGGCGCAGGCCATTCCTGATGCAACGACAATCAATGCGCCGGTGTATATCACCATTGGAGCCGGTACGGAACTGTATCCGCTAACCAAGCGGAACTGTGCTCAGGTGACCGCGTGCAGCATCCGAACCCGCACGAGATATTCCACTTGTGTTTCCACGAGCGCCACGGGCGGTTCGTTCCGAATGCTCGGACAGCCGTGCTGCGCGCCGAGCAATAATCTAAGCAGTATTAACGGTACTGCGCCGGGAGGTGCAGCAGCATGACGAGATCGGCAAGAATGTTTCTGATGTCCAGCAGAGACAACCGGATGAACGACCGATTTAGGGATGATCGGGGGCGCGAACGCTATGATGACGGGCGCTATGCACCGCAATCCCGCATGGATGAGCCGGAAAGCCGACGGTATTCCGACGGGAGATTCGCCCCGCGCAGCCGGTATGATATGCGATATGACGACCGCATGGACGACCGATATCGCGGAGAATACCGGATGGAGGACAACTACCGCATGGACGACTATATCCCGCCGGTGTACCGGGAGGATGCAATGAACCGGATCGGTTTTCGCGACCATGATAAAGCCTATGTAGGCGACCCTGTACACGAGCACCGTGAAAAGATGATGGGACATGCATCCGGTTACGGCGAAAAACTTGACCGGGAAACTGCTGAACGCTGGATGCGCAGCATGGAAAATGCGGACGGCTCCACCGGCGCGCATTGGACAAAAGAGCAGACCAACAAAATCATGCAGCAGAAAGGGATCGACCATGATCCTATTGAGTTTTGGGCTGCAATGAACGCAACTTACAGCGATTTCTGTAAGGTGAGCGCAAAATACGGCGTAGACAACATCGACTATTATGTTGATCTTGCGTGCGCGTTTTGGCTGAAAGACAAGGACGCTGTAAAGGACAAGCTCGCAACGTATTATGAATATGTTGTAAAGCACTGACAATCACACAAAGAAAGCAGGAGGGCACCCTCCTGCTTTTATTATGCACAAAAAGGAGTGTATTTTATGCCACGTTTAGGACTTATCGGCGGGCTGATTGGGAGCGCGGTATCCAATGCGGTAAGCAATGCATTGAACAAACGCCCATCCTCTTCTTCCGGTTCGTCGCGCAGACCGAGTTCTGGTGGGTCGTCTGGCAGCTCGTCCGGCGGTAGCTTTGGAAGTACCACGACTACCACTCCCACCAACACAACTCCGGATTGGCTGAAACAGGCGCAGGCAAACTCGGCTGCATGGAACGCAACCACGGATCAGGCGGAGCGCGACCGCCTGCACGCAGAAAATCAGAAGTTATATTCTTCCCACGGTTATACCTACGACAATAATACCGGACGATGGAGCGCGCCATCCTCTTCTTCCGGTTCGTCGAGTACGCCGGGCGGCATCTTGGGGAATATTGCAGGCGGTATCATGGGTTCTGCTGCCGGGGCAATCGGGAATGCGCTCGGGAATCTTAATTCCGGGAATTCATCCAGTGGGATACCGAATGCGGATTACAGCAATGTAGACCTTGGGAATACGTTTTGGCAGTCTGCTTTGCAGGGTGGCGCCGATATCGACTATTTGCAGTCCATCGCGGATGCACGTCTGGAAAAAGCGCAGAACAATTCTGAGCTGGGACAGTTTTACAACGACCAGAACCAGCTTGCAATGCAGGCGTACATCAACCAGCTACGCCAGCAACAGAAATATGCAGACGCATACAACCAGTATTACGAGGATGCTTTGGCACAGCAGCAAGACGCTTGGAACGCAGCAGCAGAACGGGCGGCGCTGCAATACCAGCAGATGATCCCGACGATCAACCAGAGCTATGACCAGTCTGCACGACAGGCGTATATTAATAACCGGCTCGCGCAGCGCGACTTGCCGGAACAGCTTGCGGCGGCAGGAATCGCAGGACAAGGTGCGGCTGAAAGTTCGATTGTGGCGCAGAACAATGCCTATACCGCAGCATTGATGCAAAATGAACTTGCACGCCAGAATGCACTGGATACGGTAAACAATAACATTGCCAACGCCTACGCAAACGCCAGCGCGCAGGGCGCGCAGAGCGCGGCGGATATTATGCTGCAACAGGCGAACGCACAGCAGAATATCCTTGCAATGCAGGAGCAGATGCGGCAGAACGCATTGCAGGGGCTTTATAATTATGCCGGGTTGACCGGAAATATCGGCGGTATGCCTACGCTTTCCGCACAGGAGCTTGCGAACAATACAGCATACAATAACGCACTGCTGCAAATGAACCAGCAGGGACAGCAGTTCGACCAGCAGGAGGCGGAATGGAACCGCTGGTTCAATCTGTTTCAGGCGGCAGGCCGGGTTACCAATCAGGCGATGGCTGACGCACTGGGGCTTCCGATTGGCACGACTACGGCGCAATATCAGTCGATGTATCTGTAATCTGATAGGGGCGGGCAACCGCCCCTTATTATTAGGAGGTATCTTATGGCCGCCAGAAAACCAAAAACAGAAGAAGAAAAGCGGAGAGAGCTTCAAATCGCAGCGCAGAACCGAGCGCGAAAGGATGCGGCGCGGGAAGCGCTTCAAAGCAACATCACAAATGCGCCCCTTTTTCAAGCGACACAGAAAATCACCGAAAGCCAGCCAAAGTATCAGCAGGCGGCTAAAAAGGTAGAACAGAAAACAGGCGTAAATCCGACCAGAGTTTCCAGCGGGAACAAATCATCTGGTTCTTCCAGTTCCCGATCTTCGGGTTCGTCCAGAAGCACAGGCATCCCGCAGAATCTTCGCGCTGATACTTATGATGCAACAATGAACCGGATTCAGACCGCTGCGCGCACCAGAGCAAATCGGTTGAAAGAACTGGACACGCTGACGAATAATTCTGTGGCGTGGCATTTCGCAGATGCGGCAGGAAAGGAAGCGCTCAGGAAGGCAAATGATGCAATCCGCGCGCGATACGGCCTGCTGTTTGACGAAGCAACCGGCATGACCAGCACACCGGAGGGTGAAAACCTTTCAGAAAACATTTCCACTTTAGCACGGCAGGAAGGCCCCGGCATTCAAGCGCGGAATACACTGGATAACCTTTTCGCGCGCAGCAACGAAGCATGGAGTGATTCTGATAATATCAGCAAAGAGACTTCGGTGAAGATGCTGGAAAACGAGATGGAGCGCATTCTTGCGCAATATGGCATCACTTATACTGACGGAGAAGTCCCTAAATATTCAAATAAAACGGCAAATGATGACAATGCGATTCAAAAACTGCGCGAAGCAGGTGCAGACAATCGCGTTATCGAACTGATAGAGAAAAATATTGAATACCGAAATAACTCAGACCGGCTTGGGCAAAGCTGGGAGGCGGTATGGAAGCGGGCAGTAGCAGGCATACCGTCTCTCGTTGAGACTGCGCAGCAACAGGCTGCAAATGTGGAAGAAAGTCGGTCAAATCCGGAATATGTGAAGCTGGAAACGCGCAAGCAGCAGCTTGAGAGCCAACTCACCAGCATGCCGTCCACCAACTACGATGGATCATTAAATCCACAGTATCTTGAGATATACAATGAGCTTCAAGATATCAATAAGCAGATGGAGGCATTGGATGTTGATACGCCGGTAGACCCCAATGCATGGAGCCAAACCATGCTGAGAGAGGCAGACGAGGCGCAGGCGAACGCGACAGCGGGACTTTCACCTGTACCGAAATTTCTTTTGAATCAGGGAATCAATATCGCAGGCAACACGCCTGCGATCGGCGCGTCTTTTATCCCCGGAGCTGGCCCTGCAATAAGCAGCGGGATCATCGCCGGAAGCGCGGCAGGCCAAAAGTCGTATGAACTGAATGCGCAAGGTGTTTCCCCCGATGAATCGCTTGGTAGAGGCGTGCTGAGCGGCGCAATCGAAGCGGCTACGGAGCGTGTTCCGCTTGACAGCTTTGTAAAACTGTTTAAGCAGGGCGGCGCAGGGGCGATAAAGAATATTCTTCGTCAATACGGAATCGAAGCCAGCGAAGAGGGCATCAGCTATACCATGAACGCCCTGTCCGATTACGCGGCGGCCGACCCAAATGCAACATTCAGCTTGCAGGAGCTCGGAGAAGCTATGGCCGGAGGAGGGTTTTCCGGCGGCATTTTCGGCGGCATCGGTACAGCTGGTAATCGTATTAGCAATCGCATTCGCCCAACGCTGAGAACCGCAGGGGAAAATGCCACATCCACCAACGCAACAAATGATCTGGCGAACGTGAATTCCGCTCAGGAATCACAGACCAATTCCCAGCAAACCGCTGCTCCTGACACGATCAATATCGGGGACACGCAGGTCGAGCGAGGCGCAGGCCAAATCACGTCACCCACAGCAGCGCTTACAAATGATCCATTGCGCGTCAATGCACAGAATATCGGATTTACCCCGCTTAATTTGGAAAGCACGCTGAACCGGCTTAACCCTATGTCTACGGCGGCAACGCAGGCGATGCGGAATGTGCAGCAGGTTTATCCGACCCAAAGAGTACAGCCGACATTACAGACCGTGCAGCCTCAGAGAATTCAGCCTACATTACAGGGGACTCCCTCCATGAATGCGCTGAGACAGGCGATTTCTCCCGAATCTTCGGTGGGAGCAGCGACGACAGGATTTGATCCATATACCAACATGGCAAACCAGTATGGAACCATCGAACCGGGCGAGAATCCGGCGCGCATTGTGGATGTTCCAAAATCAACGGACGGAAGCAATCGCGTAAGACGAGTTGCGCGTACAGCGATGGAAGCAAGTATTACGCCGGAAGAAATGGTTCCAGCGCTTGAACAGAACATCGTAAATGGATTGTTTTCATACAACCCCCGAACAGATAAAGCGGCTATGGATTCTGCTATTAAAACTGTATCTGATAAGGGATTTAATGGATCATTAGATCAATGGGATGATGTAGTTTCTGGGAGAAGATCAGCAACCAAAGATGATATGGTTCTTGCCGAGATGCTGTATTCTACGGCTGCTCAAACAGGGAACACAGGACTCGCTATGGAGCTTTTAGCAGAAATCGCGGCAGAAGGAACACGAGCAGGACAAACTTCACAGGCGATTAGACTGCTTAAAAGAATTACCCCGGACGGTAAACTGTATTATATTCGAAAAGCAGTTGATAACCTTCAAAAGGATTTGGATGAGAGCCGAGGGAATAAAGCACCACAACTCAAAATAGACGAAGAGCTAGCGTCAAGATTATTAACTGCACAAAACGAAGCAGACGCGAACGCGGCAATGGACGCGATTTATGACGACGTTGCAAATCAGCTACCAAAAACTTTCGGAGATCGATTAAACGCATGGCGCTATTTTGCGATGCTTGGCAACCCGAGAACTCATATCCGAAATGTGGTTGGTAACATTGTCTATCAGATTCCAACCCGCGTAAGCAATAAGATCAGCGCAACGCTACAACGAGCATTCGTTCCGGGAGAACAGCGTACTCGGTCTGTAATACGCAATCGCACAGCAAAAGATTTTGCTAAGAGCGATTATAAAGAAATGAAAAACGTTTTGGCTGGGAATGCGTATACCTCGGAAATGTCTGAAATACAGCGCAGAAAAAAACTTTTTCCTGGGGTTATCCAAAAGCCTATGGATTTTTTCAGCAACGCTCTCGATGCAGAAGATTTGTTCTTCAAAAAGCATACCTACATTAACAGTCTCGCAGACTTTCTCACAGCGCGGGGCGCGGATGTGAACAATCTTGACCCTAATGTTTTGGAGCAAGCAAGGACGCACGCGATTGAAGATGCAAAGCGGGCGACATTCCAAGACGCTTCTGCGCTGGCGGATGCAATCGGAAAGATCGAGAACAAGAACAAAGCTACCAAACTGGTAATCGGAGGTCTGCTGCCGTTTAAGCGCACGCCGATCAACATTGCCAAACGCGGCTTTGAACTTTCGCCGCTGGGACTGATCAAAGGCTTGACCGTAGACCTGAACAAGGTTCGTAACGGCACAATGACGGCAACAGACGCGATTGACCATATCTCACAAGGCCTTACTGGAACGTCTCTGGCGGTTCTCGGTTACTTTCTTGCGTCGAACGGCATCCTCTCCGCCAGCAGCCCGGAAAACGACAAGGAGCGCAATTTCGAGGCTGCACAGGGGTCTCAGGAATACGCGATCAACATCGGCCCGTATTCGTATACGATCGACTGGGCGGCACCGGCGGCGCTCCCGATGTTTGTAGGCGCAGAGTTCTACAACGCGCTGACTGCAAAGTATGACGACGAAGAACAGGCGTTCAAACAGGCAACGGACGCGCTTTCCCGCCTATTTGAACCCATGATCAACATGACTATGCTTTCCGGCATCAGCAGCACGATTCAGTCCGCGACATACAGCCAGACAAACCCACTGTTTTCCATTGCGGGAAACATTGCGCAGAACTACGCAGGGCAGGTCGTTCCGACACTGTTCGGACAGATCGCGCGAACCATCGACGACACCCGCCGGACGACCTATGCAGACAAGGATAGCTGGGTTCCTGACAGCATCCAGACATTCCTGCAACGACAGGCGAACAAAATTCCCGGTCTTTCGCAGAACCAGCCCGCATATACCGATGTTTGGGGGAGGCCGGACACGACGGAAAACGGATGGCTTCGGGCGTTTGAAAACTTCCTGTCACCGGGCTATATCGGCAATCGCAATTCGTCTGACGCAGAAAACGCGCTGAGGGAACTGTACAACACGACAGGTGACACGGCGGTACTGCCAAGCAAACCGCAGAAATCCTATACGATTGACGGTGTAGAACATAACCTGACCGCCGATCAGTGGCTAAGACTAAGCAACGCCAAGGGACAGACCGCGCTGAACGCTATTACTGCATTGACGCAGTCCGGCGCATACCAATCCATGAGTGATCAGGAAAAGGTAAATGCCGTGAAGGACGTATATGACTATGCTTCTGCCGTGGCTGCAAATCAGGTATACCAGAAGGAACTCGAAGGCACGATCAAAACGGTTCACGACAGTGGCATTGATCCCGGCCTGTATTATGCCTACAAGGAAATGGAAGACACGCTTAATGAAAGCGTAGAAGGTTACGAGGCGCGCGATCAGGTATTCAATACGATCCGGTCTGATTCTTCCCTGACCGAAGAACAGAAGAATCAGCTTTATCACACCCTGCTTATCCAAGGCACAAGCGATAGCCAGTGGGAAAAGTATCAGGAAATCAGTGACACGGTGACCGCAGAAGAATATGTTGACGCGATGATCCAGTCGCAGGCGATCAAGGCTTACGGCGATACACTCGAAGAAGGCCGCGCGACCGCAGAAGCTACCGAATTTTCGTACTATCTTGATGCAATGGGATACGACGGCACCAAACGATCGGCACTGGAAGATACATTCAAGTTCTATAATATGTTCCCGGCAGAACCGTCTAATTACACGTTTGACATGATGCGCGAGAATGGCAGCCAGCGCGAGAAGGATAACGTCGATGCGATCGAGCAATCCGGCCTGAGTGCTGCGCAGTATATGCAGATCAAGACGCTGACCGGTGATGCTACATGGACAAATGGCGAGACTGGCGCGAAGCTCAAAGCCTACGGCAAGATCGTTTCCGAGAATACCGAGAACTATGACCAGTACGCAGCAGTCATGCACGCATTGGGCTATAAGAACATCGACGACGCTTATACCGGCGCGGGTTCTCTTCCTGATGTTGCGGAGGCGACTTCGCAGGTGAGCCGAAGTGCAAACCCTACGGAAGAAGTCGGCGTTAACCCCGTTGCAGCAGGCCCCGGTGTAAGACTTGGAAGCGAATATGGTTATCGGAAAGCGCCAACCGAAGGAGCAAGTACATTCCATGAGGGCAATGACATTCCGGCCCCGATGGGCACACCGGTAGTTGCCTATAAGAGCGGTACAGTAAGTTTTGTTGGAGACAGTGGAAGCGGTGGCAATATGGTACAGATCGACCATCCGGATGGGACTAAATCTGTTTATCTGCATTTGCAGGATGGCAGCTTTCAGGTAAGCCCCGGGCAGACGGTATCGCAAGGACAGCAGATCGCAAATGTCGGCAGCACTGGCATTTCGACAGGCCCACATCTTGATTTTAGAATCATGGTGAACGGAAAATATGTTGATCCGCAGACATATTATCCGGGATACTAAGCGTAACACTTCCGTAACAAGATGCTTTATGAACCGTGTTTTTTATAGCTAATATTGTTATAAAATACGCTATTTTTCGTGAAATATACTGTTTATATTTCCTGTATGTGTATTAGTCAATCGAGTGGGAATAATGCATATATTCAGTAATTCTTAAATAAAGTTGCAAAAACCGCGATATTGTGATTGAAAATGCTTTCTTTCACGGTATCGCGGTTATTTTATTTTGTTACGATTTTTTGTGCGTAACAGAATCGTAACGCTTTTCAAGATCGGATATCAAAGCCGCTTCTTTGTTGGGGTAAAGGCCGTTCTGCTTTGCTTAGGTACAAAGTTCC
>DWWZ01000110.1 GCA_019119435.1 Candidatus Butyricicoccus avicola
TTGGCGTGGTCGGCACCGAAAACACCTATGAAATCGTATCCCACGGCCCTGCCCGCTCGCTGACCGGACAGGTGCTGGATACCCTGCCGTGCATTCAGGCGTGACCGTCTATGCTGCGGACCATCGAAAAAAGCGCCCCCTAGGGGCGCTTTTTTTGCATCCCGGGCGGTTTTCGCCCGCATGCGCGGGCCTGCGCTTACGCCTCGGGCGTCTTGCGCGGCAGCGCATTCATATACTTGGTCTCAAAGTAGGAGACCGCCTGCCTAAACTCAGGCGAACTCTTATATGCCTGCTTGGAAAAACTGTGCGTATCGAAACTGCCGCTGCCCTCGACGAGCTGGATGGTGTAGATCGCGATGTTGGAACAGTGGTCGCCGATCTTTTCCAGGTCGTGTACGATCTCAAGGAAGGGCATGCCGGTCTGGATGGTGCATGCGCCTGCGTTCAGGCGTTCAATGTGCCGGTCCTTAAGCGTCTCCTTGAGCAGGTCAACGACCTCCTCAATGGGTTCTGCATACTTCGCAATGGACACGGACTGCTCCAGATAGCCGTTTACCGTTTTTTCCAGCAGCTCACCCACAGCCTCCGCCATAACGCGCAGCTCTGCAATCGCGTCCTCCGAGAAGCTGCCGCCGTTTGCACGCAGCGCGCCAACGGCATCAAAAATATTTTGCTCATAGTCGCCGATCTTCTCGAAATCGCTCAGGGAGTGCAGCATCTCCATATGCTGCCGGCGCAAATTTTCGGGCAGGTCGGCACGTACCTGCACCAGGTATTTGGCCACCTCGACCTCTGCGCGGTCAAGGAAGCTCTCTCGGGCCTGGAAGGCGGCCGTGTCCTGGGGGACGCCTTGGAAGAGCGGGTCCATCGCCAGCGCATAGTTATCGAGCGCAGCCGAACCCATGTCCGCGATGCAGTGCTGGGCCTGATCCAGTGCGACGGACGGGGTGGCCAGCAGGCGCGGCTCCAGCTTGGCCAGCGGGTCGGCCTTCTCCTCGTCCGCCCGGATGGTGTGCTCGGCCAAAAAGACCAGGACCCGGGTAAACGGCAGGAAGAGGATGGTTACAACCACGTTGAACAGCGTGTGGAAGTTCGCAATACCTGCCTTGTCAATGGCCTCGCTCCAAAAACTGAAGCCGACCGTGTACTGCACGGCATAAATCACGACAAGGAAAATGATCGAGCCGATGAGGTTAAAGTAGAAATGCACCATCGCCGTCCGACGGGCGTTTTTGCTGCCGCCGATCGAGGACAGGAAGGCCGTGATGCAGGTGCCGATATTCTGGCCGAGAATAATCGGGATCGCCGCCGAATAGGTAATAGCACCGGTGGTTGACAGCGCCTGCAAAATACCGACCGAAGCCGAGGAGGACTGGATAATTGCAGTGACGCCCGCACCGACCAGGACGCCCAAAATGGGGTTGGAGATGGCCGCGAACATCTGCGAGAACTGCGGTAGGTCTGCCAACGGCGATACCGCGCTCTCCATGGTAGACATACCAATGAACAGCACGCCAAAGCCAATGAGGATATCCGCAATGCTGCGGCGGCGCTTGCTCTGGCTGGTCAAAAGCAGGATGATACCCGCCAGGACCATGATGTAGGCCAGGTTGCTCGGCTTGAGCAGCTGCATAATCATGCTGTCGCTCATCGTCCCGCCGGAATCCAGACGCAGGATCTGGCCGGTCACGGTCGTGCCGATATTGGCGCCTAAAATGACGCCGACCGACTGTTTGAGCGTCATGATGCCGGCGTTGACGAAGCCGATGACCATGACGGTCGTCGCCGAGGAGGACTGAATAATCGCTGTCACCACCAGGCCCATCAGCAGCGCTGTGAAAATATTTCCGGTCATTTTTTCCAGGGTTTTTTCCAGCTTGGCGCCGGCCGCGCGTTCCAGCCCACTGCCCATCGTTGTCATGCCATAAATAAACAACGCTAGGCCGCCGGCAAGCTGCACCAGGTTCATCAAATCAAATCCCATTCTTTACTCTCCTTCTCTGATCGGTCTTTTGATTTGTTTACTACGTTTCAATTTTATTTCTAAATTTTACCATTTTAATTATAGCTTTTTACTTTTCAAGCTGTCAATCTATTTCATTCACTTTATTTTTACAAATCTTACAAATCTTTTGCGGGCAATCCCCTACAGGAGGTGCATTTTATGCAAGATTCTGTTATACTGATTACAACCGCAGTCGAACCCGGCGCGCGGTCGGCCAAGCGGGCGGCATCCGCGCTCTACGGCGATTCCCTGGCGCGCGCCGGCCTGACCGGCGTCCTCTATGCCGGCGGGGACCCCGCGATGCTGGCCGCGCGCTGCGGCGGCCTGCTGTTATCTGGGGGCGGCGATCTGGACCCTTCCCTTTACGGGCAAAGCCGCGCATCCCACCGCCTGTCCCTCGACCCCCGGCGCGACACCGAAGAGTTTGCCCTGCTGCGCGCCTTCTGCGCCCGCGGCAAGCCGGTACTCGGCATTTGCCGCGGCATCCAGACCATCAACGTCTTTTTTGGCGGCACACTGCTCCAGGAGGTTGCCGGCCATGACGGCATCCCCCATCCGGTCACGACGGTGGCCGGCACCAGGGTCTCCCGCCTGACCGGCGGCTTTTTTAAGGCAAACAGCTACCACCATCAGGCGGTCGGGCGGCTCGCCCCCGGCCTGCGCGCGGCGGCATACGCCGACGACGGGCAGATCGAAGCACTGGAGCACGAGTCCCTGCCCATCCTCGGCGTGCAGTGGCATCCCGAGCGCATGGTCGCTGGCCTGTGCGCCGATACGCCTGCCGACCACACCGCGCTCTTTACCTATCTTACCCAAAGGAAGCCCAAAACATGAAAGATTATCGCATTGTGAACCTGGAATTGACGCGCCCCGCCGTCCAAGACATCCCCGAACGGGTCACACGCGAGCTGCGCCAGGCCCGCGGGCACCAGATCCGGGTGCTCAAGTTCATCCATGGGTATGGCTCCACCGGCCGGGGCGGCAAACTGCGCCCGGCCGTGCGGCAGGCCCTTGTCCGCGCGCAAGCGGCCGGGCAGATTGCCTGCTATATCCCCGGCGAACGGCTGTCCATTTTTGATGCCGATACCCAGCGCGCGCTGCGCGCCTGCGCCGCCCTAAGCCATGATCCCGACCTCGAGCGGCACAACAACGGGGTCACGCTCGTCGTGCTTTGACCCTCACATCCTCTCCCAGATAGAAAGAAGGCTTTTCTCATGCTGTGGCTTGCCATGGCTGTCCTGTCCGCGTTCTTTGCCGGCCTGACCGCAATCCTGGCCAAATGTGGCATCCAGCGGACGGACTCTGATGTTGCGACCGCCGTACGCACGCTGGTCGTGCTGGCATTTTCCTGGATCATGGTGCTGGTCGTCGGTTCTCTGGACACCATCTCCGCCATTTCCGCCCGCTCGCTCTGCTTCCTAGTCCTATCGGGACTTGCGACGGGTGCCTCCTGGCTGTGCTATTTTAAAGCGCTCTCGCTGGGTGACGTCAACAAAGTTGTCCCGATCGACAAATCCAGCACGGTGCTCTCTGTATTGTTTGCCATCGTCTGCTTTGGTGAGACCGCCCACCTGCCGGTCAAGCTTGCGGGGACTGCGCTGCTCACCGCCGGCATCTTCCTCATGCTCGAGCGTAAGCCGTCTGCGGCCACCCAGCGCTCTGGCGGCCACTGGGCCGCGTATGCAGTCGGCTCTGCGGTCTTTGCCGCGTTGACCTCCATCTTAGCCAAGGTCGGCATCGCGGACGTAGAGTCCAACCTCGGCACGGCCATCCGGACCTGTGTCGTGCTGGCCATGGCGTGGCTGGTCGTCTTTGTCAAGGGCAAGCAGGGCGAAGTGCGGCATATCCCCCATCGCGAACTCATCTTTATCCTGCTGTCCGGCCTTGCGACCGGTGCCTCTTGCCTTTGTTACTATTATGCCATCCAAAACGGCCTAGTCAGCGTAGTCGTCCCCATCGATAAGCTCAGCCTGTTGATTACGGTCGCCTTCTCCTATCTTGTCTTTGGCGAAAGGCTCAGCCGCAAGGCTGGGCTTGGCCTTGCCCTGATGACCATCGGCACGATTGCCATGGCTGTCTGGAGCTGACAAGCATAAAAAACCTCCTGCGCCGCACAAGCGACGCAGGAGGTTTTTTATACCTTGGGATATTTAGTTCAGGAAATCCTTGAGCTTCTTCGAGCGGCTCGGATGGCGCAGCTTGCGCAGCGCCTTGGCCTCGATCTGGCGGATACGCTCGCGCGTGACGTTGAATTCCTTGCCGACTTCCTCGAGCGTGCGGGTGTGGCCGTCCTCGATGCCGAAGCGCAGGCGCAGGACCTTCTCCTCGCGGGGCGTCAGCGTCTTGAGCACCTCAACGAGCTGCTCCTTGAGCAGCATGAACGATGCCGCCTCAGCCGGTTCGGGCGCGTCGTCGTCCGGGATGAAATCGCCCAGATGGGAGTCCTCCTCCTCGCCGATCGGCGTCTCGAGCGAGACCGGCTCCTGTGCGATCTTGAGGATGTCGCGCACACGATCGACCGGCATGTTCATCTCGGCCGCAATCTCCTCGGGGGACGGGTCGTGCCCAAGCTCTTGGAGCAGCTGGCGGGACACGCGGATGACCTTGTTGATGGTCTCGACCATGTGCACCGGGATGCGGATGGTACGGGCCTGGTCCGCAATGGCGCGGGTGATGGCCTGCCGGATCCACCAAGTCGCATAGGTCGAGAACTTAAAGCCCTTGGTGCAGTCGAACTTTTCAACCGCCTTGATGAGGCCCAGGTTGCCTTCCTGGATCAGGTCGAGGAAGAGCATCCCTCGGCCGACATAGCGCTTGGCAATGGACACGACCAGGCGCAGATTGGCCTCTGCCAGGCGCTTTTTTGCGCGCTCGCCCGCCTTGACCGCCTTGTTCAGCTCGGCGATCTCGTCCGCACTGACTGCCGTCGCGCCCGGCTTTGTCATCTCGTCCAGCTTCTCGGCCGCCTGGTTGCCGGCCAGCATCTTCTGCGCGAGGTCGACCTCCTCCTCGGGCGACAGCAGGTCTACCTTGCCGATCTCCTTGAGATACATGCGCACCGGGTCATCGATCGCAAAGCCCTCGGCAAGCGCCGAAGTATCCACCAGCTCTTCCTCGGGCACTTCTTCCACATTGGACGCCTCGAACTCCTCGTCCTCCTCGCCGAGCGGCGCGTCAAGCACGCCTGCGCCTTCGATCTCGATGCCCTCATTTTCAAGCTGCTCGTATACCTTGTCGATCTGCTCGGTCTCAAGCTCCAGCGGGGACAGCGTGTCCGCAATCTCCTTGAGCGTCAACTTCCCATTTTTCTTACCCTTTGCCATCAAATCCTTGACGACCTGCATCTGCTGCGCGAGCTGTTCTGCACTTGCCATATCTTATTTGCCTCCCATTTTATCTGCTTTCATTTTGGAAAAAGTGATCATGGGGTCCTCCGCGCCAGGCGCGGGCGGATTCTCGAGCATGCGCTGCGCGCGCCGCTCATCCATAATCTTTATATAATCGTCGAGCGCCTGCTGCCGCCGCTCCAAAACGGGCGGCCGGGATAGAATCCCGGACAGCAGGGCGAGCTCGCCGTCGTCTAAGTAGCCCTCATACCCACTGACCGCGATCGGCGCGCCTTGACGGTCCAATTCGAGCGCCCGCGCATAGATCTTGGCTAGGACCGGGGCCGTGAAGTCCTCAGGCCGCAGCCGCTCGGCCAGCGGCCCAATCAGGGATGGGTCCGCAAAGATCAGGCCCAAAATCCCTTCCTCGGCGCGCCCGGCCTTCATGTCTGGATAGTGCAGGGCTCGGTCCTTGGGCTGCGCGTTCTGTACGACCGCGCGGATGGCGCGGTGCTCTGCCGAGCGCGCCCGGCGCTGGCGTTGCCCCATGGCGCGCTTGACCTCGACCTCCATCGAGGCGACCGTGACGCCGGCCATCTTGGCCGCGCGCCCGAGATAGACCTCGCGCTCCACATCCCGCTGGATGCCTGCCAGCATGCGCGCGGCCTGCTGGACAAAGGCAATGCGCTGGTCGTCTTCGGTCAGGTCGAACTGGGCTGCGATCTGCTCCAGGCGATAGGCGTTGTGCCCCTCGCTGTGCTCAATCAGCCTGCGGAATGCCTCGGCGCCCTTGGCCTTGATGAACTCATCCGGGTCCTTGGCTCCTGGGATACGCAGGACGTTGACTTGCAGGTCGGCTTTCTTGAGGATATCAATCGCGCGCTGGGCCGCGGCCTGGCCGGCGCCGTCGGCGTCATAGGAAATGATAATTTTCTTGGTGTACCGTGCGATAAGACGCGCCTGCTCGTCGGTCAGCGCCGTGCCCAGGCTGGCGACCGCGCTGTCAAACCCGGCCTGATGCAGGGCTATGACGTCCATATACCCCTCTGCCAGGATAAAGTAATCTTTGTGCGTCTTTTTGGCCAAATTGAGCGCAAATAGGTTGCGCCCCTTGTGGAAGATACGGGTGTCCGGCGAATTGAGGTACTTGGGCTTGGAGTCATCCATTACCCGGCCGCCAAAGGCGATCACCTGGCCGCGCACGTCAATAATCGGGAACATGACCCGGCCGCGGAATTTGTCATAAACGGCGCCCTTCTCGCTGCGCACGGCCAATCCGGCGTCCACCAGTTCTTCCTTGGTGTATCCCTTCTTCTGCATGGCATCCATGGTCGCATGGAAGGAGTCCGGCGCATAGCCCAGACCAAACCGGTTCATGGTCTTGCGCGTCAGGCCGCGGCCGGCAAAATACCGCTGCATCGGCGTGTATTCCGGCATCCACAGCGTATCGTAGTAAAACCGCGCGGCGTCTTTCATCAAGGCAAGCAGCCGCTCCCGCCGCCGCGCCGCCCTGGGATCGGCCTTATCCTGCGGCACTTTCATCCCGCACCGGTCGGCCAAGAACTGTACCGCGTCGCGAAACTCCAGCCCTTCCGCGCGCATGACGAAGTTGATGACGCCGCCGCCCGCGCCGCAGCCAAAGCAATGATAGATCTGCTTATCTGGGGAAACCGAAAATGAAGGCGATTTTTCATTGTGGAACGGGCACAGCCCGAAATAGTTCGCGCCCTGCCGTTTGAGCGAGACATAGTGCGAGACAAGCTCGACGATATCGGTACGGGCGGTCAGCTCGTCCAAAAACGCATGGTCAATCGGCATGGGAAACCACCTCCTTGGGGATCTTGCTCAGGTTCGGTTCCAGGAGCGCGGCAGGAACAAATCCTTGCAGCAGGCGATGGCGTAGCGGTCGGTCATGGAGGCAAGATAGTCGCACACGATGCGTTCCCGGCTGTCGCCGTCCTGCTCCAGCCGCCGATAGGCGGCCGGAAGCGCCCCAAAATTCTGGATATAATAGTTGTACAGCGTGCGCAGCATCCACTCGGCGCGCGCGTCCTGCTCGGCTGACTGGCCGTCATAGACCCGCTCGAACAGGAAGCGGCGCAGCGCCAGCATGGCCTGTTCGGCCTCGGGCGCCATGCCGACCTCTTGGTTTGCCGTCCCATAGTCAATGACGGCGCGCACCAGCGTGTCAATGCGCTGCCCGTGGGTCGCGCCCAGTGTCTTTTGGATATCGCGCGGAATTTCGCGCTCGGCCAAGATCCCTGCACGGATGGCGTCATCGATGTCGTGGTTGACATAGGCGATGCGGTCGGCGTAGTGGATGAGCCGCCCTTCGGGCGTCCGCGCGCGCTTCGGCCCGGTGTGGCATCCGATGCCATCGAGCACCTCGCGCGACAGGTTCAGCGGTTCGATGCGGCTGACCATGCGCACGCTCTGCGCGTTGTGGCGGAAGCCCTCCGGGCAAACCGCATTCAGCGCACGCTCGCCTGCGTGGCCGAGCGGCGTATGCCCAAGATCATGCCCCAATGCGATGGCCTCCACCAGATCTTCGTTCAGGCGCAGGGCCCGCGCGATGGTCCGCGCGATCTGCGAAACCTCCAGCGTATGGGTCAGCCGCGTGCGGTAGTGGTCGCCCTCCGGGGAGATGAAGACCTGTGTCTTGTTGGACAGGCGGCGGAATGCCTTGGAGTGGATGATGCGGTCGCGGTCACGCGCAAAGCAGGTGCGGATGGGGCATGGCTCAATGGCATGCTGGCGGCCAGCCGAGCGGTCAGCAAACGTCGCCCATCTGCATAAAATCTGATGCTCTAGCTGCTCGGTCTGCTCCCGGATGGTCATGCGGCGCCCCTCCCTTCTGGAAAAAACTCTCCATAATATATATACGCAGAACGCGCCGCAAAATCTTTTTTTCCAGCAGGCTTTTTTTCGGTTTTTTCATCTTTGTCTGATTTGCACAATTCCCCATCGTTTCCCGCCGTGTTTTCCCCACTCCTGCACAACTCCAGGCCTACTGAACCCGGCGGCCGCGGAATGTGACCTCCATCTGCTCGGCATAGACCGTCCCCGCTGTGGCCTCCGCCAAGGCGGCGTTCAGCGCGTCCAAGCGTCCGACCGGCTGGATAACGGTCAGGGTGACGTCGGCGCCATAGTCGACATCCTCGACCGTGCAATCCTGCGCGGGCAGGATCTGCTGCACCGCGCCGTATAGGTTGTAGGGGCAGGCGATGAGCAGGGTTGCAAAGCGGCTCATCTGCTGGATGCCCGCCGCGGCCACCGCAAGCTGCGCGCCCTTGGTATAGGCGCGCACCAAGCCGCCCGTACCCAACAGGATGCCGCCGAAATAGCGGGTCACAACACAGCAGACGTTGACCAGCCCGGCATGCCGCAGCACGTCCAGCATGGGCATGCCGGCTGTGCCCTGCGGCTCGCCGTCGTCCGAATAGCGCATGAGGTTGCCCTCACGCAAGATATATGCATAGCAGTGGTGCGTTGCGTCCCAGTAGGTCTCGCGCATCTCGCGGATCTTGGAGACCGCTTCCTCGGCGGTCTCCACCCGCCACAGGCGGCCGGTAAACTTAGATCGCTTTTCGACAAAGCTGTCCTCGGCATAGTCCGAAAACGGGACTTTGTAATCTTTCTCCTCCGCCGTCATGCTTCGTCCACCCGATATCGCTGCATCTGCCCGCACAGCTTGTCGTCCACAATCGCGGTCACCAGCGTGCCGGCCTCATTGTAATCGATCTGCTTGACCTGTGCCTCCCGGTGCAACAGGTCGAGCGCCGCGCCGTCGCTGTAGGGGATGCACAAGTGCATTTCGTGTTTGCCGCGGCCGAGCGCCTTCTCGATGGCCGCCAGCAGCGCCGCGGTGCCCTCCCCGGTCTTGGCCGAAAACAGTACGCCGTCCCGCGCAGCCGGCAGGTCCAGGCACTTGTCCGCCTTGTTATAGACCATCACGCGCGGGATCTCCTGCGCGCCCAACTGCGCGATGACCTTGTCCACGGTCTGCACATGCACCGGCCAGTTGGGGTCAGAAACATCTACCACATGTAGCAGCAGGTCGGCATAGGCCACCTCCTCGAGCGTCGCCTTGAAGGCAGATACCAGGTGATGGGGTAGCTTGCGGATAAAGCCAACCGTATCGGACAATAGGACTTCCTGCGTGTCCGAGATACGCTTTTTGCGCGTGGTCGGGTCGAGCGTGTCAAACAGGCGGTCATTGGCCTCGATGCCTGCATCGGTCAGCAGGTTGAGCAGCGTGGACTTGCCCGCGTTGGTATAGCCCACAATGGCCACGAGCGGCAGCTCGGTCTTTTTGCGCTGGCGACGCTGCACCGCGCGCACCTGGCGCACCTGCTCAAGATCTTGGCGCAGTTTATCGATGCGGCGCCGGATATGCCGGCGGTCGGACTCGAGCTTGCTCTCGCCAGGGCCGCGCGTGCCGATGCCGCCGCCCAGACGGCTCATGGCATGGCCAAGGCCAGCCAGCCGGGGCAGGATATACTGATACTGCGCCAGTTCGACCTGCAGCTTGCCCTCGCCTGTGCGGGCACGCTGGGCAAAGATATCCAAAATCAGCGCCGAGCGGTCCAGCACGGTCCGGCCGGTCATCTCCTCCAGCACGCGCATCTGGGAGGGCGACAGCTCATTGTCAAAGATGATCAGGTCGGCGTCGTTGGCCTCGGCCAGCTCCTTGACCTCCTGGGCCTTGCCCTCGCCGATCAGGGTCTTGGCATCCGGCGCCGGACGGTTTTGCAGCGTGACCGCAACGGCCTCGCCGCCTGCTGTCTGGGTCAGCGCGGCCAGTTCTGCGAGTGTCTCCTCGTCTGCATTTTCCTCCGGGCTAAAGCTATGGCAGCGCAGGCCCACGAGCACGGCGCGCTCGACGTGCTTTTCTTCCAGTTCTAGTTCGTTCATCAATCGGTTCGCCTCCTTGAATCCGTAGATACGGTATGGCTCTTGCGGCATGTACCCCAGCCAAAAACAGGCCGGGGAAAAGAAAAACCATCGAAGTGACCTTCGATGGTTTCATCTTACTTGTCCAGATTGAAACGCTTCTTGAAGCGATCAACACGTCCGCCGGTATCTACCAGCTTCTGCTTACCGGTGAAGAACGGGTGACACTTCGAGCAAACGTCAACGACGATGTTCTCCTTGGTGGAGCCGGTCTCAATGACATTGCCGCAAGCGCAACGAATGGTCGTCTGCTTATAATCGGGATGGATGCCCTGCTTCATGTTGTTTCACCTCTTTCCGGTTATGCCTTACAGTCGTAAAAATATAATACCACATGTCAAGGTAGATTGCAAGTATTATTTGAAATTTCTTTTTGGGAAAGTTTCCGGCCAATCAAATCCCCTGCCACGGGTATCGCGATAGCCCGCTCAAAGCAAATATGCTCCGCCGGGGGCAGGCCATGCCACCGCATCACTTACTTTTTGTATACGAGGTCGGCCTCGGTCCAGTTCTTCAGGACGGGCTGCATCGAACGGGCGATTTTCTTCGCGCCCTCCAGGTCGTGCAGCAGGTAGTTGCCGCACTCGATGCGGCTGGCGCCCGGGATCTCCCCGGTGAAATCTGCCACGAAATCCATGGTCTCCCGCACCAGACGGATGGCGTCGGCCGGCTTCATGTCGCGCACGAGGAAATAAAAGCCGGTCTGGCATCCCATGGGGCCGGCGTAAATAATCTGATCGGCCAGGTCCGAATTGCGTACATAGGTTGCAAACAGATGCTCAAACGTATGGGCTGCGGCGGGTTCCAGATAGACGCCGCCGTTCGGGACAACCATGCGCACATCATAGGTCGTGATATCGCCGTCGATGCGCGAGGTATACATCCCAGGGGTCAGCAGGTCATGGTTGACCTCAAAACTTGCAATTCGCTTCATAAAGGCTTTGCGCTCCTTTTTCTCGTGTTTTTCTTCCCTCTATTATAAGCCAGAGTGGCGCAATTGACAATGCGTTTTTTGCTCATTCCCCGGACTGTCTGGCGATAAACTCCGGCCGCAGTTTGGAATACATGATCTTCTGTGCGCTGTACAGGCCGGAGTAGCCAGAAAACATGTAGGATACCGCGCAGCCGAGCGCAAAGAGCAGCAGGCCATTCCCGCCGTACAGCTCATAGGCCAGGAGGATGGAGGTCAGCGGGCAGTTGGTCACGCCGCAAAAGACTGCCACCATGCCAACGCCCGCCGCAAACGAGCCGGACAGGCCGAGCAGCCCGCCATAGTAACAGCCGAACGTAGCGCCGACAAAAAAGGCCGGGACGATCTCGCCGCCTTTGAACCCTGCGCCCAGAGTGATGGCGGTCAGCACCATCTTGATGAGGAAGGCGGCCGGATGGGCGTGGCCGGTAAACGCCTCCCAAATGATGTCCATACCTGCGCCGTTGTAGTCCCGGCTGCCCAGCGCCAGGGTCGCGCCGATGACCACGCACGCGCCCACCACGACCCGCGCATAAGGGTTGGGCAGGTACCGTGCATAGCCCCGCTGGATCACGCCGAACACCTTGCAAAATAGGATGGCCACGAGCGCGCACAGCAAGCCCAAGGCGATCACCTGCGCCAAGGCCAGCGGCGTGAGCTTGGGGATTCCAAAGACCAGGAATGCTTCGGCGCGGCCGCCCAGCATCCGGGCGGTCATCAGGGCGACCAGCGAGGCCAGCAGGCACGGGAACATGGCAGCATAGTACATAACGCCCACGCTCACGACCTCCATGGCGAACACGGCCGCAGCCAGCGGCGTGCCGAATAGGGCGGAAAAGCCAGCCGCCATGCCGCACATCTTGATGACCCGCTCATCCTTGTCATCCAGGCGCATCAGCCGGCCAATCCACGCCGAGATAGCGCTGCCCATTTGCAGTGCAGCGCCCTCGCGCCCAGAGGAACCGCCGCACAGATGGGTCAAAATGGTGGCCGTAATAATGAGCGGCGCGGTGCGCAGCCGGATGGGCGCATTATCCCGGACCGAGATCAGCACGAGGTTTGTGCCGCCGTCGCGCGCCATGTCGCAGGCCCGGTACAGCCAGACGAGGAAAAGTCCGGCCAGCGGCAATACAAACAGGATCTGTGGGTGTGCCGTTCTCCAATCGGTCACAAGCGAAATGGCGTGGTGAAAGCCCACACCGACCGCCCCGACGACCACGCCGATGATGCAGGCAAAAAACAACCACCGCAAAAACGTCCAGGCATTTTGTAAGGTCAAGTGCGAGATGCCATCCGACACATGCCGGAAATGCTCCCATCGCTCATGTCTGTCGTCCATTCTTTCTTCCTCCCCTTTTTCTTTCCCGCATAGGCTGCCGTCAATCGTCCTGTGGGTCGTCCATTCCCGCGCCGCCGTCTTTCCCGCCGCCAGCCTTGTCCAACAGCACATCGATGACCTCAAAGCACACGGCCACACCGCAGACCGCCAATGGCGTTGCCGTGATGCTGTCCATAAACCAATCGACCACCAAAAGCTCTAGCATGGTCAGCAAAATACCACATACAAATTTGAATACGCGCGCCCAGGTCTCGTTCAGCCAGCCCAGCGATACCAAGGCGCGCGGCAGCGCACTGAAAAAAATATCAATCGGGATGTCCAAGATACCTGCTGCAATCAAAAACAGGAATAGGCTACCGACCGAGCGGTATTGCAGGCCGAGCAGCGCCAAAATACCGCTGCCGAGTAGTACAAAGGCGCCCACGACGAGCAGGCAAATGAGCAGCAGAAGCCCGTACCCGACGATTGGAAGCCCGATCTTTTCCCAGAGCTGCCGCAGCCTCTTTTTCATCGCGCCTTTCCTCCCTCTGGCCACACCAAGGTTTCCTCCATCGTATCATAACCGCTGCGGGTTGGCAAGAACCTTGCGCTGGACTTTCTCCCGCGTCCTACCGCTGTGCATAAAAAAACCTCCGCCGCAGCGGAGGTCTTTCATTTACAGATTGGCTGTCTTTACTTATGCGACGAAACCGCAGAGTCCTTGAGCACAACGTCGTGTGCACCGCCCTCGACAATCGAGGTCGCGGAAACCAGGGTGATCTTGGCCTTCTCCTGCAGCTCGGGGATAGTCAGCGCACCGCAGTTGCACATTGTGGAGCGAACCTTGTTGAGCGTCAGCGTGACGTTGTCCTTGAGCGAACCTGCATACGGCACATAGGAGTCTACGCCTTCCTCGAAGGACAGCTTCTGCGCGCCGCCCAGGTCGTAGCGCTGCCAGTTGCGCGCGCGGGCCGAGCCTTCGCCCCAGTATTCCTTCATGAAGGTGCCGCCGATGTTGACCTTGTTCGTGGGCGACTCGTCAAAGCGGGAGAAGTAACGGCCCAGCATGACGAAGTCCGCGCCCATAGCCAGGGCCAGGGTCACATGATAGTCATGCACGATGCCGCCGTCCGAGCAAATCGGGATGTAGATACCGGTTTCCTGGAAATACTCATCGCGCGCGGCTGCGACTTCGATGACTGCCGTTGCCTGACCACGGCCGATGCCCTTCTGCTCACGGGTGATGCAGATAGAGCCGCCGCCGATGCCGATTTTGACGAAGTCCGCGCCGGCCTCTGCCAGGAAGCGGAACCCTTCGCGGTCCACGACGTTGCCGGCGCCGACCTTGACGGTATCGCCGTAATGCTCACGAATCCAGGCAATGGTGCGCGACTGCCACTCAGAGAAGCCCTCCGAGGAGTCAATGCACAGCACGTCCGCGCCGGCCTCAACCAGGGCCGGGACACGCTCGGCATAGTCGCGGGTATTGATGCCTGCGCCGACAATGTAACGCTTGTCCTTGTCCAGCAGCTCCAGGGTGTTTTCCTTATGCGAATCGTAGTCCTTGCGGAAGACCATATAGACCAGGTGCTGATTTTCATCCACCAACGGCAGCGCGTTCAGCTTGTGGTCCCAGATAATATTGTTGGCTTCCTTCAGGGTAGTGTCCGCCGGCGCGGTGATCAGCTTTTCAAACGGCGTCATAAACGAGGATACTTTTTCCTCGGTGGACATGCGCGAAATGCGGTAATCACGGCTGGTAACAATACCGAGCAGTTTGCCGGTGGCAGTGCCGTCCTCTGTAACCGCTACGGTCGAATGGCCGGTCTTTTCCTTGAGCGCCAGGACATCGGCCAGCGTCTGGTCGGGCTTAATATTGGAGTCGGAAACAATAAAGCCTGCTTTATAGGCCTTCACGCGGGCGACCATTGCGGCTTCGCTCTCCACCGACTGCGAGCCATAAATAAAGGAAATGCCGCCTTCCTTGGCCAGGGCGATTGCCATCTTGTCGTCAGAAACCGCCTGCATAATGGCAGAAACCAGTGGGATATTCGCGTAGAGCGCAGATTCTTCGCCCTTTCTGAACTTTACGATCGGCGTGCGCAGGCTTACGTTGGTGGGCACGCATTCAGCCGAGGAATAGCCCGGAACCAACAGGTACTCGCTGAACGTGCGAGAGGGCTCAGAAAAATAATACGCCATAATTTCTTCTCCTTTACCGCATATGCTTATTTATGTTATGTTTCATTATAACGGTTTGGCGTCCCAAAGTAAACCTGCGTTTTATCAAAATTTGCATGGAGCAGCGGCCGTTCCGGCTATGCAAATCGCTGTTGGACATTTGACCAAGTGCATGTTTCCTGAACTTTCCGGGCGTGGCAGACGTAATCGGTCAGCCTGCATCGCCCTGTAGCGTATATCGGATGCGCTCGGCAACCGGGCTATCCGGTTCATAGGAACCGTTTTCCGGGACAGCTGATGCCGGCACAATGTCCAGATACTGGAGATGGCGAACGAATTCGGAGGGGACTTCCTCAAAGATGAGCAGCGTCGAATTGTATTCGGTATCCTGCAGGAGCGTCGCAGGATACAGCGTGCCGCTGTCGGAAATCAAATAGGCGGCACCCAGTCCATCCTGATCTTGCAGATAGGTGACCGGGGTGGTCTGACAGACGACCGAGAGCGCCTGCGGATAGTAATACGCGGTATACATAATGCTTGACTGCGCCTCATCTTTGCTGTCCTCCCAGATTACTTCACGCTCCAGAGATGTCCCAATCTGTTCCGAAATCGCATCCATGCGCTCGGTATAGAAATCACTGTGGATATAGTGAGATTTCTGGATAAAATAGCACAGCGGCATTGCCAGCAGGAAAAGTAGCAAAAGCCCCTGTGTCAGATGGGCGCGATACGTTTTCCAAATATTGAACATGAGCAGCGTTCCTCCTCCCCAACGGTGTAAATTCCTTAATCTTATTGTATCAGGCAGCGCCACAAATGTATATGCGGCATTTCTCATAAAATCCCAGGCAGATTTTTGACCGATTTACTTGTCAGCCGCCTTTCATATCGGTATAATGCAAGAAAACGGCCGCGAAAGGAGGCAGACCCATGTCCTGCTGCGAGGAATGCCAATTTTTTATCCCCCATCGTGCGCGCACCGGCGCACAGCACCGTATATCTGGCCACTGTACGGTACCGCGTGTCAAAATCAGGCGGCCTGACGCCCCAGCCTGTCTGCGTTTCTGCATGAGGGCACAACCAAGCCAGTCGGAGCTTCCATCTACGAAAAAATAAACTGCTTTGCCATTTGGCAAAGCAGTTTCTCACTGATTTCGGCAAGGCTGTGGTCGGCTTGCCCGGCCAAGGCCCTAACGTAGAACGCTTTTCGCCCAGAGTGCCGGTCCTCCCATCATCAGCTTCCGATTTTCCCCGCATAAAACAAAAAGCAGTCTCTTTTGAAATTGCTTTTTCATGTGCGCGTCGAGTTATCTTCCCGGGCCGTCGCCAGTCACCTTTGCCGATTTAGAAAACAGTCCAGTGGACTGTTTTCCGGCAAGGCTGTGGCCGGCTTGCCCGGCCAAGTCCCTAACATAGAACGCTTTTCGCCCAGAGTGCCGGTCCTTCCATCATCAGCTTCTGATTTTCCCCGCATAAAACAAAAAGCAGTCTCTTTCGAAACTGCTTATTCGTGTGCGCGTCGAGTTATCTTCCCGGGCCGTCGCCAGTCACCTTTGCCGATTTAGAAAACA
>DWWZ01000111.1 GCA_019119435.1 Candidatus Butyricicoccus avicola
GCCAAAAAGGCGCGCCAGGTCAGGCGGCGCTTGCGCTGGCGGTTGGGCGGCCAGGGGTCGGAAAAGTTTAAGTAGATGAGCGAGACCTCGCCCGGGGCAAAGATCTCGCCCAGGGCGGCCGCGTCAAAGGACAAAAAGCGCAGGTTGGGAAGCGCCGCGTCCATGGCCTTCTCGGTCGCCATGATGAGCGCGCCTTCTTCACGCTCGATGGCCACAAAGTTCACGTCCGGGTTGCGCCGGGCGGTCTCCAGGATGAAGCGGCCCTTGCCGCAGCCGATTTCCAGGCGGATGGGGTGATCGTTGCCGAACAGCTCATTCCATCGGCCGTGCCAGGCGCGCGGGTCGTCCACCATGACGGGCGCGCAGCGCGCCAGGCGCACGTCCAGATTCTTCTTTTTGCGCATTCTCATGCGTTGCATTCCTCCAGATTGAAACTTTTTTCTGCCCTACATTATAGCCTACCGGCGTATTTGTTGGCAAGTCAAATTGACAGATTTTCGCACAAACGCTATAATGATACCAGCATTACCCCCATTTCACAAGGTAAGGATGGAATTTTCATGGCTTTTGACCGTTCGAGCGGTGTGCTCATGCACATCACCTCGCTGCCCTCCCCGCATGGCATCGGCACGCTGGGCAAGGCGGCCTTTGATTTTGTAGACTTTCTCCGCGACGCCGGCCAGCGCTATTGGCAGGTGCTGCCGCTCGGGCACACCGGCTACGGCGACTCGCCCTATCAGTGCTATTCTGCGGCGGCAGGCAATCCGCTGCTGATCGACCTTGACAAGCTCGTGACCGACGGTATGCTGACCCAGGACGAGGTGCGCGCGGCCGACCAGGACTGGAACCCCGACAAGGTGGAGTATATCCCGCTCATCGCGGCGCGCTATCCGCTCCTGCGGCGGGCGTATGCGCGCGCGCAGAAGATGCCGCGCATTATGGACGCCGTGCGCGCTTTCCGCGCTCACGCGGCCAACTGGATCGAGGATTACGCGCTGTTCATGGCGCTCAAGGAAGAGAAATATGACGGCGCGCCCCTCTGGGACTGGCCGGACGCCGGCATCCTGCACCGTGAGCCCGCGGCCCTTGCGGCTGCGCGGCAGGCGCTTGCAGATGAGATTGACTTCCGCGTCTTCCTGCAGGCGGTCTTTTTTGCCCAGTGGGGTACGCTGCGCGCCTATGCGGCCAAGGCCGGCGTGCGCATCATCGGCGATATCCCGATCTACGTCTCGCCCGACTCGTCCGACGTCTGGCAGCACCCCGAACTGTTCAAGGTGGACGCCGACTTCCGGCCCAAGAAGGTCGCGGGCGTGCCGCCCGACTACTATTCGGCGACCGGCCAGCTCTGGGGCAACCCGGTCTACGACTGGAAGCAGCACGAAAAGACCGGCTACGCCTGGTGGATTTGGCGCCTCAAGCAGAACGCCGAGCTGTTTGACGTCATCCGCATCGACCATTTCCGCGGCTTTGAGGCCTTCTGGGAAGTGGACGCCAGTGAGGAGACCGCCATCAAGGGCGTTTGGCGCAAGGGCCCAGGCATGAAGCTGTTCCGCGCCCTGGATGCCGCCGTACCCGAGCTGCCCATTATCGCCGAGGACCTGGGCGTTATGACCGACAAGGTGCGCGCCCTGCTGCGCAGCACGGGCTTCCCGGGCATGCGCGTGATGATCTTTGGCTTTAACCGCTATGAGGACAACGACCATCTGCCCCATAACTACCCGGTCAACTCCATCGTCTACACGTCCACCCACGATTCGCAGTCCATCTGTGAGCAGATTCTGGACATCTGCGAGCCCGAGGATGCCGAATTTGCCAAAGCGTACATCCGGTGGGACGGCCGTGAGCCCATGGCCTGGTCGGCCATCCGCACGCTGTTCGCCTCGCCCGCGTCCATCGCCATGACCACCATGCAGGACCTTTTGAACCTGGGCGCGGACGCGCGCATGAACATCCCCTCGACCGTGGGCGGCAACTGGGCCTGGCGGGTACGCCCGGAGGGCATCAACTGTGATGTGGCCGCGTTCCTGCGCCATGTGACCGATGTCAACCGCCGCTACCATCCGGTGCCCGCAGTCTTTGAAAACCAGCCGCTCGACGAGATCGAGGTACAGGAGGTTACGCCGGATATGGACTATGGCGCGCGCCGCTACTGGACCGACGTCAAGGAGCAGCTGGCCCTCCTGCGCAAGGCAAACGCGTTTTTGACCCGCTTTGAGCCGGCCACTGCGCGCAAATGACCGCATTTGGCTGCGGGACCCCGCGCAGGCAGAGCGCTATCTGCATCTGCGCGTTTAAGGAATAAAAGGAGCTATTTTTCATGAGTATCAAAGCAGTGATTTTCGACCTGGACGGCACGCTACTGGACACCCTGGGAGACCTGGCGAGCGCGGTCAATACGGCCATGCGGCGGCACGGATTCCCGCTTTTGGACGAGGACGACGTGTGCGGCCGCGTGGGAAACGGCGTGCGCCGCCTGATCGAGCAGAGCGTGCCTGCCGGCACGCCGCGCGCCGACATCGACGCCTGCCTCGCTGAATTCCAGGCCGCATATGACGAGCACCTGGTCGAGCGCACCCACCCCTATCAGGGCATCCCGGCCGTCATTGAGGCCTTCCACCGCCGCGGCGTGCGCATGGCCGTGCTGTCGAATAAATACCAGGCGGCGGCCGTCCGCCTGATCGAGCACTACTTCCCTGGGCAGATGGCGGTCACGTTCGGCGAGCGCCCGGGCGTGCCGCGCAAGCCCGACCCGACCTCGACGCACGAGATCATGGACGCGCTGGGCGTCCAGCCGGGCGAGATCCTGTATATCGGCGACAGCGACGTGGACATGCGCACGGCCCGCGCGGCCGGCGCGACCGCCGTAGGCGCACTCTGGGGTTTCCGCGACAAGGACTCGCTGCTCGCAGCGGGCGCCGAGCACATCGTCGAGCGCCCGGAGGACCTCATCCAGCTGCTCGACCGCTTACAGCTCGACGCCGCCATGCAGGCCTTTGAGCAGAACGGCTTTACCTGGACCTTCTGCGCCACGGCCGCGCAGGCCGCCGACTATATCGCCGGCCAGTGTGCGGGCAAGACCGTGGGCTTTGGCGGCTCAATGACGATCGACCGCCTGGGCGTGTACGAGATGCTGCAGGGCAAGGCCGACCTGCACTGGCACTGGAAGGGTGACAGCGAGATCACGTCGGGCGACGTGTTCCTGACCTCGGCCAATGCGGTCTCGGCTATGGGCGAGACCGTCAACATCGACGGCCGGGGCAACCGTATCGCGGCGTCGGTGTATGGCTTCCAGTCATGCTACGTCGTGTGCGGCATCAACAAGCTGGCGCCCGACCTGCCGAGCGCCATGCGCCGCGCGCGCGAGATCGCCGGGCCGATGAACGCCAAGCGGCTGAACAAGCGCACGCCGTGCGCCGTGGACGGCAAGTGCCACGACTGCCACAGCCCGGAGCGCATCTGCCGCGCCATGACCATCCTCATGGCCCCGCCGATGGGCATGCAGCACTATGAGATCGTGCTGGTCGGCGAAGAACTCGGCTATTGATTTGTATATTTACCTGACCAGAAATGCAAAAAGGTCCGGGCCACATGGCCTGGACCTTTTTCTTGCCTTTATTTACAGGGCATGCCGGTGTCCCGGATGCGCTTCAGCGTCCCGGACGCTTGCGGCCCTTTTTTGGGCCGATCGGCTTGTGCGCCTGCGGCGGCCTGCCGCCGTGCTTGGGCGGCCGTCCGTCCGTGCGCGCGGTGTGGTGCGCGCCCTTGCCATTTTTATGCGTACCCGGCTTGTGCTTTTCCTGTGGCCGCGCCCAGTGCTCGCCCGGCAGCGGGCGGATGAGGCACTCCCGGCCGTAGCCGACGAGATCCTCACGTCCGGCCTTGCGCAGGGCTGCCGCGATGATGGGACGCTTTTCCGGCCTGCGCCACTGCAGGAGCGCGCGCTGCATGGCCTTCTCCTCGGGCGTCTTGGCTACATAGACCGGCTTCATCGTGCGCGGGTCAATGCCGGTGTAGTACATGGCGGTCGAGAGCGTGCCTGGGGTGGGGTAGAAGTCCTGCACCTGCTGGGGCATGTAGCCGACCTTGTTGAGATAACAGGCCATGGCGATGGCGTCATCCAGCGTGGCGCCCGGGTGGGAGGACATCAGATAGGGCACAAGATACTGCTTCTTGCCCAGCTTTTGATTGATCCGGGCATAGCGCTCACGGAATTTCTCGTATACGGAAAATGAAGGTTTGCCCATATAATACAGAGCGTTATCACTCATGTGCTCGGGCGCGACCTTGAGCTGGCCCGAGATATGGTACTTGACCAGCTCGAGGAAGAACTCGTCGTTGTCGTCGGCCATCATATAATCGTAGCGCAGGCCCGAGCGCACAAAGACTTTCTTGACGCCTGGGATCGCGCGCAGCCGGCGCAGCAGGGTCAGATAGTCCCGGTGGTCGGCCTCCAGGTTTTTGCAGGCGGTGGGGAACAGGCAGCGCTTATCCCGGCACAGGCCGTGCTTTTCCTGGTGGTGACACGAAGGGAAGCGGAAGTTTGCCGTCGGGCCGCCGACGTCGTGGATATAGCCCTTGAAGTCGGGGTGCCGGGCGATCTGCTCGGCCTCGCGCACGACCGAATCGTGCGAGCGGGCCTGGATATAGCGGCCCTGATGGAAGGCTAGGGCGCAGAAGTTGCACGCGCCGAAGCAGCCGCGGTTGTGGATGATGGAAAACTGCACCTCCTGGATGGCGGGCACGCCGCCGGCCGCCTCATAGGACGGATGATAGGTGCGGGCGAAGGGCAGGGAATAGACCTTGTCCATTTCGGCCATGGAGAGTGGCAGCGAGGGTGGGTTCTGGATCAAGACGCGCTTGCCATGCGCCTGGACGACCGCCTTGCCGCGCACGTGGTCGGCCTCGTCGTACTGCATTTTGACCGCGCACGCATAGGCCTCCTTGCTGTCCAGCACTTCCTCGTAGGACGGGCAGGTGACAAAGGGGAAGGGGATATCCCCGGTGTCATGGGCAAAGTAGGCCATGCCGCGGATGCCGCGCACGGCGTCCGTGCCGTGCTTGCCCGCCTTGAGGTTTCTGGCCAGCTCGACGACCGTGCGCTCGCTCATGCCATACATGAGCGCGTCCGCACCCGACGAGGACAGCACCGAGGGCATGACCTGGTCGCTCCAGTAGTCATAGTGCGCGAAGCGGCGCAGGCTGGCCTCCAGGCCGCCGATATAGATTGGGGTGTCCGGGAAGGCGCGCCGCGCGAGCATGGAATAGACGGTCACGGCGCGGTCCGGGCGCTTGCCGCCCACGCCGCCCGGGGTGTAGGCGTCGTCGTGGCGGCGCTTTTTGGCCGCCGTGTAGTGCGCAACCATCGAGTCGATGTTGCCGGCGTTGATGAGCACGGCGTAGCGCGGCCGGCCCATGGCGGCGAAGTCGTGTTCGTCGCGGAAGTCGGGCTGGGACAGGATGGCCACGCGGAACCCCGCGTCCTCCAGCACGCGCGAGATGATGGCCGTGCCGAAGGACGGATGGTCGATGTACGCGTCGCCGGTCACGAGCAGGAAGTCGCAGTAATACCAGCCCCGCGCCTCCATATCGGCGCGGGAGATGGGAAGGAATTGTGACATAATCGCTCCTTGTCTTTTAGTCGTCAAATGATATCTCGTTTCGCAGGTAATAGCACAGGTCTACATAATTCTTCCAGTCTGCCTGCAGCGACTCCGGCAGGGCGTCGACCATCTGACCGCGGTAGAGGTAGACGCCGTGGCTGCTCGCGACGGTCAGGCCGGCATCCAGCAGGGGACGGGTCACCTGGGTCAGCGACGGGCCATCCCAGCCGCACAGGTCGAAGAAGTGTGCCATGAGGAAGGCCGGACTGAGATCCGGGCCTTCGCCCTCAAAGTCAAAGCCCAGCGCCTCCTTGGCTGCATCGTTGGCCCAAATGAGGTAGCGCGTGCCATAGTAGTTCTCAAACCCTTCCTTGGTATCCAGGTCGAAGTCCACGCCCAGCTCCTCATAGACGCTGTTGCCGTCGCCCAGCCAGGGATTGTGGTCGCCGTACACCATGAGCACGACCGGCTCGTCCAGCTTTTCCAGCTTCTTTTTGAGCTTGACCAGCTGCTGGCCGGTCTTTTCGACGCCGCCCAGATAGTTGTTCAAAATGTAGTAGGAGTCCTCCGAGTAGACGTCCTTAGGCACATACTCGCCGTAGCGCAGCCAGCCGATGGGGTAGGGGCCGTGGTTCTGGTAGGTGACGTTAAAGGAAAAGACCGGGCTGCCCGTCTCCATGTCGCGCACGAGCAGGTCATAGATCTCGGGCAGAAGCACGTCATCCATCGCGACCTCGCCGTCATTGATCGCGGCATAGTGGTTTTCCAGGAAGTAGTAGTCGTCAAAGCCCAGATACCGGTTGATGTTCTTGCGGTTGTAGAACCAGTCGTTGGACGGATGGCTGCCGTCCGTGATATAGCCCTGGTCCCCAAAATAGCGCGCATAGGACCAGATATTGTGCCGCAGGTTGCCGAAGTCGGTCATACCCGTGACGTGGCCGCGCTCGGTGTCCACCGTGCCGGCGGCAAAGATGTTTGTGATCAGGCGGCCAGTGTAGCTGACCTTTTCCAGGTCATGGTAGGGCTTGTACGGGCTTTTCTTGTCCGTGCGCAGCTCGATGTCGGCGTACTGCGTCAGGTCGTTGAAGCCCTCGAGCATGATCGAGACCACATTGACCCTTTGGTCCGCCGGGATATCCGCGTCCGGATATTCGGCCAGGAGCGCGGCGGCGTCTTCCTCACGGTAGCCGTCCGGCTTGCGCTCGGCCGCGTCGGGCAGGCTGTGCAGGAAGGGATAGACAAAGCCCTTGGACAGATAGACCTGGGTGGCCGACCACTGGTTGATGTCCTCCTCGTTCTGGGTCCAGGTGTTCCAGGCCGCGGCCGTGTACGGCCCGCCGGCGCAGAACAGCCAGGTCATCCCTGAGAGCAGCGCAAGGCACAGCGCGCCGCCGACCGTGCAGCCCTTCCAGGTGCGCGCCGGCCGCGCCCGGCAGATGGCCGCCATGAGCAGCACGGCGGCGGCCGCGGCGGCGATTGCCAGGATGACCTCCCCGCTGATGGCGGTCAGGTAGTGCCCGGCCATGTTGATGCCTTCGGCGGCCAGGCCGAGGTCGGCGGCGGTCAGCGGGTCGTCGCGGAAGAGCAGTTTGAAGTGGTCCGCCACCGACAAGAGCGTGACCAGCCCGCCGCCAAGCAGCACGGCCAGCCATGCCCGCCGCAGCAGGAACCATAAAAAAAAGATGAGCAGGACGGGCGGGACTAAGTTGAGCCAGACGGTTGCCGGGTGGGCGAAATAGCTCTGGAACATGGCCTCACCATATGAGCCGGCGGCCAGGCGCAGGCTGCACAGGCCCACAGCCAGGGCCGCGGCCAAAAGGCCCAGCATGGTCAGCCAGCGGATGCGCCACAGGCGCATGACCAGGCCGCCCCGCCGCCGGTGCCGGCCGGTATAGCGCTTGCCGGCATAGCCCCGCCCCCATGGACGAAAGCGCGCATAGCGCGCCCTGCGGTATTTTTTCATTGATATTTCCCTCGTCTTGTCACGCGCGCGGCGCGACGGTTTTTCTACATTATACGAGGATTTGTCCGATCTTGCAACTGCCTATCAGGCAAAACCAGCAATTTGCGCGGCTGGCACTGGTTTTTTTGCCTGAAAACCGGAGCATGCATGCCCCGGTTTTTGGCTCCGCTTGGAATTGCGCGGGCGGCCGATTGGTGTTACAATGTTAAGCAGTAAAAATTTCTCTATTTGAGGGAACAATCGGAGGATAACATGTGGATTGCAAATGCATGGACAGACTATGAGGTGCTTGACTGCGGCGGCGGGGAGAAGCTCGAGCGCTGGGGCGACAAGATCCTGCGGCGCCCCGACCCCCAGGCCATCTGGCCCCGCGCCGAGGAGGACCGGGTCTGGAACCGGGCAAACGCGGTCTATCACCGCTCGTCCTCCGGCGGCGGCAAGTGGGAGATCCGCCGCCTGCCCGAACAGTGGGCCGTCTCTTATAAGGAACTGACCTTCCAGCTCAAGCCCATGGCGTTTAAGCACACCGGCCTGTTCCCCGAGCAGGCGGTCAACTGGGACTTCATCATGCGCGAGATCCGCGCGGCCGGCCGCCCCATCCGCGTGCTCAACCTGTTTGCCTACACGGGCGGCGCGACGCTCGCCGCGGCGGCGGCCGGCGCCTCGGTCTGCCATGTGGATGCGTCCAAGGGCATGACCCAGTGGGCGCGCGAGAACGCGGCCTCGTCCGGCCTTGCCGACCGGCCCATCCGCTGGATCGTGGACGACTGCAAAAAGTTCGTCCAGCGCGAGATCCGGCGCGGGCGCCAGTATGACGCCATCATCATGGACCCGCCGAGCTACGGCCGCGGCCCGGGCGGCGAGACCTGGAAGATCGAGGAGGACGTTGCGGACTTTGTCGCGCTGACCATGCAGCTGCTGTCCGATACGCCGCTCTTTGTGCTCATCTCGAGCTATTCAACCGGCCTTGCCCCTTCGGTCATGTCCTACCTGCTGGGCATCACCGCCATGCGGCGCCATCCGGGCCGCGTGGAGGCGCAGGAGATCGGCCTGCCCGTCACCTCGACCGGCCTCGTCCTGCCCTGCGGCTCGTCTGCGCGCTATCTCGCCGCGCGGTAAATCCCATATTAGGAGGAATCTGCCTCTATGTCTGATATTATCAAAACCGAGGCGCTGACTTACGTCTATCAGTCGGGCGACGGCGAGCGCAAGGTCGCCCTGGACGGCGTGGACCTCTCCATTTCCCGGGGCGAGTTCGTGGCCGTCCTGGGCCACAACGGCTCGGGCAAGTCCACCCTGGCCTGCCACTTTAACGGCATCCGCCTGCCCACCGGTGGGGCGGTGTACATCGACTCGATGGACACGCGTAACCCCGACCTGCTCTATGATATCCGCAAGACCTGCGCCATGGTCTTTCAAAATCCTGATAACCAGATCGTCGCGACCGTCGTCGAGGAGGACGTCGCCTTCGCGCTGGAAAACCTCGGCCTGCCGCCCGACGAGATCCGCCGCCGCGTCGATGACGCGCTGCGCGCCGTCGGCATGTACGAGTTCCGCCGCCACGCACCGCACAAGCTGTCGGGCGGACAGAAACAGCGCGTTGCCATCGCGGGCGTCATCGCCATGATGCCGCGCTGTGTGGTCTTTGACGAGCCGACCGCTATGCTCGACCCGGCCGGGCGCAAGGAGGTCATGCGCGTCATCCGCGACCTCAATACCCGGCTTGGCATCACCGTCGTGCTCATCACCCACCACATGGATGAGGCCGTGCAGGCCGGCCGGGTCGTGGTCATGCATGCGGGCAAGATCCTCATGCAGGGCACCCCGCGTGAGATCTTTACCCAGGTGGACGCGCTGCGCGCGGCCAGCCTGACCGTCCCCCAGACCATCGAGGTGCTCTTTGACCTCGATAACCAGACCGGCGCCGACCTGCCCATCGATGCGCTGACCGTGACCGAATGCGCGGACATTTTGGAGCGGTACCTGCGCCCGGCCGCCGCCAACTGAGGAGCGAAAGAAAACCAATGTCATATATCTTAGAAACGAGAGACCTGACCCAGGTTTATGGCGCAGGTACTCCCTTCGAGCGCACGGCGCTCGACCATGTCAATATCCAGGTCGAAAAGGGCGAGATCCTGGGCATCATCGGCCATACCGGCTCGGGCAAGTCCACCCTCATCCAGCACTTCAACGGGCTTTTGAAGCCGACCTCGGGCGAGGTCCTGCTGTCCGGCCACTCCATCTGGAACGAGAAGGGCAAGTGCGAGCGCAAGACCCGCTTTGCCGTCGGCCTGGTGTTCCAGTATCCTGAATACCAGCTCTTTGAGGAGACCATCGCCAAGGACATCGCCTTCGGCCCGCACAACATGGGCCTGTCCGACACCGAGGTCGAGCGGCGCGTGCGCGAGGCCATGGATTTTGTCGGCCTGGACCCGGCGCTCGCCGGGCAGTCGCCCTTTGCGCTGTCGGGCGGCCAGAAGCGGCGTGTGGCCATCGCGGGCGTCATCGCCATGCGGCCCCAGGTGCTCATCCTGGACGAGCCGACCGCCGGCCTGGACCCGGCTGGGCGCGACGAGATCCTGGCACAGATCCGGGACTACCACGCGCGCTCGGGCGCGACCGTCATCATCGTCTCGCACTCCATGGAGGACATCGCGCGCATGGCCGACCGCCTGCTCGTCATGAACGACGCGCACGTCATGCTGTGCGGCACGCCGCGCGAGGTCTTTGCGCACGCGGATGACATCATCCGCGCCGGCCTGGACATCCCCGAGATCACCAAGGTCATCCGGGAGCTTTGCCGCCGCGGCTTTGACCTGGACCCGTCCATCTACACGGTCGAGGATGCCGTCCGTGCCATCCGTGCGTACAAGGAGGGGAAATAAATGCTCAGAGACATTACGATCGGCCAATATTTTCCCGGCAAAAGCATCGTCCACCGGACCGACCCGCGCCTCAAGCTCGTCCTGGTCATCCTGATGATCGTGACGCTGTTTTTGGCGGCCGGCCCGATTTCCTATGCGCTTTTGGCGCTCTATATCTTTTCGGTCATCAAAATTTCGGGCATCCAGCCCAAGATGGTCGTGCGCGGCCTGAAACCGGTCGTGTTTATTGTGGTCTTCACCGCGCTGTTAAACCTGTTTTATACGCCGGGCACCGAGCTTTGGGGCTTCGGCTTCCTGCATATCACCGACCAGGGCATCCGGGTCGCCATCCTGATGGTGCTGCGCATCCTGCTGCTCATCATCGGCACGTCCATGCTGACCTACACGACCTCGCCCATCGAGCTGACCGACGGCTTGGAGATGCTGCTGTCCCCGCTCAAAAAGATCCATCTGCCCGTACACGAGCTGGCCATGATGATGTCCATCGCGCTGCGCTTTATCCCGACCCTCATCGAGGAGACCGAGAAGATCATCGCGGCGCAGAAGGCGCGCGGCGCGGACTTTGAGTCGGGCAACATCATCCAGCGAGCCCGCGCGATGGTGCCCATCCTGGTCCCGCTGTTCATCTCGGCCTTCCGCCGGGCGGACGAGCTGGCCATCGCCATGGAATGCCGCCTGTACCGGGGCGACGTCGGCCGCACGCGCATGAAGCAGATGAAGCTCGGCCGCGTGGATGCTCTGACGGGCGCGGTGTCGGTGCTGGTCTTTGCCGCGGTCATCGTCCTGGGCCGCATGGGGTGGTAAGCCCGATGAATATTGCCCTGTCCCTCTGCTATGTCGGCACGGAGTACCACGGCTGGCAGGTGCAGAAAAATGGCGCCTCGGTCCAAGAGACCATCACGCATGCGGTCAACAAGCTGCTCGGCTGCGATACCTATCTGTCTGGGGTCGGGCGCACCGACGCGGGCGTACATGCCCGCCGGTATGTGGCCAACTTCAAGGCGGACTGCCGTATCCCGCTGGACCGGCTGCCGCTCGCCCTGGGCGCGCAGCTGCCCGAGGATATCGCCATCCGCGGCGCCGTGCAGGTGCCGGACCACTTTGACGCGCGGTTTGACTGCACCAAGAAAGAGTACGCCTATTATGTATACCCGTCCAAGATGCGCGACCCGTTCCTGTCGGACCGCGCCTACCGCTATTCCTATCCGCTGGACCCGGCGCGCATGCAGGAAGGCGCGCAGTTCTTTGTGGGCAAGCATGACTTTAACGCCGTGCGCTCGGTGGGCACGCCGGTCAAGTCGACCGTGCGCACCATTTTCTGGTGCGAGGTGGACCAGAACGCCGACGGCCTCATCCGCATCCGCGTGTGCGGCGATGGATTCCTGTACAATATGGTGCGCGCCATCGCGGGCACGCTGGTCTATGTCGGCAGCGGCAAGCTAGCGCCCGCGGCGGTTGCAGATATCTTGGAATCCCGTGACCGGGAGCAGGCCGGGCCGACCCTGCCCGCATGCGGGCTGTTCATGAACCGGCTGTGGTATGAGCACACGCCCGAACTGGACCCGTTCCGCCTGAGCGAGTGAAAGGTTTCCCGCGGGCGGCCGCCCTTGCGGGAGATTTTCACGTTTTGTTTACACTCCCGTTCTCAAACTGTGCTACACTACTATAATGAGAGAGGAGGCACTGCCGGTGCCGGAAAAGAAAAACCTTGTGCCGTTTCCGCGTTCGGCCAAAAAACGCAAACAGCTCCTGCGCCAGGCGGAAAGCCTCAAGCTGCGCCGTCTGACCCGGCTGCGCTCCCTGGTGGGCTGGCTGCTCATCCTGAGCATCCTGCTGTTTGCTGCGGCCAACTTTACGCTGTTTTCGCTCTCCTCCCTGCGCCAGGGGTTCCAGATCGTGACGAACGCCCTGGGGCCGGAGAGCGGACGGGACGGCGTCATCAACTATCCGGCCGGTGTGGCCAGCGCCGTCAAGCCTGCCGGCTCTTCGCTTGCGGTCCTGGATGACGAGTCCCTGTCGATCCTGCAGCTCGGCGGCGTGACCCAGTACGAGACTGCGGTGAGCTATGCCGCCCCGGTGCTCGAGACCAACGACAACTACGTCCTGGCCTATGACCGCGGGGCCTACCAGCTCTCCTTTTCCTCGGTCTTGACCGAGCTGTTCTCGCTCAAGCTGACCGATCCTATCCGCAATGCATCGATCGGCTCGGGCGACAGCTTTTCGATCATCACCGACGAGACCGGCTATAAGAGCACGGTCACGGTCTACAGCGCGTCCTCCCGGGAGGACGACCACCACATCTGGCGCTGGCGCACGCCGGACTACTATGTGCAGGAGGCGGCGCTCTCGCCGTCCGGCACCCATTTGTGCGCGCTGACCTATCAACAGAATGGCTCACAGCTTGAAACCATCCTGCAATTTTTTGACCTGGATGCCAGCGAGGTGCGCGCGAGCGTCAACCTCGGTGCGGTGGTCGGCTATACCGTCCACTGGCTGGACGACAGCAACGTCGCGGTCATTTCGGACAAATCGGCATTCACGGTCAACCGGCGCGGCGAGACCACCTCGCAGGCCAGCTATACCGCGAGCGACCTGCTGGGCTTTGCCTTTGACGGCGATAACTTCGTCGTGGCCGTGCGCTCCTGGTCGGGCGACGCCCGCGCGTCGGTCACGCGCTATGACAAGTCGGGCGATGTGCGCGCTTCGCTGAACCTGCCCAGCGCGCCCGAAAGCTTATCTTATGCGGGCGGACAGCTCGGCGTCCTGACGAGCTCCGGCCTGTATGTGTACAACAATGCGCTGGAGCCCGACTGGCAGTGCCCGAGCGCGGGCGCGGCCCAGCGCATCATCATGACGGACGACGGCGGGGCTTGGCTGTTCTACTCCAAATACGCCCAGCGCATCACCCAATCGTCCGCGATCTCGGAGGATTTTACCGATGAATCAACCATTACCTGACCTTTCCGGGCTGCTGAACCTGCCCGATCTGCTGTTGGCGCTGTTCCTGATATGGAGCGTCATCAGCGGCGCGCGGCGCGGGTTCCTCGGTGCGGTGTTCGGCCTGGTCGGCCGCATCGCGGTCATCGCCGGCGCGTGCTGGCTTGCGGGGACTTTTGCGCCCGCGCTGTCGCGCGCGGTCGTGACGCCGATTGTCGGCGAGGTCTTTGCCGCGCGGGCCGCGCAGGACGCCTTGGGCGACGTGCTGGCCCGCCTGCAGATGACGGTCACTGAGGCGGCCGCCGCCATGGCCGAAGGCGTTGCCTTCCTGATTTTGGCCGTCTTTTTCCTGCTTATCCTATCCATTGTGCTGTCGCTTATCCTGCACAGCCTGCATCTTTTGACCCGTTTCCCGCCGCTCGGCTGGCTCAACCGCCTGGCGGGCGCGGCGCTCGGCCTGGTCGGGGGCGTGGCGGTCGTGCTGCTGCTCCTGTGGTGCGCCCACCTGGTGTATCCGGACCTGTTTTCCGAGCTTGGCTGGCTCAGCCCGGCGCGCATCCAGAGCACCGTACTCCTGCGCGGCCTGCTTGCCTATTTCCCAATCTAGCTGCCGCATTTCCCCTGACCTTGTGGATACGCGGATTGAAATGAAGGAGAATTTACCATGCAGATGCCTATGTGCTCCCGCTGCGGCAAGAACGTAGCGGTCATATTCATCACAAAAATGGACCCCAACAACAAGGACGGCGCGACCCAGGAGGGCCTCTGCCTCAAGTGCGCACGCCAGCTCGGCATCAAGCCCCTGGACCAGATGATGGAACAGATGGGCCTTAACGACGATACCATCGACATGCTGTCCTCGGAGATCAACTCGCTCGAGGATCTCGGCGCGCTCATGCCGGCCGGCCCGGACGTCGAGGACGAGGACATGAGCGACGAGGAGGCCATGGCGGACGCCGCCGACGAGGACGCCGAGGACGGGGAGGACGCACAGCCGCCCGCATTCCCGTTCCCCTTCCTGCGCACCGAGAAGAAAAACGATGCCTCGTCCGACAAAAAGGACAAGGACAAGAAGAAAAAGCGCAAGTATCTGGACACCTACTGCGACGACCTGACCCGCAAGGCCCGTGAGGGCCGCCTGGACCGCATCATCGGCCGCGAGCAGGAGACCGACCGGGTCATCCAGATCCTGAACCGCCGCCAGAAGAACAACCCCTGCCTGATCGGCGAGCCGGGCGTCGGCAAGACCGCGGTCGCCGAGGGCTTGGCCATGCGCATCGCGGCGGGCAATGTACCCTATAAGCTGCGCAATAAAGAGGTCCACCTTTTGGACCTAACCGCCCTTGTGGCGGGCACCCAGTTCCGCGGCCAGTTTGAAAGCCGGGTCAAGGGCCTCATCAACGAGGTCAAGAAGCTCGGCAATATCATCCTTGTCATCGACGAGGTGCACTCGATCGTGGGCGCGGGCGACTCGGAAGGCGCCATGAACGCGGCCAACATCTTAAAGCCCGCCCTGTCGCGCGGCGAGATCCAGGTGATCGGCGCGACCACCTTCGCCGAGTACCGCAAGTATATCGAGAAGGACGCGGCGCTTGAGCGCCGGTTCCAGCCGGTCACGATCAATGAGCCCTCCATCGACCAGACGGTCGAGATGCTGCTGGGCATCCGCTCGTACTACGAAACATTCCACGGCGTGACCATTCCGGACGAGACCTGCCGCCTGGCAGCCGTACTGTCCGAGCGATACATCACCGACCGCTATCTGCCCGACAAGGCCATCGACCTCATCGACGAGGCGTGCTCGCGCCTCAACCTGGAGGAGCCGGCCATCAGCGAGGTCCCGGCCCTGCAGGACGAGCTGGACAGCATCAGCAAGCGCCAGGACGACCTGCTGCAGGCGGCGCAGGACGAGAAGGCATACGCCGAGATGGCGTCCTTGCGCTCACGTGAGCTGCAGATCCAGAGCCGCCTGGATACGCTGCGCGCCCGCCCGGTGCCTACCCTGGATGCCGAGCATTTGGCCGGCGTCATCGAGCTGTGGACCGGCATCCCGGCCTCGCGCGTGCAGGCGCAGGAGCTTGGCCGGTTAAACGGCATGGAGGAGCGCCTCAAAAAGCGGGTCATCGGCCAGGATGAGGCCATCTCGGCCATCTGCACGGCCATCCGCCGCTCGCGCGCGGGCATCTCGCCCAAGCGCAAGCCGGTGTCCTTCCTGTTCGTCGGCCCGACCGGCGTGGGCAAGACCGAGCTCGTCAAGGTGCTGGCGGACGACCTGTTCGACACGCCCGATGCGCTCATCCGTTTGGATATGTCCGAATACATGGAAAAACATGCGGTCTCCCGCCTGATCGGTTCCCCTCCGGGCTATGTCGGTTACGACGAGGCCGGGCAGCTCACCGAGAAGATCCGCCGCCGCCCGTACTCGGTCATCCTGCTCGACGAGATCGAGAAGGCCCATCCGGATATCCTCAATATCCTGCTCCAGATCTTGGACGACGGCCGCATCACCGATGCGCATGGCCGCCAGGTCAACTTTGAAAATACGGTCATCGTCATGACCTCGAACGCTGGCTCGCAGAATAAGACGGCCTCGGTCGGCTTTGGCGGCACGGTCAGTGATATGGGCAAGGAGCGCGCCATCAAGGCGCTCGAGGATATCATGCGCCCCGAGTTCTTAAACCGTATCGACGAGATCATCGCCTTCAACCAGCTCACCGAGGACGACTTCGGCAAGATCTGCGGCATCCTGCTCGATCAGCTCAAGAATTCGGTCGCCGTGCGTGGCATCCGCCTGAGCTGGGACGACAGCCTGGTGTCTTACCTCACCCATAAGGCATTTTCGATCAAGTACGGCGCCCGAAACCTGCGCCGCCTGATCGAGAAGGACGTCGAGAACGCCCTGGCCGCCGAGATCAT
>DWWZ01000112.1 GCA_019119435.1 Candidatus Butyricicoccus avicola
AGCATGACGGGCGCGATCCAGCGGATCATGACCACGAACAGCTTCTTGCGGTGGAACGGGCCGGAGGACTCGACCTCGTCGATTACGGTCTGCGGCCCGGCGATGTGCCCGATCAGGATGCAGGTCAGGAACGCGACAATTGGCATCATGATCGAGTTCGAGATAAAATCGAAGAAATCCAGGAACGCCATGCCGAGCGGCATGATGGCCGAGAGCGGGCCGTAGCCCAGGCAGGAGGGCAGGCCGACGATCAGGATGCCGATGGTGACGCCGATGGTGGCAACCTTGCGTCCGATGCGCAGCTTGTCCACCAGGATGGACACAATGGTTTCCATCAGCGAGATCGACGAGGTCATCGCCGCCAGCAGGACGAGCACGAAGAACACCGTGCCCACCACGCCGCCGAAGAGCATGGACTCAAACACTTTGGGCAGCACGCCAAACATTAGGCCGGCGCCTGCGTTCTCACGCACAAGGGCGGTGTCGCCGCCGCTGAAGGCCACCATGGCCGGGATGATCATCAGGCCAGCCAACAGCGCAAAGCCAGTGTCAAACACCTCGATCTGCGTGACCGAGTGCTCCAGAATGCTGTCCTTCTGCATATACGAGCCATAGGTGATCATAATGCCCATGGCAAGCGACATCGAGTAGAACAGCTGGCCCATCGCGGCCAGCACAGTATAGATGGAGAAGTCCTCCATGCGCGGCAGCAGGTAGTACTTGAGCCCGGCGCCGGCGCCCGGGATGGTCAGCGAATAGCAGGCGATGACGATGGACAGGATGATGAGCACGGGCATCATAACGCCGCTGACCTTTTCGATGCCCTTCTCGACGCCGCACAGCACGACCACAGTGTTGAGCAGCACATAGACGACAAACCAAGTCACAGGCGAGTTGAGCACGCCGGGCAGGCTCATGGCCGTAAAGTCGCTGAAGTAGGTGTCGGCGGCCGCCTGGATGCCGTGCCCGGTCAAGAAGTCCAGCAGGTATTTGATGACCCAGCCGCCGATGACGCAGTAATAGGGCGCGATGATCACCGGCACAAGGGAAGCCAGCCAGCCCAAAAACCCGAACCGTTTGTCAAGCGCGCGGTACGCGCCGATGCAGGATAGGCGGGTGCGCCGGCCGATGGCGATTTCGGCGATCATAAGGGTAAAGCCGAAGGTGACCGCCAGGATGATGTAGACCAGCAAAAAGGTACCGCCGCCGTACTTGGCCGCAAGATATGGGAAACGCCAGAGGTTTCCAAGGCCGACGGCCGAGCCCGCCGCGGCCAGCACGAAGCCGATGCGGCTGGTAAAGCTGCTGCGCTGTTTTTTCATGTACAGACCCCCACAGATTTTAAATTTTCTTATCCCGGTAATGTATTCTATTATTCCACAAAAACGGCGAAATTTCAACGAATTTTGGCGAATAAATTTGGCAGATTGTCAAATAAACGGATGCCTCGCCGGTTGGGGCCGCGCCCGTATTGACAAGCATCCCGCTTGTGCAGTATACTAAGAGCGATTTCAATCCGAATAAGACAGTTCGTAACCATCCTGTCTCAAAACAAAACTAGGACATCCATGCGCCGCACTGCGGAGGTCATGGCTTTTTTGCTGCCTTCGGGCGGGAGAGGATGGTGTGCGCTCTTTTTTGGAGGACACACCTTTTTACATTTTAGGAGGAAATGAAGATATGGTACGCTATTCGGTCATTACCGACAAAAACCCGCGCGAGATCGTGCTGCTGCGCGGATTTGGCTGCGCATGGAAGAAGTGTACGTTCTGCGACTACCATTTGGACTGCTCGCCGGACGCCGCGGCCAACCTGGCGCTCAACCGCACGGCCCTGGCGCAGGTGACCGGGCAGTATGGCCGGCTGGAGGTTATCAACTCGGGCTCGTTCTGCGAGCTGGACGCAGACACGATGGCCGAGGTCGAGCGGGTCTGCCAGGCACAGGGCATCCATGACCTGCATTTTGAGTGCCACTGGATGCACCGACGGGAGATCCCGGCGCTGCGCGTGCGCTTTGCCGGGCTGGGCGTGCGGGTGCACATCAAGATCGGCGTGGAGACCTTTGACCGGGCCTACCGCGAAGGGGTCCTGCACAAGGGCATCGGCGTGAGCGATCCGGCCGAGATCGCCGCAGACTTTGACGAGTGCTGCCTGCTCTTTGGCCTGTCCGGCCAGACGGCGGATTCTATGCGGCGCGATATCCAGACCGGGCTGGCCCACTTTGACCGGGTGTGCGTCAACATCATGGTAGAGAACACTACGCCGGTCAAGCCCGACCCTGCGGTCATCCAGATCTTTTGCCGCGAGATCGCGCCGGCTTATCTTGACGACCCGCGGGTGGACATCCTGATGGAGAATACCGACTTTGGCGTAGGGGGTGCGGAGCAATGAGAAATGAGGTCCTGCTTCTGATCTCCCTGGTCGTGCTGTTTGGCAGCGTGCTGGTCATGTACCGCCTGTTCGGCAAGACCGGCATGTACTGCCTGACCGTGTTTGCCACCATTGCGGCCAACATCGAGGTGCTGCTGCTGGTCGAGGCCTTTGGGATGGAGATGACGCTTGGCAACATCCTGTTTGCTATGACCTTCCTCATCACCGATGTCCTATCCGAGAACGAAGGCAAGCGCGCGGCCAACCTCGCGGTCGTGCTTGGCATTGTGACCAGCATCCTGTTCATCCTGGTTTCCCAGTCCTGGCTGCTCTATCTGCCCAGCGGGAACGACTGGGCCCAGCCGGCCTTCCGGGAGATTTTCTCCAATACACCGCGCATGATGCTGGCGTCCCTCGTGGTCTATGCCCTGACCCAGGCCTTTGACGTCTGGCTCTATCATGCATGGTGGAGGCTCAGCACCCGGAGAAGCGGCAGCAGCCGCCGGTTCCTGTGGCTGCGCAACAATGGCTCCACGCTGGTTTCGCAGCTGCTCAACACCTTGCTGTTCACATTTTTCGCCTTCTGGGGCGTGTACGACCTCCAGACACTTGGGAGCATCGTCATCTCGAGCTATGTCATTTTTATTGTTACCTCGCTCGCCGACACGCCAGTCGTATATCTGGCAAGGCGCATCAAGGAAAAACACCTGGACGGCGTGTACTGGACGCAGGCAAAGTAAAAAATCCCGTCCGCAAATTGTATAACCTGCTGAAAATGAGGGAGGCTGTCCGATCCTGCTGCCAAGGGCTTGCATAAAAAATAGACGGATGCTACAATGTGGAAAATCCAAAGGTGATTTGCCGCAAGGAGGAATCGATATGAAGAAGGAAATCTTGATGACGGCCTGTGTGCTGGCGACTGCGGTGTCGCTGACCGCGTGCAGCCCGGCCATGCTGGCCGCCCTCGGCGCGTCGGCCAGCAGCACGCAGCAGGGCGATACAGTATTGGAAAGCCAGACGCTGGGCTTCCGCGTGCACATCCCGGCAGGGTTTGACGATGCCTTTTCTGCGCAGACCAGCGAGCGGGAGGTATACGGCGGGACGGTCACCACGATCACGGTGACCTATCAAAAGGACGGGCAGTCGGCTAACGTCTGCTCCATTGAGCTGATGGACCAGGCGGTATGGGAAAAGATGCAGGCGGAAGGCGGCCCACTGGGCACCGAGATCGCCCGGTCGGAGGATGGCCGCGTGGCGGTGATGACCAGCTTACAGTCCAATCCGTTCGCGGAGGGAACGGCCGCATACGAGACCTTCCAACAGTTGCCAAGCCAGCTGTCTATCCTGGCTGATACCTTTGAGTTTTTGGAATAGCATGAGAAAAGGAGGGCGGATGCCCTCCTTTCTTGCTATTCCTCGGGGCGGGAATAGCTGTTGACAGAAACAGCGGCCAGCAGGTAAAATGGAAGAAAGAGGACTTTCCACTGGACAGAGACGAGAGAGAAGATTCAGGAAGGTGAGATGCCATGGCGGCTACGATTGCTGATGTCGCAAGGCTGGCGGGCTGCTCGATTACAACGGTTTCCCGCGCATACAGCGCGCCGGAAAAGGTGCGCGAGCAGACCCGGCTGCGGATTGCCAGGGCGGCGGAGGCGCTGCACTATTCGCCCAATGCCATCGCCCGCGCGATGGTGCGCCAGCGGAACAACAACCTGGCGTTTGTGGTAGACCCCAAGCATTACCCAATCATGATCAATCCCTTTTATGCAGAGATGGCCGAGGCCGTCCAGCAGGAAGCGGAGGCACGGGGATATTATGTGTATATCACCGCCTCCAACCACCGTGACCTGTTCATGAAAAAGCGGGTGGATGGCGTGGTGCTGGCGGGACAGATCGACCAGGCGCTCTTGGCCTCCCTGCGCAGCCAGGGGATGCCGGTCGTCCAGACCAACAACCGGCCGGAACACGGGGACATCCCGTCCATCATTTCGGATGACTACCAGGGCACGGTGCAGGCGATGGAGCATCTGATTGGGCGGGGCCATACGCGCATCGGGCTGCTTGCCGGACGGCTGCAGCCCTATATCTCGGAGATCCGCTACCAGGCGTACTGTGATGTGCTGGCGCGGCACGGCCTGCCGTTCCGTGCGGACGACATCTGTGAGGTGGAGCCGCGCCAGGAGGACGCCTGCGCGGCGGCGGACGCGCTGCTGGCCCGCCCGGACCGCCCGACGGCCCTATTCTGCATGAACGACCGCATTGCGATCGGCGCCATGAAGGCAGCGCTGCGCCGCGGCATGCGCATCCCGGAGGAACTCGCGGTGATGGGCTATGACGGCAGCAGCCTGTGTACGGTCATCGAGCCGGAGCTGACCAGCGTGCGGGTGGACATCGAGGAGATCGGGCGCCGCAGTGCGCAGATCCTGATCGACCTGATCGAAGAAAAACCTGTAGGGCCGGTGCAAATTGTCGTCCAGCCCAGGCTGGCTCTGCGCGCGACGACGTGAAGCAAAAAAAGATTGCCCTTCTGCGGCCTGTCCTCTATAATAAAGACAGGGCGGCATGCGCACCCTACCGGATTCGACAATCATATTTTGACAGGAGACGATCACAATGAGCAAAGAGGGCATCCAGATCAACCGGCTGCTGAACGAGCAGCAGATGAACGGAAAGGTGGGCCTGTTCGCCCATGTCACCATCGCGCCTGGCGCGGTCCTCGACGACCACACCCATCACGGCGAGACCGAGACCTACCACATCCTGGCCGGCGAGGGCGTCTATCGGGACAACGGCACCGACTGCCCGGCAAAGCCCGGCGACACCTTCTTCTGTGAGGACGGCGGTACGCATGGCATCCGCTGCGTCAGCCAGACGCCGCTGGAATTTATGGCGCTCATCATCAAGGCATAACAAAACCCTCCCGCTGCGCGCAGTGGGAGGGCTTTTTTCTGCATAGAGGCCAGGGTCAGGCCAGATGCCAGGATATCGTGACCGCGCCGTCCCCGAGGGCCTGGGCCAGTCCCTCAGGATCGTCCAGCACGCCTAGGCGGGTATAGCTGTACGAGGTGGAAAAGTCCGCATAGAACAGGACAAGGCAGTCGGCGCCATAGAGCATGAGGTCGCCGGCCCGGATGCTGCCCGGCTGCTGGGCGTCGGTGGGCAGACTTTCGGGCAGATAATAGTACTTTTCGTTACCGTTTAGCTCCTGCATGCTCACGGACAGCGGGAGCTGTGCGAGCAGCGCGCGGGCAGTTGGCGTGTCGGCTAGCGTGGCCGAGAAGGTTTGCCCGTTTACGGTGAGAAGGAGTTTTGGCATAGCGTCTTCCTCCTGGGTGGGGGCAGAGGGAGGGTTCGGTTTCGTGAGTGCGTCGTAGCGAGATAGGATGACCGCAGTCTCGGCCCGCGTTGCCAGGCCGTGCGGGTCGAAACGGCCGCCATCCCTGCCGGTGATGATGCCAGCCTGCTGCGCCCAGGCGGCTGCCTGCTGGGCAAATGCAGAGATCGCAGACTGGTCGGGAAAAGTGGCAGCGGAATCCGGTACCGGGCTGCCGGCGCTGCGCCAGAGCAGGGCCGCCAGCTGTTCCCGGGTGATCGGCTCATTCGGCCCAAAGCGCTGGGCGCTGTATCCGCTGGCAATGCCGGCTTCACAGGCCCAGCTCACCGCGTCATGGTACCAGGCGCCGGATGGGACGTCGGCAAATGCCGCATCTCCGGCCTGCGGGCTGCCCGCCTGCCGGTACAGGATGGTGACCAGCATCGCGCGGGAGGTCGTGGCGTCCGGCGAGAAGGTGGTGGCCGACGTGCCGTGCATCAGTTCGGCGTCGACGCAGTAGGCTACCGCGCCGGCATACCAGGCGTCTTGCGGGACATCGGAAAAGCTGCTGGCCGCGGCGCTGGAAGAGACCAATATGGATGCGGACAAGAGCACGGACACAAGAAATGCAGGGAAATGTTTTTTCACGGCAAGATCTCCTCCTCGATACGTCGCATACGAAATGGCTTTTCGGGGACCGGCCGGGTTCAGCCAGCATCCTCCGGCACGATCTTCTTGAGGACCCGGGCTGGGACGCCGCCCACGACAACATTGGGCGGGACATCGCGGGTCACGACCGCCCCGGCGGCGATCACCGCGCCGTCGCCGATGGTGACGCCGGGGACGACGGTCGCGTTGGCGCCGATCCAGACATCCTTGCCGATGGTGATGGGAGCAGGGATCAGGATATGGCGCTTACGGGGGTCCTCGTGGTGGTTGAGCGTGGCCAGGACGACGTTGTGGCCGATCAGGGCGCCGTCACCGATCACGATGCCGCCCTGATCTTGGAACCGGCAGCCGGTGTTGATGAATACGTTCTTCCCGACGCGGATGTTTTTGCCATAATCGGTGTAGAAGGGCGGGAACAGGCTGAAGGTATCGTCCTCCGGCTGACAGATGAGTTCAAAGAAGAGCTTGCGCACCATAGCCGGCTCATGATATTGGTTGTTGAGCTGCATGGTGATCTTGAGCGCGCGCTGGCTCGCGGCGCGCATGGCTTCGGGGTTTTCCAGGCCGGCAGAGATTTCAGCAATATTTTGGTTCATAGGGTTTCTCCTCGCGATCGTGCGGTAGGTTCCGCGCAGATTTTATGACAGGTGTAATTATAGGACCTGGGCAGGAAATGTTCAAATACTTATATTGCATGGCCAAATATACCTGTCGGGCATAGCTCTTGGCGGGAAGGGAACGGGCACATTTGCAAGGAAAGCCCTGATTTCTGATAAAACTGTCAAAATTATGATATAAAATTTGTGCAAAAAGTGAAATTGTTTTATGGATAAAAAGGTTGTATCATAATATCAGTTGATACGTGAAAGAGGTACCTCTTTGCCTTTCCTGCCCGGTAACATCGGGCAGGAAAACAAAACGCACTGCTTTTCCGATCGGCTAGTAAAAAAATGGAGGTAAAATCATGAAAGGAAAACGATGGCTTGCAGGGGCTGTCGCGGCAGCAATGCTGCTGTCAGTTGCGCCTGTATATGCTTTCGCAGACCAGTTGGATGAGCCCGCCGCAGCGGACGAATCTGCCCTGGAGTGCACGAAAGCAGCCGATTGCCCGGCGCAGGAGCATGAGCCGGACTGCCCTGCGGCGGAAGTCTCCCAGACCGAGGCAAATGCGGCACTGACGAGGGAAAACACTGAGCCGGACACGACAACGCCGGAGACGGAAACGACGCCCGAACCGGAGGAGTCCGGAGACGTGAAACAGCCGGGCGAGGAGACGTCGGAGGAGAGCGAAGCAGTCTGCTCCATTGATGGGGAAGAATATAATACGCTGGACGAGGCAATTGAAGCGGCAGATAACATGTCGCAGGCAACTATTATCCTGAAAAGCAATTGTATATTAAGTTTAAAAACCCCTAAACATATTACAGGAGATGTGACAATTAATGGACAAGGCCACACTGTTACTGTTCAACAATATGGATTTGGGATATCTGGCACCTTGACACTCGATAATGTTAAGGTCAATATGGAAGGAATTACCACGTCATATAACGAGGGAAATTATCCGTATGCAGCAATTTTAGTACATCGGAATGGAACTCTGAAGTTAGAAAATCAGGCGGAGTTACGTTTGGGTAATGGCGGAAGAGGTGTGCATTTAACAACCAACTCTACGGTTGAAGTAACGAACAACTCTGCCATATATATGGATGGTGTAGTTGGAAACGCATTTTCAAATGTTAATAGAGAGCGGCAAAATGATATAATAATAAAAAATTCTACTGTAGA
>DWWZ01000113.1 GCA_019119435.1 Candidatus Butyricicoccus avicola
GATGCAGGCGTACAGCATGAAACCAATGTCCCGCTTAAGGACATCCAAACGCGCCTTCCGCCCGGACAGTTCATCCGCTGTAATCGCAGCTTCCTGGTCAATCTGGACCATGTGTCCTCGGTCGAAAAGGACGCGCTGATCACGGACGACGGGGCCGCAGTTCCGATCTCCATCCGAAGCAGACAGGAAGTCCGCCGCATCTGTGCGGACTATTTGTGGCACAAGGCAAGCCTTACCCAGTGACTGGCACCTCTCCGGGATCGTTTCCGGGCGCGCTGCCAGTCTGTTTCCGCTTTGCGCCCCGGGCTTCCACACATGAAAAAAAAAGACAGCCGTATGGCTGTCTTTTTTTTCATGTCACCGGTATTTCCTGCCAGCCGACGCGTAAATTACAGGTTCTCTGCCAAGAACTTCTGCAGCGTCTCGGTGGCCTCAGCCTCGTCCGCGCCGTCCACCGTGATGTGCAGCGTATCGCCCTGCTTGACGCCCATGCCCATCAGGCTCATCAGACGGGTTGCGTCGATGGTCTTCTCGCCCTTGGTCAGCGTAACCTTGCTGGCAAAGCCCTTGACAACCTTGACCAGCTGGCCGGCGGGACGGGCATGGATGCCCAGCGCATCCTGAATCGTGTAATCAAATTCCTTCATAAAAATCCTGACTTCCTCTCTTTCATAATCTTCCCCGTTTTCGCCCCGGGGGTTGTTTTTATTGTACTGCCTGACAGCCCCTTCGTCAATCCTGTACGCGGATTTTTTTGCCTGGCTTGGCTCCGATGGAAAATATTTCCTTCACATTCTATGTTTTGCCATCTTCCGTCCCGGCGCCGTCCGGTGGTATAATGAAAAGCATAAAAAAGTTATATCAAAAGGAGATGAGCGTTCTGAATCCATCCACCCCGCTCGTAAGCATCATCATCCCGGTCTATAACGCCGCGCCCGACCTTGCCACCTGCATCGAGAGCGTCCGCCGCCAGCGCTACCAGCACATCGAGGTGCTGCTCGTCAACGACGGCTCGAGCGACGCCAGCCTGCACATCTGCCGCATGTATGCCGAGCGCGACCCGCGCTTCTGCGTCATCGACAAGGAGAACAGCGGCGTGTCGGCCACCCGTAACCTTGCCATCGAGCGCGCGCGCGGCCAATACCTGCAGTTCGTTGACAGCGACGACTGGCTGGACGTCAACGCCACCCGCCTGCTGGTTGAGCGCGCCGAGGAGACCGACGCCGACCTTGTCATCTCCCACTTCTGCCGCGTGGTAGACGACAAAATCAGCGTCCATGGCTTTCTCCAGTCCACCCGCGTCATGGACCAGCGCCTGTTTGCCCGCCATCTGCTCGACGAGCCCTCGAGCTTCTACTACGGCGTCATGTGGAACAAGCTCTACCGCCGCGAGCTCATCATGGCGCATGACATCCGTTGCAACGAGGCCCTACAGTGGAGCGAGGACTTCCAGTTTAACCTGGAATACATCCGCTATGCGCAGACCTTCTGCGCCCTGCAGACCCCGATTTACTATTACCGCAAGCGCAGCGGCAGCCTGACCGGCGCGCTGACCTTGGGCCGGACGGTCACGACCAAGCTCAGCCTGTTTGAGTATTACCGCGCGCTGTACACCAGCCTGGGCCTGTATGAACAGTTCAAGCCCCAAATCTACCGCTATCTCATTGCCTCGGCAAAAGACAACTAGCCCTGCCATTTTTCGGCCTTGGTGCTTGTCTATCCCATATTTTTAGTATAAAATAAGATATGTTTTATGACGCCTGGTATCACCTATACTTTGACACCTGGAAGCGAGGAGACGGCAATGATCCCAGCATATCAATCTTTTGACCCCAAGAAAATTGACCAAATGCTTTCTGCGCGCCTGGAGGCGCTCGGCATCCCGGCCGAGGCGCTCGATGAGACGGTCGGGGATGGCACCCTGCGCCAGCTCATCTGCGACCTTGTGGCCGAGACGCTCGCCGAGGCCGGGGCCGAGGCCCAGCGCGACCTCTATGACCGCCAGCGCGCCGGCCGCATCGCGGCGCAGCAGCAGGGGGTAAACCTGGGCCGCCCGAGCAAGAAATGCTCGGACAAACGGTTTGCCAAGATCCGCGGGCTGTATGAGAGCCAACAGATCACGGCCGAGCAGGCCGCCCAGCGCCTGCATGTCTCGGTTTCGACCTTTTACCGCTGGCTGCGCGAGGCCCGCGCGCGCGACTGAGCCGCTGCCGCCTTCCCGGGCGCGGGCCGAAGCCACAGGAACCCGCACACAGCAAAAAAAGGCGCCCTCATTTGGGCGTCTTTTTTCATGTGCGCAGGCGTCAGGACGCGAGCGGCACGTCGTTATAAATGTAATCGCTGAGCTGCTGGGCGGCCTGCTCGATGTCGAACACGATATACTGGTCCTGGCTGCCGCCATACTGCCAGTTGCCGTCGGTCGGGATGCGGCCGTGCTCGATCTCGGGCATGCCATGCCGCAGCGCGCTGACCGCTAGGCCGGCAATCTGCGCGAGGGACAGGTCGCTCGTCACATACTTGAGCATCTTGGGCGCCAGCTGGATGAGCTCCGGGATGGACAGGCCGCGCACGCGGTCGAACATCGCCTCGAGCACGACGCCCTGGCGCTCGACCCGGCCCCAGTCGTCGCCCGTGCCGCCCTTGCGGATGCGGCCGTAGCTCATGGCCTGGATGCCGTTGAGCATCTGCAGGCCCGGCTGCTCGACCGGGCACTCGGGCGCGCCGGCCGCGCGGCAGTATTCCCCGATGAACTTGTTGAGCTCACGGATCTCATTCTCCTTGACGTCGATCTCAACGCCGCCGATGGCGCCGATGAGGTTGGCCATCTGAGAAAAGTCCACCTGCACGAAGTGCTCGATATTGAGGTCAAAATTCTGGTTGATCGTGCGGATGGCCAGGGCCGGTCCGCCATAGCTGTAGGAGTGGTTGAGCTTGGACTCTCCATGGCCGTCGATCTCAACGCGCGAATCGCGCATGAGCGAGGTGATCTTGACCTTGCCCCGTCCGCCGTCGATCGACAGGACCATAATGCAGTCCGAGCGCCGGGTGCCGTCGTTGTCTGCGTCCACCCCGAACAGCGCTAGATTGGTGATGCCGCTGTCCGGCGTCTGGCTGACGGCGAGGTCGGCCCCCCGCAGCGACTCGGTATCCCGTTCATACTGGATGCCCGTGACGAGCTGGAAGGCCGTCCAGGCCGCAGCGACCAGGACGGCGGCCAGCACAAGCAGGGTCAGCCAGCGGCGCACGATGCGCAATAGCCGCCGCGCAGTCAATTACTGATCCTCAAAGGCCATGTTGATGTAGGCCTGGGTGACCTCGATGAGGCGCAGGGTGTTGGTGTAGTGCACGTGGCCGACCGGCATGCCGGCGGTCACCGTGATGATGTCGCCCACCTGCACGCCGCAGGTCTCGACCGCCGCGCGGACCGCCTGGGTGTACAGCTCGGTACCCGAGTTGACCTGCTTGATGAGAGCCGGCACAACGCCCCAGGACATAGTCATACGGTGGTATGCCTTCTCGTTGTAGGTCGCGCCGACGATGATGGTGCCCGGGCGGAAGGAGGATACAGCGTATGCCGTCGAACCCGACTGGGTGACAGCGACGATGCACTTGGCGCCGAGGTCAGCCGAGGTCGTGCAGGTGGCGTGCGCGATGGCATTGGTCTTGCGCTCGCCCTTCATGTTCATCTCCTTGAACTCGTCGCGGGTGACACGGCGGCGGTCATAATGGATCTTGGCTTCGGCGTTGGAAGCGATGAGCGACATAGTGCTGACGGTCTCGACCGGATACTTGCCGACCGAGGTCTCGCCCGAGAGCATGATGGCCGAAGTGCCATCAAATACGGCGTTTGCAACGTCGGATACCTCGGCGCGGGTCGCGCGCGGGTTTTTGGACATGGAGTCGAGCATCTGGGTCGCGGTGACGACGCGTTTGCCCTGGGAGATCGCCATCTTGATCAGATGCTTCTGAATCTCAGGCAGCTCGTAGTAGGGTACCTCAACGCCGAGGTCGCCGCGCGCTACCATGAGGCCCGAGCACTCGGACAGGATCTCGCGGATATTGTTGACGCCTTCCATGTTCTCGATCTTGGCGATGATCTGAACGTCCTCCTGACCGTACTCCTTGAGGATCTCCTTGATGTCCAGGATATCCTGCTTGGAGCGGGTGAAGGAGGCGGCAATGAAGTCGATGCCCTGCTCGAGGCCGAAGATGATGTCCGAGCGATCCTTGTCCGAGACAAAGGGCATGTTGAGCTTGATGCCCGGGACGTTGATCGACTTGCGGTTGGACAGCGGGCCGGCGTTGAGCGCCTTGCAGACGATGTCCGTACCGTCCTTGACTTCCTGCACCTCGAAGGCGATCAGGCCGTCGTCGATGAGGATGCGGGTGCCGGGCTTTACATCGTTCGGCAGGCCCTCGTAGGAGATCGAGACGATGCTCTCGTCGCCCTCGACGTCGCGGGTGGTCAGCGTGAAGGTCTGGCCATCCTGGATCTCGATCTTGCCGTTCTTATAGGTCTTGGTCCGGATCTCCGGGCCCTTTGTGTCAAGCATGATGCCAATCGGCAGGCCGAGCTCTGCGCGGCAGGCCTTGACCAGGTCCATACGCTGCTTGTGCTCCTCGTGGGAACCGTGGCTGAAGTTCAGACGGGCGACGTTCATGCCCGCCTCCATCATGCCCTTGAGCACTTCCTTGTCGTCGGTCGCAGGGCCGAGCGTACAGATGATTTTCGTTCTGCGCATCATAATAGATCTACCTCACTTCATGATAAACAAATCAGCGGAAAACTTGTTTTCGACTATAATTGTAACCTTTCCTATTCTATCATTTTGCCGCCTTCTTTGCAATGTATTCCTGGTATCCCACGCATGTAATCTTTCATTTTTTCTACCTTGTTGAAAAATTCCCGTCTTTGCCCAAAGCAATTCGTGAATTTTGCCCTTTGCGCCCTTGCGGCCGGTGTGCACTTCCAGTATAATATAGATACGTTTTGATTATATTTTGAAAATTTATTTCTGAAAGGAGCGCAGCATCGCTATGCACCAGCCCGTTTTGGTCATCATGGCTGCCGGCCTTGGCTCGCGTTACGGCGGTCTCAAGCAGATCGACCCGCTCGGCCCAAACGGTCAGATCATCCTGGACTACTCCATCTACGACGCCTACCGCGCCGGCTTCCGCCGCGTGGTCTTTATCATCAAGCCCGAACTCGAGGACGCCTTTGAGCAGGCCATTGGCCGCAAGGCCCGGCGCCTCATGCAGGTCGATTACGTCTATCAGACGCTGTCTGTCCTGCCGGAAGGCCTTGTCGCCCCGGCGGGACGCGAAAAGCCGCTCGGCACCGGCCACGCGGTCTACTGCGTCAAGGACGCTGTGGACGCGCCCTTCGCCGTCATCAACGCCGACGATTTTTACGGCGCGGACGCCTTTGCCAAAATCTACGCTTTCCTGTCCACCGCCCGGGACGACGGCAAATACCGCTACTGTATGGTGGGCTACGCGGTCGAGAACACCCTGACCGAGAACGGCACGGTATCCCGCGGCGTGTGCACCACCGACGCGGACGGCCTGCTGACCGACATCGTCGAGCGCACCAAAATCGCCCGGGACGCCGACGGCGTCATCCGCTTTACCGACGGTGCGGGCGGTGTCATCGCGCCCGGCACGCCGGTCTCCATGAACCTGTGGGGTTTCACCCCCTCCTTCCTCGGCGAACTTGAGGCCCAGCTGCGCGATTTCTTTGCCAACAAGCTGCCGGGCGACCCGATGAAGGCAGAGTTTTATCTGCCCTCGGCCGTCGATACGCTGATCACAGCCGGCAAGGCCACGGCCCGTGTGCTTCACACCGGCGCCAAGTGGTTCGGCGTCACCTATCAGGCCGACAAGCCCACCGTCCAGCAGGCCCTGCGCGAGATGACGCAGGCCGGCCTCTATCCGGAGGATCTGTGACCGCCATGCAGACAAACAAGACCCCTGACCTGAGCACCTATTTTGCCGCCTTCCGCGACAACCTGGAGACCGGCCTGGACAAGGCCTTCAACTCCATGCGCAATGTCTCGGTGGAGGGCCGGCTGACCGCCCTGCATGCCTGGTTCGATTCCGATTCCGAGCAAAAAGTCCTGGGCGTCATCCCGATCGGCGGCGCCATGCTGCACAGCCACGAACACCGGCTACTGTTCTCGGTTCCCGCCCTGGACCGCGACACCCTGGACACCTGGTGGGACTATGCCAAGGGGCTCCAGCACACGCTCGTGCGCGCCGACCCCCTGCACCAGTTTTCCATCATCAGCCTGATTTTAGTCTGCGGCAGCTGCGAGGGTGCCGCCCTGCGCCGCCTGCGCCGCCTGTCCAGCGATGTCAACTACCGTGCGCCTGCGACCGGCTGGTCCACCGTGCGCATGGCCGTTGTGGACGCCTCCACCGGCAAGGTCTCAACCAACCGCGCCGGCGCGCCGCTCGCGGCCATCCTGCGCCAGGCGCAGCCCTGATTTTTCCCATTTTTTCCCCGTTTCCCCTTGCCAAGGCCGCATTTTTGTGCTATGATGATATGTATGCAATTGCGCCCCGCCGCAGGGGCCTGAACAGATATCGAATTTTTAGTCTATCAATATTCGGAGGAATGAACATGGGTACCCTGAAGCTGATCCTTTCCATCGTGGAAGTCCTGGCCTGCGTATT
>DWWZ01000014.1 GCA_019119435.1 Candidatus Butyricicoccus avicola
AAATGATCAACCACGCAGATGTGGCGGAATGGCAGACGCGCTAGCTTCAGGTGCTAGTGCTCGCAAGGGCGTGTGGGTTCAAGTCCCACCATCTGCACCAAAACGGACATCCACTTTGGATGTCCGTTTTTGCATATAGACAGGAGAATCCGCTTGGATGCCAATGACATCCGGGTTTTTTTGTTTGGCAATCTATACGCTTTAAGCATGATTTTATATACGAAATAGGCATTACATGATAGGTTGACACGGCATCCCGACAAGCCTATAATGAAGATGCTGACAGTGTGTCAGAGCGTTGGCTGTGAGGGGAGCATGATCCGGCAGCGTATGGGCGGCTGACCAGAAAGCTGCTCAAAAACCGGACGCGCCCGCCTTCGCTTCACAGGAGCATCATCTGCTGATTGGCTTTGAAACTCCCGGCGTACAGCCGGGAGGCGCAAAGCCTCAAAGGAGGAAATAAATATGTCAGATCAAAAGACCCTGTATGAGACCGACCCGGAATTTATGGAGCGGCTGCGGTATTTTGCGGCCGAAGAGGTCGTCAAGGAACCCGAACAGCAGCTTGACGAGGTCACACGCCATCTGGCCATTTTGGCTACCCTGCTGGGTTGCCGGGGTAAAGAGGTATTCGCTCACCTTCTTCCACGGGCACTGGATGCCGGTGTAACACCGGTCATGGTCAAGGAGACCGTATATCAGGCGGTGGATTACCTTGGGATCGGCCGGGTCCTGCCCTTCTTGGAGCAGACCAACAGAGTCCTCACAGCGCGTGGGGTTTCGCTGCCGCTGGCCGGGCAGGCGACGACCACTATGGAGAACCGCCTGGAAAAAGGGGCAGCTGCTCAGGTGGAGATTTTTGGAGCGGGCATGCGAGAGGCTTGGAAAAACGGTCATATCAACCGTTGGCTGGCAGCCAATTGCTTTGGCGACTATTATACCCGCGGCGGCCTGGATCTCAAGCAGCGCGAGATGATCACCTTTTGCTTCCTGGCTGCGCAGGGCGGCTGTGAGCCGCAGCTCATCGCGCATGCCAAGGGCAACATGAACCTTGGAAATGACAAGGACTTCCTGGTGCGTGTGGTCTCCCAATGCCTGCCCTATATCGGTTATCCGCGCAGCCTCAATGCGATTGCCTGCATCGGTAAAGCGGCAGAGGGCTGAGCGCACGCGGCGCACAGCCCAGTAAATTATTATATGGAAAGGAAGTCCCTATGCGAGTCCATGACAAAAAAGAATTTGACCGGCAGAATTGCTTTGGCCAAGGGCAGGCTAACACGGCATATGCCCAATATTTTATCGGCAATTCCTATCTGAATCCCTTGACCGACCCGAAAGTATGCGCGGTTTCTCTGGCGAATGTCACCTTTGAGCCGGGTTGCCGCAATCATTGGCACATCCACCACGCAAAGTCCGGCGGCGGCCAGCTGCTCATCTGCACAGCCGGCAGCGGCTGGTACCAGGAAGAAGGCAAACCGGCCGTCAGCTTGGAACCCGGCATGGTCATCACCATCCCGGCCGGGGTTAAGCACTGGCATGGCGCCAAGGCGGACAGTTGGTTTTCCCATATTGCCGTAGAGGTTCCGGGCGAGGAGACTGCAAACGAATGGCTTGAGCCGGTGGATGACGCCTCTTATGCTGCGCTGGAATCGCCGGCAGGCGAAAAATAACGCGAAGAAATTGTGGATCGGTCGGCCTTTTGCGGCGTGTGTTTCTGCATCCATATCGCGCGAAAGGAAAATTATGCGCGTCAGACACCCATCGCAACTAGAAGCTCCGGTCTGACAGGCATCAGGCACCTGCCTCCTTGGCCTGGCAGCAGCCCGCGTCTGGACCGATCGACCCGGCTATAAAAAAACAGAGCGCAAAAAAGGCACCGTAAAGGTGCCTTTTTATGGTGTGAGCAATCCGTAAGCCGGGTTCTGTCGTGGACGGTCATCTATCTGGGACGCGCGTCGCCGCGCGCCTCAAGCCATCGGTCGGGAGGGCCGGGCCGGCCATAGTCCCTGTCGATGTTGCTGCGGATAGAGTTTACAGACCCCCCATGTTACCATGGGGCGTGGTGAGCTCTTACCTCGCCTTTCCACCCTTACCGGGGATTCCCCGGCGGTATCTCTCTGTTGCACTATTCCTGGAGTTGCCTCCGGCAGACGTTATCTGCTATCCTTGCCCTGTGCAGCCCGGACTTTCCTCATGCCAGTCAAAGCCAGCACGCGACCGCCAGGATTACTCACGCTGTCTATTATACGACAAAATAGTCTGGTTCGTCAATCAAAATTGCAGAAATGCCCAGGGGAAACTTGAATTTTGCCAAGGAAAAGAGTAGAATAAACAAAGACCAGAGGGGAGAGGTTTCAATATGACAGCACTCGATCAATATTTACAGGAGATTCACGACAAGCGTGTCGCCGTCATCGGCGCGGGCGTGAGCAATATGCCGCTTGTGACCCTTTTGCGGCAGGCCGGCCTGTCGGTCACGGTGCACGACAAAAAGACGGCAGACGGCTTGGGCGCGCAGTATGCCCAGCTGACCGCACTGGGCGCACGGACTGTGCTCGGGGACGGGTATCTGGACAGCCTGGATGAGGACATCGTATTCCGCACACCCGGCCTGCATCCTGAGCATCCAGCCTTGCAGGCGGTCCGCGCGCGCGGCGGCGAGGTGACCAGCGAGATGGAGCTGTTCTTCCGGGTATGCCCGTGCAAGATCATTGGCATCACCGGCTCGGACGGCAAGACCACGACAACAACGCTGGTCTATGAGTTTTTGAAGCACGCGGGACACACCTGCCACCTGGGCGGTAACATTGGGAAGCCACTGCTGCCCGAGGTGCGGGAGATGCGGCCGGATGACCTCGCGGTCGTTGAACTGTCCTCCTTCCAGCTCATGGGGATGCGTTACAGCCCGTCGATCGCGGCGATCACCAATTTAACACCCAACCACTTGGATTATCATAAGGATTTTGCCGAATATGTCCAGGCCAAGACCAGTATCTATACCCATCAGGTACCAGGCGAACGCCTTGTGCTCAACGGGGACGACCCCGTCACCCGAACCCTGGATATTGGGCCGGGACACCAGATTTTGACGTGCAGTAAGATCGTGAAGCCGGAAAACGGCGTATATCTGCGCGACGGCGTCATCTATATCGCCGAGCAGGGCAAGGACCGCGCACTTATGGATGCCAAGGATATCCGCATCCCAGGTGCACATAACGTTTATAATGTCATGATGGCAGCGGCTATCGTACAGGGCCTATGTCAAGATGATGATATTGTCGAGGTCGCCAAGACTTTCGGTGGTGTTGAGCACCGGATCGAGTTTGTGCGCGAGTTTGAGGGGGTCAAGTACTACAACGACTCGATTGCATCCAGCCCCACGCGCACCATCGCCGGCCTGGAATCCTTTGACCAAAAGCTCATCTTGATCGCAGGCGGCTACGACAAGCACATCCCGTATGATGTGCTGGGCGTGCCGATCTGCCGTCACGTCAAAACGTTGCTCCTGACCGGCGCGACCGCGCCCAAGATCCGCGCCTGCGTCGAGCAGGCTGATTGTCCGGAAAAGCCGGAGATCATCGACGTGCCTGACCTGGCAGCAGCCGTGCGCTGTGCCAATGCCGTGGCGCAGCCGGGCGATATCGTCATAATGAGCCCGGCCAGCGCGTCGTTTGACTGCTTTAAGAATTTCATGGAGCGCGGAAACCTGTTTAAAGAATTGGTACATAAGCTGGTATAATCCCTCGCGGGACAAGTCGGCCCATCCGAAATGCGGATGGGCCGTGTTCTTTGAGGCCGGAATACGGTTTGGTGCATAACGTTGAGAACAAAAAACGGACATCCAAAGTGGATGTCCGTTTTGGTGCAGATGGTGGGACTTGAACCCACACGCCCTTGCGAGCACTAGCACCTGAAGCTAGCGCGTCTGCCATTCCGCCACATCTGCGTGGTTGATCATTT
>DWWZ01000015.1 GCA_019119435.1 Candidatus Butyricicoccus avicola
GATTTGGGAGGACGTTCTGCTGCATGCAGACCTCGCCGTGGTGGGCACGGTGGACTCCCTGCCCCCCAGCCAATGGAACGTCGGCGAGGATGGGGCAACCCTTGAGAGCATGCACACGGACGCGACCGTCCGGCCTGCGCAGGCATTCCTGACCTACAAGCCCGGCGAAAAGCAGCCGCCGTCGCTCCCGGAGGAGATCACGGTCCGTTTAAGCGGCGGCAAGATCGGCTGGGAAAAGCAGACCTATCGCGGTGAGGCGGTGCTGGAGCCGGGGGAGGACGTTTTGCTGCTGCTTCACGAGAAGGGCGGCGGCAGCGGCGCCGTCTATTACACGGTTTACGGCGGGAAATGGGGCAAGCTCACCCGGCAGGAAAAGGATGGCGCGGTCAGTTACACCAACGGCCGCGATGAGGTCGCGGCCGAAGGGATGGTGGAGACCTTGCAGCAGATCACGGAGGATTACGCCAATTCCTATAATGGTGCAAGCGACTATTACACAGCGGGCGAGATCAAGGAGATGAACGACGCGCTGTTTGAGGCACAGTAGGAAGGCGGTGCGTCACCATGCGTAAACCGGAACCGGTTTTGGCTACGGCCGACATGGGCAAATGAGCGAACCGGATGACTGGACGGGGCGCTCATTTCGCCACTGTATACGGACGGTATCCTCATCGGACAGCAATATCGGGACAGTATATCGGTCAGGCACCTGTGATCTGACGGCTGCATTTGAAAAAATCGCGGAGAAGCCTTGAGGAAAAGAGCGCCATGCGCTATACTATATAGTGTAGCGGTGTGCGCTTTCCTGCCTGCGGGAAAGAAACTCATCCATGGGAAAACCCCAGGGGAAGCGGCAGGAGAGGTATTTCAGACGCTGCCGGTATGACCCCTATGCAACCCGTGCGATGGAAAGCGGAATGCAGCCGAAAGTGCTGCAAAAGCTGCTGGGGCACGCCAGCATCAAAACCACAATGGATCGGTATGTTCATGTGACAGATGAAACGCTCGATCAGGCGGTCAAGCAATTTCAGCTCAGCAGCGTATGTTGATATAACCCAATACAAGTTAATGTGTAAATGGCGTAAAAATGGCGTAGCCGCCAAAACGCTAAAACGCAAAAACCTTGTAAATACGGCATTTTTTAAGGAGATGTAGAGATATATGAAATTAGGAATCGTGGGTCTGCCGAACGTCGGCAAATCGACCCTGTTTAACGCCATCACCAACGCGGGCGCGGAGAGCGCGAACTATCCGTTCTGCACCATCGACCCCAACGTCGGCATGGTCGCCGTGCCCGATTCCCGCCTGCAGCCGCTGACCGAGCTCTATCACGCCAAAAAGACCACGCCGGCCGTGGTGGAGTTCGTGGACATCGCCGGCCTGGTGCGCGGCGCGTCCAAGGGCGAAGGCCTCGGCAACAAGTTCCTGTCCCATATCCGCGAGGTCGACGCCATTGTCCATGTTGTGCGCTGCTTTGACAACGACAACATCGTCCATGTGGACGGCTCGGTTGACCCGGCACGCGACATCGAGACCATCAACCTGGAGCTGGTCCTGTCCGACCTTGAGCACATCGAGCGCCGCCTAGACCGCGTGCGCAAGGCGGCCAAGGCCGATAAAAAGCTGATGGCCGACGTTGAGATCCTGGAGCGCCTGCATGCCCATCTGGGCGAGGGACTGACCGCACGCACCTTCCCGGGCTTCGCCGACGACGAGGACGTGCAGCGCGTCATGGCAGAGTCCGACCTGCTTACGGCTAAGAAGGTCATCTATGCGGCCAACATGGACGAGGCAGGCTTTACCGGCGATCAGACCGAGAACGCGCGCCTGGCCGCCGTGCAGAAGATCGCTGACACCGAGGGGGCCATGGTGCTGCCCATCTGCGCCAAGCTTGAGGAGGACATCACCGGCCTGGCGCCCGACGAAAAGGAAATGTTTTTGGCCGATCTCGGCCTCAAGGAGTCCGGCCTGGACCGCCTCATCCGCGTGTGCTATGACCTGCTGGGCCTGATGAGTTATCTGACCGCGGGCGAGCAGGAGGTGCGCGCCTGGACGATCGCAAAGGGCACCAAGGCGCCCCAGGCAGCCGGCAAGATCCACTCAGACTTTGAACGCGGGTTCATCCGCGCCGAGGTCGTGTCCTACGATGACCTGATGGCCTGCGGCTCGATGGCTGCCGCGCGCGAGAAGGGGCTTGTGCGCTCGGAAGGCAAGGACTACGTTATGCAGGACGGCGACGTCGTGCTGTTCCGGTTCAACGTGTAAGCAAACGCCATTTGCCGTCCGTCTGCGGCAAAGTTGGAAATACACGTTTTTTTGTGAACAATCAGGAAGGGGGCGCGGCGCGTCCCCTTGTTTTTTGTCGAAATGATGACCGATTGGTTATTGTAATCGGCCGTGATTTAGCATAGAATAAAATTGTCTGTATGAGAAGCAGAAGTACACAGGCAGGGGAGAGGAGATTACGATGGACGAACAGAAGAAAGAAATTTCTGTTGACGATATTCTGCGGGAATACGAGGCCATGGCCGAGGAGCCGGACAGAGCGTCGCGTCCCCAGCCGACAATCGAGCCGGACGGAGATCAGGTCTGGCGGCCGGCACAGCAGCCCGCGGCCTATCAGCCCTATACGCCGCCTGCGGCGCAGGCCGACCGGGCGGCAGCGCAGGCGCCTGCGCACGGGGGGAGAAGTGTCCGGGCATCCAGCGGCGGGAAAAAGAAGCGAAAAGCGTCCGCACGCAAGCGCGACGCGCGCACGGTCACGCCCCGGCGGGACGGCCCGGTACATGTGTACAGCCATGGCGCAGAACAGCCAGAGTATCGGGACGATGCGCCGCGCCGCAAGCGGGAGAAAAAGCGGGGAAGGGGCAAGGTTGTCTTTTTGACCGTTTTGATTGTACTGCTGCTCAGCGCGGGCACGGCCCTAGGCTATACATACGCCACGGGCACGGTGTTCCGCGGCGTGACGGCGGGCACGGTGGAGGTTGGCGGGCTGAGCCTGGCCGCAGCCCAGCAAAAGATCGCCGAGGAAGTCGGCCCAGTCGTGGACAGTGCGGTCATCAATGTCAAGATTCATGACACAGACTACCCCATTTCCATCCAGGACGTGACCAATGGTCTGGATGCAGCAGCCAGCGCGCAGGCCGCCTATGACATCGGCCACACCGGCAGCGTGGCCGAGCGCGTGGGCGGCGCTTTCGGGGCGCTGTTTGGCCAGAAGTCGGCCGATCTTGTCATCACGATCAACAATGATGCGCTCAACCAGCGCCTGGAGGAGATCGCCTCCGAGGCGCTGACCGAGCCGACTGGCGCGACCTGGACGCTGGAGGGCACGAACCTCATCCTGACCATGCCCAAGCCGGGCGTCAGCTTTGACCAGGCTAAGGTGCGCGACGACCTGCGCGGCAAGATCGAAGCCATGGATTTCAGCGAGTACACGGTTGAGACCCAATTGACCGACCCGGAGCCGCTCGACGTGGACGCGCTCAAGGCCGAAGTGGACTGTGAGCCGACCAATGCCATTGTCGACAAGTCGGATGGAAAGACCATCATCCCGGAGAAAAATGGTATCGTGATGGACGCAGACAAGGCGCGCGAGATCATCGGCGACGGCACCGAGGCTACCTACACCATCCCGGTGTCGGTCACGCCGGCTAAGGTGACGAAGGAGGTGCTGGACCGGGCGCTGTTCCGCGACGTGCTGGCGTCGGCCTCAACCAGCCTCAACACGGGCAATACAGACCGCACGAACAATGTCACCCTGGCCGCGCAGTATATCAATGGCACCATCTTAAATCCAGGCGACGAATTTTCCTACAATGATGTGGTTGGTCCACGCACAACCGAGCGCGGTTTCAAGGCCGCGGGCGCTTATTCCAACGGCAAGCTCATCGATGAGGTCGGCGGCGGTGTCTGCCAGCCTTCCTCGACGCTGTACATGGCCGTGCTGCGCGCCGACCTGGAGGTCACCGAGCGCTCTAACCATTCGCTCACCGTCGCATATACGCCGCTTGGCGAGGACGCAACGGTCAGTTACGGCAGCCTGGACTTTAAATTCAAAAATGATACCGATTATCCGATCAAACTGGTGACCGTGCGCGAGGGCAGCCAGATGAAGGTGACCATCCGCGGCACCAAGGCAGACGACAAAACCGTCCGCCTGGAGACGCAGATCCTGGAGACGCTGACCCCGGAGACCATCAAAAAGACTGACTCTTCGCTCGCGCCGGGGGAGACCGAGGTCGAGCAGACCGCAGCCACCGGCTACAAGACCATCACCTATAAGTATGTTACGGTCAACGGCGAGACCACCAAGGAGGTCGCCAACCGTTCGAGCTATCGCAAGCGCGACAAGATCATCCTGGTCGGCCCGGAGGCATCTAAGAGCGAGCCTGCGGCCAGTACGGGCACTTCCAGCACCCAGAGCAGCGCGAGCACGGACACGGGAAGCGCGGCGTCCGGATCATCCGGCGGATCGGGCGCAGGCTCGTCCGACCCGGAGAGCTGAGTGATAGAAAGGAAGAAGAATTTGGAAGAACAAGAGGTGAAACGCGTCCCCATCAATATCCGGCGCAAGTGCAAGACAATCGCCAAGGACCGCATCCTGCGCAACCTATTGTGGGTGATGGTGGCGGTGCTGATCTGCATGCTGCCCCTGATGATGGCGGCAAATGTGGCCTATAGCTATATGCTGATGACTGGCAATGTGGCGCTGGCCCTGCTGCTGTGCGCAGCGGTGCTGGTGCTCCTGGTACTGCCGCTTATTTATGGGCTGATGCACTATCTGATGGACGTGCTCTTTTACCACCGCGGTTCCCTGCTGACCGTATTCGATGCGTTAGGCAGCCGCTATAACTATGTGCGAAGCTTAAAGCTTGGACTGTGCGTGGCCCTGCGCAGCGCGCTGTGGATGAGCATCCCGGTCGCCTTGACCGTGGGCTACTGCTATCTGGCCCTGACGCGCGACCCGTCTATCGTTCAGGACGCAGAAAAGTTTTACGCGCTGGCCGGCCAGCTCAGCATATTTTACTTGCTGGTCAGCACGCCGTTTGCCGGGCGCATCCTGCGCTATGTCGGGGCCTATTTCCTGGCCGTGCGCACCCCGGACATGCGTATCCGGGAGGCCATAAAGACCGCGGTACGCCTGTTCCGTAGGCAAGGGGTGAAGCTGACCGTTCTGGTGCTGAGCTTCCTCGGCTGGCAGCTCTTTGGCATCTGGACCATGGGTATCGGGACCCTGTTTTACTGGGGGTATCTGTTCAGCACCATGATCGCCTACACCTGGTATATGGAGCACCCGGAAAAGCAGACCGAACCGCCGGCAGACCAGCCCGGCGACAACTGATGGAGAAGCCGCCGCCCGGCCATCTGCCCGGCAGCGGCTTTTTTTTGTCCCCGATTTTTGATGAATTTGCCCGCCCTCTCTTGATTGCACCGGCAAATTCCGGTATGATATATGATAGATTGAGCAATTTTAGGAGGAATGAGAGAACAATGGATAAAAAGCCTTATTATATCTCCACGGCGATTGCCTATACCTCGGCAAAGCCACACATCGGCAACACCTATGAGATCGTCCTGGCGGATGCCATCGCGCGCTACAAGCGCATGACCGGGTACGACGTCTACTTCCAGACCGGCACCGACGAGCACGGCCAGAAGATCCAGGAGAAGGCCGAGGCCGCTGGCATCACGCCGCAGGAGTACGTCGACAAGGTTGCAGGCCAGATCAAGGAGATCTGGGACCTGATGAACACGACCTACGACCGCTTTGTCCGTACGACCGATCCGATGCATGTCGAGAAAGTGCAGAAGATCTTCAAGAAGCTGTATGACCAGGGCGATATCTACAAGGGCTCCTACAAGGGCAAGTACTGCACGCCCTGTGAGTCCTTCTGGACTGAGAGCCAGCTTGTGGACGGCAAGTGCCCGGACTGCGGCCGCCCGGTCGTGGATGCCGAGGAGGAAGCATATTTCTTCCGCATGAGCAAATATGCCGACCGCCTGATGGAATATATCGAGACACATCCCGATTTTATCCAGCCGGAGTCGCGCAAGAATGAGATGATCAACAATTTCTTAAAGCCCGGCCTACAGGACCTGTGCGTCTCCCGTACCTCCTTCAACTGGGGCGTGCCGGTCACATTTGACCGGAAGCACGTTGTCTACGTCTGGCTGGACGCGCTGACCAACTATATCACCTTCTGCGGCTGGGACCCGGACGGCAACCATGACGAGCACTTTAAGAAGTTCTGGCCGGCGGACGTCCATCTCATCGGCAAGGATATCATCCGTTTTCACACCATCTATTGGCCGATCTTCCTCATGGCGCTGGGCGAGGAACTGCCCAAACAGGTCTTCGGCCATCCGTGGCTTCTGGTCGGCGACGGCAAGATGTCCAAGTCCGCGGGCAACGTCATCTATGCCGACGACCTTGTCAGGTACTTTGGTGTGGACGCGGTGCGCTATTACGTCCTGCACGAGATCCCGTTCGCAAATGACGGTGTGCTGACCTATGAGATGATGATGGAGCGCATCAACTCCGACCTGGCAAATGTCCTGGGCAACCTGGTCAACCGTACCATCGCCATGGACCACAAGTACTTTGACGGCAAAATCATGGAGCCCTGCGAGGCTGAGCCGGTCGACGAGGAGCTCAAGGCCATGGCGCTGGCCCTGCCGGCCAAGGTTGAAGCCAAGATGGACGGCCTGCATGTTGCGGACGCCATCGACGAGATCTTTGCCCTGCTGCGCCGCTCCAACAAGTATATCGACGAGACCATGCCCTGGGCGCTGGCCAAGGATGAGAGCAAGAAGGCGCGCCTTGGCACGGTGCTGTACAACCTGCTCGAGTCCATCCGCTTTGCCGCAACCATGCTGCGTCCCTACCTGCCCGAGACTGCGGACAAGATCTTTGCTCAGCTGAACGTCGCGGACAAGGGCGTAGAGTCGCTGGCATCGTTTGACGGCATGCCGGTTGGCGGCACGGTCGGCAAGGCCGAGATCCTGTTCAGCCGTATCGACATCCCGAAGAAGCTGACCGAGATCGTCTGCGAAAACCGTCAGGAGGAAAAGAAGCAGGACAAGGCTGGCAAGAAGGAAGAGAAGAAGGCCAAGAAGGTCGAAGTTCCCGAGGGCTGCATCACGATCGACGAGTTCGCCAAGGTCGAGATGACCGTGTGCAAGGTGACCGCCTGCGAGAACGTGCCCAAGAGCGAAAAGCTGCTCAAATTCCAGCTGGACGACGGCAGCGGTACGCCCCGCCAGATCCTGTCGGGCATTGCCAAGTACTACAAGGCCGAGGATCTTGTCGGCAAGACGCTGGTGGCCTGCACCAACCTGCCGCCGCGCAAGATGATGGGCCTGGAGTCCAACGGCATGATCCTGTCGGCCGTCCGTGAGCTGGAGGACGGCGCGGAAGAGCTGCATCTGGTCATGCTGGACGATGCGGTCCCGGCTGGCGCAAAGCTGTGCTGACGCCTGATTTTTGAATGATTCTGGCAAGGGCGCGGGGGAAACTCTGCGCCCTTGTGCTGTTTTTTGAGACTAAAGGAGGTCGATCCCGTGTTTGAGTACACCTATAAGACCATTTATACCGGCGGCGGGTTTTTTATGGATAACAGCAGCCAGGAGCACCGGGAGGTCATTGCATCTTACGCGGCCAAGGGCTGGCGGTTTGTGGGCTTTGTACCCAGCAGGTTTACCGGAAACGGCGGCATCAAGGAGCTGGACCTTGTGTTTGAGAGGGAGGCAGTAAACCGGTGAAAGTATTTGATACCCACGCGCACTATGACGACGCGCGGTTCGATGAGGACCGCGACGCGCTGCTCGCGTCCATGCCGGAAAATGACGTAGAGCTCATCCTGAACCCCGGCTGTGACCCGGAGACCAGCCGCAAGGCGGTCTCCTATGCCGAGCACTATCCGTTTGTGTATGCGGCGGTCGGCTATCACCCGGAAAATATTGAGGGCCTGTCCGACGAACAGATCGCGGATGGCCTCAAAGAGATCGAGGAGATGGCGAAGCACCCCAAAGTCCGTGCCATCGGTGAGATTGGTCTGGATTACTACTGGTGCAAGGACCCGGGGGAGCGCCGCCGCCAGCAGGAGGTTTTCCGCGCGCAGATGCGCATGGCGCGGCGCTGCGGCCTGCCGGTTATCATCCATGACCGCGAGGCTCACCTGGATAGTCTGACCATTGTCGAGCAGTATCCCGGCGTGCCCAGCGTGTTCCACTGCTATTCGGGATCGGCCGAGTTTGCAGGGCAGCTCCTGGCGCTTGGCTGCATGATCTCGTTTACCGGCGTGGCCACTTTCAAGAACTCAAAAAAGGCGCGGGCCGCTATCGAGGCGATCCCGCTGGAGCGCCTAATGATCGAGACCGACGCGCCCTATATGGCGCCCGAGCCCTACCGCGGCAAGCGCAACTCATCGCTTTATGTGCACCGCGTGGCTGAGGTGATCGCGGAGGTCAAGGGGATTTCTCCGGAGGAAGCGGCGCGCGTAACGCTGGAGAACGGCAAACGCTTTTTCGGCATTGCCTGACGGCGCCCCAAAGTCAAAAAAGCACATCCATCCGGTGTGCTTTTTTTGACCGTTAATTGTAAACCTAAAATAAATTATAAGTTGACAATAAGCGGCGGCTATGGTATCATAAACCAAACCAAGGAGGTGAGGCGCATGCAGACGAGAGAACGGCTGCTTGCATTTTTGGAAGAGAATAAGGGGCGCTACCTGTCCGGAGAGCAGATTGCCCAGGCGCTGTCGGTCTCGCGTGCGGCGGTCTGGAAGGCCGTCCAGGGCCTGCGCAGCGCGGGCTATGAGATCGACGCTGTCCCGCATAAGGGATACAGCCTGTCACTTCAAAGCGATAGGCTGTCGCCCCAGGGGATCGGGAAATACTTGGAGCCTGCCTGTGGCGGACTGGCGATCGACGTGCTGCCCGAGGTAGACTCTACCAATACCGTCGTGCGCGCGCGGGCTGCGGCTGGCGCGGCCGAGGGCTGCACGGTGCTGGCGGTCCGGCAGACGCAGGGGCGTGGGCGCCGCGGGCGCAGCTTTTTCTCGCCGGCGGATACCGGCGTGTACCTGAGCATCCTGCTCCGCCCAGGCCAGGCCCAGGCTGGGCGGCTGACGACCATGGCGGCGGCCGCGGCGTGCCAGGCCATTGAGACGGTGTCGGGCGAGGCCGCCCAGATCAAGTGGGTCAACGATATCTTTCTGCGCGGCCGGAAAGTTGGCGGAATTTTGACCGAGGCCGCTTTTGCCCTGGAGGACGGTGCCGTGGATTATGCGGTGCTGGGCGTCGGGATGAACGTATATCCGCCGCAGGACGGCTTCCCGGCGGCGCTGTCTGATATCGCCGGGAGCGTGTTCCGCGCGCCGCAGGACGACGGGAAAAACCGGATGGCAGCCGCCTTTTTAAACCGCTTCATGTCCTATTACACGGCCCAGCAGCCCGAGAGCTATGTGGACGAATACCGGCGGCGCAGCCTGGCCATCGGCCGGACGGTCGAGGTGCAGCAGCCGGGCGGCGCGCGGCGTGCGACCGTGTTGGACGTAGACGACGCCTGCCGCTTGGTCGTGCGCTACGAGGACGGCACGGCTGGGCGGCTGTCGGCCGGGGAGATCACGATGCGGCTGGCCGGGGAAGGGGGTGCACCGGCATGACCCGAGACCGGATTCGGCGCATGGTGCTGTGCGCCATGTTCGCCGCGCTCATTGCAGCGGGCGCGTTCCTGCGCATCCCGACCCCGTTTGTTCCCATCACGCTGCAGTATCTGTTCACCATGCTCGCCGGCCTGCTCCTGGGCGGGAAAGATGGCGCGGCGGCGGTTTGCCTGTATGTCGTCCTGGGGCTTTTGGGCCTGCCGGTCTTCACGGCGGGCGGCGGCCCGAGCTATGTGTTCCATCCCACCTTCGGGTATCTCATCGGCTTTGCGCTCGGCACATTTGTGACCGGTACATTGGCCCACCGCCCGGGCGGGCCGCACACTGGACGGCTGATCGCGGCCAGCCTGGCCGGGCTCGCCATCGTCTACCTGTGCGGGACAGTCTATTATGCCCTCATCATGGGGCTTTATCTTGGCACCCCGATGGGGCTGTGGCAGCTCTTTTTCTACTGTGTCGCCATGACCGCGCCGGGGGATATCCTGCTGAGCATACTGGGTGCAGTGCTGTGCCGGCGGCTCATTCCGATTTTGCAGCGGGAAAGGACGTGACCGCGATGTCTTATGTGGACGTATGCAAGACACAGGATATCTTGCGCTTTTCCATCGTCACTTCGGGCAGGCACTTGCGGGACGACGAGGTGGACGCTATGTGTGACGCGCCGGACGGCACACACTGCTGAAAAATATGAGGGAAATCCCTGTCAATTGGCCTGCGCTTATGCTATACTTATATCGTCGAGTATAGCGGGTGCAGGCTTTTTTGCGCCGCTGTACCCGGATATGTTTTGCCGTATTGCGCTGCAAAACCGGCGATTTCTGCGAGATTGGCCTTACAGTGCGGGAATTCCACGCTGCGTGGATTTGATTTCGGCAGGCGGTGGGTTGTCCGTGGACCGCCCGCGTGGTATGCTCAAACCACAAAAGGAGGGATCTTATATGGATAACCGGAAGATCGGCGCATTCATTGCCGAACGGCGTAAGGCGATCGGGCTGACCCAGCAGATGCTGGCCGACCGGCTGGGCCTGACCAATAAGGCCGTGTCCAAGTGGGAGACTGGCGACGGCCTGCCCGACATTACGGTCCTGCCCGCACTGGCTGAGAATCTCGGCGTGACCGTGGACGAACTGCTGGCCGGGGAGCGCAGGCCCAAAGACCCGAACTTGGGACTAGAAACCCAGAAGTATCTGGAAGAGCGCGCCCGCCGGAGGCAGAGGATTGGACTTTTAGCAGTCGCAGTAACCGGCGCCTGCGGAGCACTTTTGCGCACATCGGAATGGCTATATTGGGTACTGCTGTTGGTTTCGATTGCGGGATATATCGGCGTGCATGTGTATTTTCCTGGACGAGAACCGCTGCGCCGCCGGGTGCTGTTCGGTGCTCTGTGGGGGGCTGGGATGAAAGGCTTGCCGGTGGCTGCGCTGTATGCGCAGTGGATGCGTGCGCGCATGGCCGATGGCAGCACCCCGAAAAAAGTGATCAAAGATTTGGTCATTGACTACTATGAATGGACGGGGAAGCCGGTCGTGCTGGGCATGATCAACCATACCACAACCCAGATCATGGATTTTTTCACGGCGTATTCTTGGCTTTTAGAGATTGTCGCAGTGCTACTGACTATGGCGATCGGTATTTTGATCGCAGGACTCACTTGGAAATTACAGCATAGGAAACAAAATAAGCATGAACCTGAATCTTGAAACCTTTAACCGAAAAGAAGTCTTACAATATCTGCGCTGGACGGGCAGCGAGATCCCGCCCGAGATCGATGCGCTGATCGATGCCTGCATGGCCGAGACCCTGCGTGTGTCCGAGCCGCGCTACACCTACCGCATCCTGCCCATCGACCGCGCCGCGCGCACGCCGGCGCTGGCCTTCACTGGACAGGATGTGCCGGCCATGCTTGCGGACTGTGACCGCATGGTACTGCTGGCTGCGACGCTTGGCAACGGCCTGGAGCTGGCCATCCGCAGGGCACAGGTGCGCGATATGTCGCGCGCGGTCGTCTTAGATTGCTGCGGCTCGGCCGCCATTGAGGCCGTGTGCGACGCGGCCGAGCGGGAGATCCAGGCTGCGGCCGGTGCCGGGATCTACCTGACCGACCGGTTCAGTCCGGGCTACGGAGACCTGCCTATTTTGCTGCAGGACGATTTCGTCCAGCTGGTGGATGCGCCACGCCGCATCGGTCTGACCGTGACGAGCACCCATATCTTGACGCCGCGCAAGTCGGTCACCGCTATCATCGGTCTGGCCGGCCGGCCGCAGCAAAAGCGGTTCCGCGGCTGTGCATACTGTTCAATGTTTGAGACCTGCGCCTTTCGCAAGGCCGGGAAGACCTGTGGGAGAGAATAGGAAAGACTTATGGAAAGAACACTCTGTTATCTGGACGGTGCCATGGGCACCATGCTGCAGCAGGCGGGCCTGCCTGCCGGCCGCGCGCCGGAGGCCTGGAACCTGGAGGCGCCCGAGCGGGTGGCCCGGGTGCACGCGGCCTATCTGGAGGCTGGCAGCCAGCTCATTTATGCAAATACCTTTGGCGCGAACCGCGAAAAGCTCCTGCGCGAGGGCCTGGACACCGGGGAGACCGTGCGCGCCGGGCTCGCCTGCGCGCGGCAGGCCGTGGACGCGTTCTGCGCGGCCCATCCGGGCTGTGCGCGGCCGCGCGTGGCGCTCGATATCGGCCCCATCGGCCGCCTGCTCGAGCCGTATGGCACGCTGGCCTTTGAGGAGGCTTACGACATCTTCCGCGAGATCATTGAGGCCGGCGAGGCGGCCGACCTCATCGTCTTTGAGACTATGACCGACCTCTATGAGGTCAAGGCGGGCGTGCTCGCGGCCAAGGAACACAGCCAAAAGCCGGTCTTTGTCACCATGACCTTTGAGCCCAACCATCGCACCTTCACCGGCTGTTCGGTAGATGCCATGTGCGCGGTACTCGAGGGCCTAGGCGTGAACGCATTGGGCGTTAACTGCTCGCTCGGCCCAGTTGAGCTGTATCCCATCGTGCAGGAGATGAGCCGCCTGACCCGCCTGCCGCTCATCGTCAAGGCAAACGCCGGCCTGCCGGACCCCGAAACCGGGGCGTACAGCATTACGGCGGACGATTTTGCCCGCGAGATGGCGAAGTTCCCGGCGCTGGGCGTGCAGTATCTGGGCGGCTGCTGCGGTACCGCCCCGGAATTTATCCGTGCGCTCGTGCAGGCAACGGCCGGCCAGACGGCTGCCACACACGAGATAGTGCGCCGTACGGCCGTGTGCACCCCGACCGAGACCGTTGTGGTGGACGGTGTGCGCGTGATTGGCGAGCGCATCAACCCGACCGGAAAAAAGCGCTTCCAGCAGGCCTTGCGTGAGGGTGACCTGGACTATATCCTGGCGCAGGCGGTCGAACAGACCGAAGCCGGCGCACATATCCTGGACGTCAACGTCGGTCTGCCCGGCATCGATGAGCCCTCTATGATGGTCAAGGTGGTCAAGGCCATCCAATCGGTGACCGACCTGCCCATCCAGATCGACTCCTCCGACCCCAAGGCGCTGGAGGCCGGCCTGCGCGTGGTCAACGGCAAGGCCATTGTCAATTCGGTCAACGGCGAACCCGAGGTGTTGGCACGGGTGCTGCCGCTGGTCAAAAAGTACGGCGCGGCCGTCATTGGCCTGACCATGGACCAGGGCGGTATCCCGGCCACGGCCGAGGCGCGCTTTGCCATCGCTGAGCGCATCCTGCAGGCCGCTCTGTCTTATGGCATCCCAAAAGAGGACGTCATCATCGACTGCCTGACGCTGACCGTGTCGGCCGAGCAGGACAAGGCGGTGGAGACCCTGCGCGCCATGCAGATGGTACGCGAGCGCCTGGGGCTGCACTGTGCGCTGGGCGTGTCCAACATCTCGTTCGGCCTGCCCAACCGCACGCTGATCACCGCAAGCTTTTTGACACTGGCCATGGCGCACGGCTTAGACCTGCCCATCATCAACCCCAACACGGCGGCGGTAATGGACGCCATCCGCGCGTTTAATGTCATTTATAACCGGGACAAAAATGCAGAGGCCTATATTGCGGCCTGTACCCAGGGCGAGGGCGGGCCGGCGCCCGCGCAGCCGGCCCCGGATGCCTCCCAGGCCACCTTGCCGCACGCGGTCGAGCGCGGGCTCAAGGATGAGGCGCGCCGTCTGACCGCTGGGCTGCTCGCGTCGGGCAAGCCGGCGCTCGAAGTCGTCAATGAGCTGCTCATCCCGGCGCTGGACGTGGTCGGCGGCCGCTTTGAGCGCGGCGAGATCTTCCTGCCGCAGCTCATCAACGCCGCAGGCGCGGCCCAGGAGGCCTTTGAAATCATCCGGGCCGAGCTCGCAGCGACCGGCGGTCCGGCCGTCTCCAAGGGCAAGGTCCTGGTCGCGACCGTCAAGGGCGATATCCATGACATTGGCAAGAACATCGTCAAGACCATTGTAGAAAATTATGGCTACCGCGTCATCGATCTGGGCCGCGATGTGCCGGTCGAAACCGTTGTCGAGACCGCCATCCGGGAAGACGTGCATCTGATCGGCCTGTCCGCTCTTATGACCACCACGCTTGTGAGCATGGACGAGACCATCCAGGCCCTGCGCCGGAGCGGTCATCCGTGCAAGATCTGGGTGGGCGGCGCGGTGCTCACGCCGGAATATGCCAAAAAGATGGGCGCAGACTTTTATGCCCGCGATGCGCGGGAGTCGGTTGAGATCTGTAGGGAGGTACTGGGATAAGAGATGGAACTGAGAGAGTATCTAAAGCATAAGGTGCTGCTGTTTGACGGCGCAATGGGCACCTATTTCCGGGCGGTGCACCCGGAATATCCGGGCAAATGCGAGCTGGCCAACTGCACTGCGCCTGAACAGGTCACGGCTGTGCACAAGGCGTATCTGGAATCGGGCGCCCGCGCCATCAAGACCAACACCTTTGCCGCCAATACCCACGCGCTCGAGTGCAGCTTCGACCGGGTGCGCACGGTTATCCGTGCGGGCTGGAAACTGGCCCAGGAGGCCGCAGAGCCGTACCGCGCCTTCGTCTTTGCGGATATTGGGCCGATCACCGACGCCGACGGGGAATATGAGAAGATTGTGGATGAGTTTTTGGCGCTCGGCGCGCAGAACTTCCTGTTTGAGACCTTTTCGGATGACGATGACCTGTATGGTCTTGCGGCCTATATCAAGGCGCGCTGCCCGGAGGCGTTCCTTATCACCTCCTTTGCGGTCACGCCCGATGGATTTACCCGCAAGGGCCTGTCCGCCCGTGCGGTGCTTGCGCGCGCGGCTGAGTGTCCGCTCATCGACGCGGCCGGGTTCAACTGCGTGTCCGGGCCCAACCATCTGCTGGCCCAGGCGCGGGCGAATGCCAGCCTGTTTGGCAAAGAGCGCCCGGGGGCAGAGCCTGCCATGTTGAGCGTCATGCCCAACGCCGGGTATCCGACGATCGTCGATGGCCGTACGTTCTTTGAGAACCGTGCTGGGTATTTTGCCGCCCGCATGGTGGAGATCGTCGCCGCGGGCGCAAAGATCATCGGTGGCTGCTGCGGCACGACGCCCGAACATATCCGTCTGACGGCAGAGGCGCTCAACGAGGAGGAGATCAAGCCGGTTGCCTCCAAAGAGCAGCCGGCCGCGGTGCCGCGCAATGTCCGCAACCGCTTGGCGGATAAATTCCGGGCGGGCAAGCGCGTGATCGCCGTCGAGCTGGACCCGCCGGCAGACGCCCGCCTGGACCGGTTCATGGCCGGAGCAAGGGCGCTCAAGCAGGCGGGCGTGGACGCGGTGACCATTGCCGACTGCCCGATTGCACGCGCGCGCGCGGATAGCTCCATGCTGGCGGCCAAGCTGCACCGGGAACTGGACATCGATCCTATCCCGCACATGACCTGTCGCGACCGCAATATCAATGCCACCAAGGCGCTGCTGCTCGGCCTGTCGGCTGAGGACGTACATAATGTGCTCGTCGTCACCGGCGACCCGATTCCGTCGGCCGAGCGGGACGAGGTCAAGGGCGTATTTTCGTTCAATTCGGCGGTGCTGGCAGGCTATATCCGTGAGCTCGGCGAACAGGGTATTACCGCGCCGTTCCGGGTGTATGGCGCGCTCAATGTCAACGCGGCCAACTTTGAGGTGGAGCTGCGCCGCGCGAAGCGCAAGCAGGAGCAGGGCGTCGCGGCTTTCTTGACCCAGCCGGTCTTCACCTCCCGCGCCTTTGAAAACCTGATCCGCGCCCACGAGGAATTGGACAGCGATATTTTGGGCGGCGTCATCCCGATCGTGAGCTACCGCAATGCGCTGTATATGAACAATGAGGTTGCCGGGATCGAGATCTCACAGGGCGTGATCAAACGCTACGAGGGGTTGGACCGCGAGGCGGCCGAGGACCTAGCGGTGGATCTTTCTGTGCAGCTCGCCCAGCGCATGGAGCCGTACACGGCAGGGTGGTACTTCATTACGCCGTTCCAGCGCGTCGGTCTCATTACTCGGATTTTACGAGAGCTGCGCGGCGGCAAGGAAGCCAACGGCTGATAATTTGTAAACATTGTGCAAACTGTCCATAACACGCCTTGAATCGACTGGTAGCATTTGGTAAAATAGAGAAAACACAACAGAACTACGTTTTAAGGATGTGCTTACATGAATATCATGTTTTTCCTGACTTATAAGAGTGAGGTGACATATCTATATGATGATATGGGTATCAAGGACGGTTTGGACAAATTGCGGGCGAGCGGCTATCACGCGATTCCTCTGATCTCGCGCGAAGGAGAGTACATTGGCACGGTGACCGAGGGGGACTTCCTGTGGATGAGCTGTGATTGTGGGGAGCTAATCGGTAAAAAGAAGACCATGTCGCTGCAAATGCGCGACCTGCCGCGGCGGTGTGACAACAAGGCGGTCGATGCCAATGCGCGGATCGTAGATTTGCTGTCGCGGGCGTCCAACCAGAATTTTGTCCCGGTTATCGATGACCGCAATATGTTCATTGGGATCGTAACAAGAAAGAAGATATTCGACTATTGTTATGAGCACCTCAAAGATATGCAGTTGTAAAAATCGTGCGCCGGCGGGGAACTCCTGCCGGCGCACGAAAAATTTGCAGAAAAACTGGAAAAAAGAGTTGACTTTGGCGGGATATGGTGGTATCCTAACAAAGCTGCCTGAGAGGGCGGCCCGCCGCAGGCTCTGCGCCGGACAGTTTTTTTGAACCTTTTGCGAATAAAATTCACAAAAGATGAAAAAACTTGTTGACAGGGCGAGACTGATGTGGTATTATAAATAAGCTGACCGGTTGATCGGCGAAACCGGACGAAAAGTTTGGAAAAGTTCAGATTTAACGATTCGAAGCGCGAAAAACTTCGAAAAAAGTTGAAAAAGAGCTTGACAAACGAAACTAAGTCTGGTAAAATAAATAAGCACTCTCGAAAGAGAGGGCTGCAAAAGAATTTTTGTACCTTGTAAATTAAACAACGAGAAGCTTGAAAGACGAACCTGAAATTCTTTTGGAATAGCCCAGAAGTAAAAGTGGAAGTCGTAAATCCACTGAAAATAAGACGACAACGTCAGACTCTAAAGGTCGATTAAATGAACTTTGGT
>DWWZ01000114.1 GCA_019119435.1 Candidatus Butyricicoccus avicola
GGGCAGAGCGAACTGTTTTTGCGCAACGCACAAAAGTTGGGACTGGATATCGGGCGCGTCGATCGCGCGTTCCTGTCCCATGGGCATTATGACCACGGCGGCGGACTGGCCGCTTTCCTGCGGGAGAACGACCATGCACCGGTCTATGTCCATCCCCGGGCCTTTGAGCCGCATTTCTCGCGCAAGCCCGAGGGCGTCCGTCCGATTGGCTTGGACCCGGACTTGGCGCACCATCCCCGGATCGTTCCTACTGGGGACGTATATGAGGTCAGTCCAAACCTATTGTTGTTTGCCGACGTGACCGGGTGCGACTGTCTGTCCGAAGGCGGAAAAAACCTGCTCGAGCGGGTTGGGGACGATTATGTGCCCGACGCCTTTGCGCACGAGCAAAGCCTGATCGTATATGAGGCAGGCAAGTGCATCCTGTTTACCGGCTGCGCCCACCGGGGCGTTGTCAACCTCGTGCAGCGCGCGGCCGAGCATGCCGGGCGTATGCCCGATGTGGTGGTCGGCGGGATGCACCTCTACAGCCCAAGCCAGAAAAAGAGCGAGCCGGATGCGCTCATCCGCGCAGTCGGTAATCGGCTGGAAAAGACCGGCGCGCGCTATCTGACCGGGCACTGCACCGGGCAGCATGCCTATGCGCTGCTGCACGATATGCTGGGCGACCAGATCGGATACCTGCCTGCGGGCAGTCAGATCGACTTATAACGGACAGAGAAAGAGGGGAAGCAAAGATGAAAACCATCCATGCGATGTACTGGAGCGCAACAGACACGACCAAAACGGTTGTATGCACCGTTGCTGCGGCCTTGGCCGCGCATACCGGGACGGGATATGAGGCGTTTGATTTCACCCTGCCGGATGCACGGACGTCGGTCAAGACCTTCGGGCCGGATGACCTGGTCGTGTTCGGCACGCCGGTCTATGCCGGGCGGGTGCCCAATGTGTTGGTCAAATACCTGCATACGGTCGTGGGCGGCGGCGCGCTGGCCGTGCCAGTTGTGCTGTTTGGCAACCGCAACTATGACGACGGCCTGATCGAACTGCGCAATATTTTGGAGGCAGACGGTTTTCACACCATTGCGGGTGCGGCCTTTGTCGGGGAGCACGCCTTTTCCAGGACGCTCGCGGCCGGGCGGCCGGACCCGGATGACCTGCGCGAGGCAGGCGCATTTGCGAACGCCGTCTGGGACAAACTGACCGCAGGGACCTATCAAACCCCAGCGCCTGTCGGCGGGCAGGACCCGGTCCGGCCGTACTATACGCCCCGTGACCGCGCGGGAAACCCCATCAATATCCTCAAAGTGAAGCCAAAGACCGACCCAGACAAGTGCGACGGCTGCGGCATCTGCGTCAAGGTATGCCCGATGGGCTCCATTGACCCGCATGACCCGGCGCTTGTCCCAGGCATCTGCATTAAGTGCTGCGCCTGTGTCAAAAAATGCCCGGCCGGCGCGAAATATTATGACGATCCCGGATATCTGTACCATAAGGAAGAGCTGGAGCTCGGGTATGCCCGCCGGGCGGCGAATGCCACCTTTCTCTGAACGGCTATCCGCACGAAAGGAAGACCTATGCAAGACCAAATTTTCATCAAGGGCGCGCGTGAGCACAACCTGAAAAATATAGATATCGCCATCCCGCGCGACAAGCTGGTCGTCTTTACCGGCTTGTCCGGCTCAGGAAAGTCCTCGCTCGCGTTCGATACCATCTATGCGGAGGGCCAGCGCCGCTATGTCGAGTCGCTGTCGTCCTACGCGCGGCAGTTTTTGGGCCAGATGGAGAAACCAGATGTGGACTACATCGATGGCCTGTCGCCGGCGATCTCCATTGACCAGAAGACAACATCCAAGAACCCGCGCTCGACGGTGGGCACGGTTACCGAGATTTACGATTACCTGCGTCTGCTGTGGGCGCGTATCGGCACGCCGCACTGCCCGAAGTGCGGTAAGGAGATCCACCAGCAGACCATTGACCAGATTATTGACCAGCTGATGAGCCTGCCCGAGGGCACCAAAATGCAGATTCTGGCGCCGGTCGTGCGCCAACGCAAGGGCGAACACGTCAAGGTGCTGAACGACGCTCGCAAGTCGGGCTATGTCCGCGTGCGGGTGGACGGCAATCTGTACGATTTGTCCGAAGAAATCAAGCTGGAGAAGAATAAAAAGCACTCGATCGAAGTGGTGGTCGACCGCGTGGTCGTGCGGCCGGACGCGCGCTCGCGCATCACCGACTCGGTCGAGACCGCCTCGGCCCTGTCTGGCGGCCTGGTGCTGGCCGATGTGGTCGGCGGCGAGACGCTAACCTTCTCGCAGAACTACGCCTGCGAGGACTGCGGCATCTCCATCGAGGAGCTGACGCCGCGCATGTTCTCGTTCAACAATCCCTATGGCGCCTGCCCGACCTGCACTGGCCTGGGCATCCAGATGAAGATCGACCCGGACCGCATTATCCCCAACCGCAAGCTCTCCATTGCAGAGGGAGCCATCCGCGCGTCGGGCTGGTCGAGCGCTGAGCAGGGATCGATTTCGCGGATGTATTATGACGCCCTTGGCAAGCGGTTTGGCTTTACGCTGGACACGCCGCTGTCTGACTTCTCCGAGGAGGCCATGGACGCATTGCTCTATGGCACCAAGGGCGAGCCGCTTGAGCTGTCGGTCAAGCGCTTTGCGGCGGGCACCACGATGAGCCAGCCCTTTGAGGGCATTGTCAACAATCTGGAGCGCCGCTATCACGAGACGAACAGCGAGTACATGCGCGCCGAGATCGAGGACTGCATGAGCGAGGTGCCCTGCCCGACCTGCCATGGCCGCAGGCTCAAAAAGGAAATCCTGGCGGTCACGGTCGGCGGCATGAACATTGCGGAGTACTGCGAGCTTTCGGTCGGCAAGGCACTGGCATTCATCCAGGGCCTGGAACTGACCGACATGCAGCACAAGATTGGAGACCGCGTCATCAAGGAGATTGTGGACCGGCTGGGCTTTTTGCAGTCGGTTGGCCTGGAATACCTGACGCTGTCGCGCGCCTCAGGCACGCTGTCGGGCGGCGAGAGCCAGCGCATCCGCCTGGCGACACAGATCGGCTCGTCGCTCATGGGCGTGCTGTATATCCTGGACGAGCCGTCCATCGGCCTGCATCAGCGCGACAACGACAAGCTGCTGGCCACGCTGAAGCGCCTGCGCGACCTGGGCAATACACTCATCGTGGTCGAGCATGACGAGGATACCATGTACGCGGCCGACCATATCGTGGATATCGGCCCAGGCGCGGGTGTACACGGCGGCGAAGTCGTCTTTCAGGGTACGGTGGACGATATGCTAAAGGACGAGAAGTCGATCACGGGCGCTTATCTGTCTGGACGGAAATTCATCCCGGTGCCCGAAGTGCGCCGCAAAGGAAATGGCAAGTGGCTGACCGTGCGCGGTGCGGCGGTCAATAACTTAAAGCACACCGACTTTTCTATCCCGCTGGGCACCTTGACGTGCGTGACCGGCGTGTCCGGCTCGGGCAAGTCGTCCTTTGTCAATGAGATCCTGTACAAGAAGCTCGCGGCCGACTTGAACGGCGCCAAGACCCGCCCCGGCCCGTTTGACGCCATTGAGGGCATGGAATATTTGGACAAGGTCATTAACATCGACCAGTCGCCCATCGGGCGCACACCGCGCTCCAATCCGGCGACCTACACCGGCGTGTTTAACGATATCCGAGAACTGTTTGCCTCCACTCAGGACGCTAAGATGCGCGGCTACGGCCCAGGACGCTTTTCGTTCAACGTCAAGGGCGGCCGCTGCGAGGCCTGCGCGGGCGACGGCCT
>DWWZ01000115.1 GCA_019119435.1 Candidatus Butyricicoccus avicola
TCCTTCTTGTACTCCATGCGGTCGGGGGTAAAGACCCAATCGGGCAAGCCGGTGTACAGCTTGAGGGTGGGGATATCCCAGATGCCCTGGAAGCGCAGGTTGTGGATGGTCATGATGGTGCGGATGCCGTGATAGAACGGGTTGTCCTTAAAGATGGTGTGCAGGAAGACGGGCACGATGCCGGTCTGCCAGTCGTGGCAGTGGATGACGTCGGGATGGAACCCAATGGTCGGCAGGATGGACAGCGCGGCCTTGGAGAAGAAGCAGAACTTTTCGATGTCCCAATGGATGTCGCCGTACGGCTTGGGGCCACCGAAATAGTACTGGTTGTCGATGAAATAGTAGGTAACGCCGTCAAGCTGATAGGTCAGGATGCCGACATAGACCGAACCCAGGCCGCCAAGATCCATGTAAAAATGCGAGACATATTCAAAATCGTTGCGGTACCGCTCGGGGATGGCCATGTAATTGGGGATGATCACACGCACATCAAACTGCTCGCGGTCAAGGGCCTTGGGCAATGCGCCCACGACGTCGGCCAGGCCGCCGGTCTTGATGAACGGGACGCATTCAGATGCGACGAACAAGATATTTTTCATAAGTGAAACCCTCCGTTAGACTTCCAGATACCGGACACGCAGCGTGCGGCCGGGAAACGGCTCCGGGCAGCCGTGCATGGTTTTACCTAAACTTATTATAGCAATCCCGTGCGCGTAATTCAAGGCAGAATGCTGAAAAAGCGCGCATAGATTTTCGCGCATCCGGTGAAATCCTACAAAAAATTTGCGGGTGTCAGCGGGCACACCTGGAGGGACGGGGGCGTATCGCCGGGCACGCTGACCATGGCGGCCAGGCCGCCGGGCAGCTCGGCGCGCGCGAGCGCGTGCATGTTGCCGAAAACAGGCGCTTCCAGATGGGGCGCGGGCGTGAGCGAGACGCGGACCTGACGCAGGCCGGCGGCCAGGCCGCAGCCGATTTCCTTGAGCACGGCCTCCTTGGCCATCCACAGGTCGAAGAATGCGGTGGGGTCGCGCGCGAGCAGCGCCTGCTCGTCCGGGGGAAACCAGCGGGCAGCTAGGCCGGGGCGGACCGGGCGAGGCAGCTCGATATCCACGCCGACCGGGACGGCTGCAGCCGCACAGACCACGATGCCGCCGCTGTGGGACAGCGAGATGTGCAGCGCCGGATGATCCGGCAGCCAGGGCTTGCCGCCGGGCGCGGATGCGCGCCGGACCGGCATCGGGGCGCCGGGACAGGCGCGGCGGACGGCCGCGCACAGCAGCAGATCGCCGGTCAGTGAGGCCGCCTGGGCGTCGGGATGGCCGATGTGCGTGAGCGCATCCAGCCGCGCGGCGCAAATGCGGCCGGCAAACTGGGCGGGCGGCAGATGGACCATACGCGCTGCATAGACCTGTACGCGGGGCGCGCTCATCCGGCGGCCTCCGTTTTGCCCGGCCGCCAGACCACGGTGAATACCGTGCAGTCGGGGTCGGACGTGACCGAGATCGTGGCCCCGTGGATCTCGCAGATGTGTTTGACGATGGACAGGCCCAGGCCGGTCCCTGGGATCTCCTGCGAGCGCGAGGCATCGGCCCGGTAAAAGCGCTCAAAGATATGGGGCAGGGCGTCGGCGGGGATGGCCGGTCCGGTGTTGGCCACGCGCAGGGTCACGCCCTTGGGCAGGCGCTTGATCTCGAGGTCGACGGTGCCCTCGGGCCGGTTGTACTTGATGGCGTTGTCGCACAGGTTGGTCACGACCTCGTCGATCATGCTGGCCACACCGCGGACCGTGCAGGGCGCGCCGTGTACGGCGAACTTGACCCGGTGCCGCGCGGCTTTGTCGCCCATGCGCTCGCACACGGACAGCACAAGGTGATATAGGTCTACGTCCTCAAACTGCATGCCGCCTCGGCCCTCGTCCAGGCGGGACAGCTTCATAATGTCGTCCACCAGTGCGAGCAGGCGGGCGGCCTCGTCGTGGATGCGCGCGGCGAAACCGGGGATATCCTCCGGTTTTGCCAGGCCGTAGCAGATCATCTCGGCATAGCCGAGCACCGAGGTCAGCGGCGTCTTGAGCTCATGGGTGACATTGGCCGTGAAGGTGCGCCGGGACTGCTCGGCGGCATACTGCGACGAGATGTCGAGCACCAGCATGACTACGCCGCGGATGCCGTCGTCCACGTGGACTGGGCTGAACGACAGGCGCAGATGGTTGCCCGCGCGCTCGGTCATGTAGACCGAGGACTCCCCGGCCTGCGCCTTCTGGGCGGCGCTCAGGATGGAGAAATCGCGCTCGAACGAGTCGAGCGGCAGGCCGGGCGCGACCGGGGCATCGAGCAGGCGGCGCGCGGCCCGGCTACAGGTCAGGACCGACAGGCGCTCGTCGAGCAGGATAAGGCCCTCGTCCATGCCAGAGGTGATGGCGTCAAATTCCACCTGCTTGCGCCGCAGAGCGGCGATTTGCAGGGTGATTTGCTGGTTTTGGGCGCTCAGACGGTGCAGGAGCGGCGACAGCTCATCGTAGACATCGGTTTTGAGCGGGTTGGATGGGTCGATCGCATTGATCGGCCGCACGAGCTGGCCGGTCAGGCGGCTGGCAAGCCAGGCCGAGAGCAGAAAGACCACAATGAGCACGGCGACCATGGCCGGGATGATATCGATGAGCGTGCGCGTCAGGAAGTCGGTCGTGTTGGCCACGCGCAGAACGTCGCCGTCCGGCAAGAGCAGGGCAGCGTAGCAGGTCAGCGTGCCCAGCGTGTCCGAGATGCGGATCTCCAGGCCGGAGCCGTCCGTGCGGGCCTGCTGTACCTCAGGGCGGTCGGCATGGTTTTCCATGCCGGCCGGGTCTACGTTGGAGTCATAGCGCACGTTGCCTTCGGGGTCGATCAGCGTCACACGGGAGGAGTCCGACTGGCCGATGGCCTGGAGCGCGGTATCCGCGTCCGCAGCACAGAGATAGCCCGCGGCGGCGATGGCAGCCTGTCGGGAGGTCTGCTCGGCGAGTTCGTTCAGGCCATCCCGCCAGCGCAGAGCCAGCATCGCCCCGCTTGTCAGCAGGGCGACCAGGGTGGCAAGGGCGAGCATGCGCAGATAGATCCGGCGTTTCATTTGGGCTCTGCTCCGATCTTGTAGCCGACGCCGCGCACGGTCTGGATCTGCGCGCTGGGCGCGCCCAGCTTCTGGCGCAGGGTCTTGATGTGCATGTCAACCGTACGGCTCTCCCCCTCAAAGCCAAAGCCCCAAACGGCCTCCATAATTTTTTCCCGGGAGAGCACGATGTCGGCGTTCTCCATCAGATAGTGCAGCAGGTCGAATTCCTTGAGCGTCAGCACGACCGGCTGACCGGCGGCCTCGACCGTGTGGCGCGCGGTGTCCAGCGTAATCTCCCCCAGGGTCAAGGCGCTGGTGGTCTGCTGGATGGGCGCGGCGCGGCGCAGGACGGCCTTGATGCGCGAGATCAGCTCCATGACACCAAACGGCTTGCACAGATAGTCGTCGGCACCGTCATCCAGGCCGCGCACCCGGTCGTATTCGGCCGTCTTTGCCGTGAGCAGGATGACCGGCAGCGAGGCCGTGCGCGGGGTGTCGCGCAGGGTGTGCAGGATGGACAGGCCGTCCATGCCAGGCAGCATGATATCCAGCAGCGCCAGGTCGGGGCAGGCCTCGTCCACCCGTTCAAAGAACGGGCCGGCGCTGTCAAAGCCCTCGGCCTCGAAGCCCGAGGCGCGCAGCGCATAGAGCACTAGTTCGCGGATGTTGACATCGTCTTCTACACAATAAATCGTAGCCATAAGCAATCTCCCTCATTCCAGAACAGCAGGGTTTTGGTTTCTGTAAATCTAAATTCAGTATATCGGGTTTGCGCGGAAAGGGCAAGGCAAACGAAAAAATTTGCACAGTTTATCATAACAAAGCCGTGTAAAGCACGGCGGCGGAGCGGGGTAAAATATAGGTAAAAAAGAAAAATGCTTGACAAGGCGCAAACGGCATGGTACAATAATACCTGCTTATCGGGCATGTGATACGGAGAGGTATCGAAGCGGTCATAACGAGGCGGTCTTGAAAACCGTTTGTCCGAAAGGGCGCGTGGGTTCGAATCCCACCCTCTCCGCCAAAATACTTGGCGGATTATATGATGGGGATTCGAAAGGCGGCTCTTGGCAATATGCCGGTGGCATATTGCAACCGCCGTGGCTTTTTCCGCAGAAAAAGGAATCCCACCCTCTCCGCCAAAATATTTGGCGGGATAAAAAAATCAGATGATTCGGAGAACTACCCAAGTGGTGAAGGGGCTCCCCTGCTAAGGGAGTAGGGCGCGAAAGCGTCGCGAGGGTTCAAATCCCTCGTTCTCCGCCAAAAAACACCGGAAATCATTGATTTCCGGTGTTTTTATTTTTTTTGATCGCCAAAGCGAATCTTTGCGCGCTTTCGCCAAGTAAAAAGCCGGGACAGATGTCTCGGCTTTTTGCATGTTCTGACAGCCTCACAGCGTGCGCAGGTAATCCTCGCACAGCGCCATGATGCGGCGCAGCTCGCGCAGGTCCTCCTGCACATTGCCGGTCTCGAGCGAATGGTTGGCGTGGCCGGTCAGGTGCAACTGCAGGCCCTTTTCCCGGCAGGCCGCCGTGACCGCTTCGGTCGCCGCCCAGGGGTCGGCCGTGCCGTGGAACACAATGCCCTTCCCCTGCAGGCGGGACAGCCCGTGGCCGACCGGCGTAAAGTAGAAGTGGAAGGGCGACAGCCCGTGCCGCGCCGCGATGAGCGAGGCAATGACCGTGCCAATGCTCTTGGATACGAACAGGATGGAGGTATAGCCGGTCCAGTCGATGTCGGCGAGCTGAGCCTCGGCAGCGTCGAGCGCCTGGCGGGCCGCCTGATGGAGGCGTTCCGGATTGTCCAGGATGCCGTCCGGCAGTGCGCCGTACCCGATTTCACGGACCTCAAAGCCCGCACTGCGGGCCAATTTTTTGCTGTAATAGAGCAGCGGCTTATCGGTGTGATAGCCGATGCCAGGGAAGATGACGGCGAGCTTCATAGAAAGTGCCCTCCTTTGCTAGTTTCTTCTATCATATCACAAAATCCGGCGGAATGCATGGAAACTCGCTGGAAGTCGGACTGGTCAAGAGGGGGAATGCCGCCGGATGAAGTCCTGGATCTGTGCGGCTGCCTGGTCGACCTCGAAGCGCAGCTCGTTGGCCGACATGCGCTCGGCGCCATGGCCCAGGATGATGGCCTGTTCGAGCGCGTCCGAGGTTGCGACCTTGACGCGGTGGGCGCGGGACAGGTCGTAGGAGGCCTTCTCGATATACATGTCGGCGGTCTCGGCCGTCTTGGTGTAGACGACGTGGATGCCGTGTACCTTCTCAATGGAGCCGGGGTTGTCCTTGACGCGGTAGGCGTCAAAGACCAGGATGAGATGGCATTTCTTGACGCCTTGATAGTTACTCAGCAGGTGGATGAGTGCGCTGCGGGCGGCGTCCAGGTCCTCGGCGGCAAGCGCCTTGAGGTCGTCCCAGGCGAAGATGATGTTGTAGCCGTCCACGAGCAGGTAGTCATCGGGGCGCACGCGCGAAATCTGGCCCTCGTCCGGCGCGGCCGTCCGCACGCTTTGGCGAAAGGCATCCAGGCCGCGGTTCTTGATGGGGCCATAGGTGCGCACGAAGATCTCCTCCAGCTCGGCGTCCAGACCGCGCCCGCCCGACCAGGACGCGGCCCGCTGGGGCGCAGGCGCCTCGTCTTTGGGCGCGAGCGTCAGGCCGGAATCGACATGGGCGTGCGCGGGCACCTCGTTCCACGGCACGACGTGGCCGGCCCCGTGGGAGCAGAATACCGAGTCCGGCGGGTTGTCCACGTCGCGGGTGGGGTCATAGCCCGTGGCGGCGATGACCTCGTCAGCGTTGTGGCAGGGCCGGTAGCCGGCGACCGTGCACGAGAGTTGGCCGCGCCCGCCCGTATAGGCCGCGACCTCGGCGGCGTAGCCGCGCAGGCAGGCGACCGGCGCTTCGCCGGTCAGGATGGAGAACTCGCCTTGCATGGCGGGCGGCTCGAAGGTGCCGCTCAGGCGCTGCAGGTCGGTCATGGCCCGGCCGACAGCGGCCTGGGGCACGCGCAGGGTGAAGGCGTAGTAGGGCTCAAGCAGCACGCTCTCGGCGCCCATCAGGCCCTGCCGCACGGCGCGGTAGGTCGCCTGGCGGAAGTCGCCGCCCTCGGTGTGCTTGACGTGCGCCCGCCCGGCGAGCAGTGTGATCTTGACATCGGTCAGCGGCGCGCCGGTCAGCACGCCCGGATGGCTGCGCTCGGCCAGATGGGTCAGCACAAGGCGCTGGTAGGACGGGTCCAGCCGGTCGGCCGGGCAGCGCGTGTCCAGCGTGATGCCGCTGCCGCGCGCGGCGGGCTCGAGAAGCAGGTGGACCTCGGCGTAATGGCGCAGCGGCTCAAAGTGGCCGATGCCGATGACCGGGGCGGCAATGGTCTCCTTGTAGACGATATTGCCCTGGTCGAAGGTGACGTCCAGCCCGAACCGTTCGGACAGCAGGCGGGACAGCACCTCGAGCTGCACCTGGCCCATGAGCTGCACGTGGATCTCGCCCAGTGCCTCGTTCCACAGCACGCGCAGCAGAGGGTCTTCCTCCTCGATCAGGCGCAGGCTGCGCAGCAGGGTGTGATGGTCGCAGCCAGCAGGCGGCACGACGCGGTAGGTGAGCACCGGCTCGAGCGCGGGCGGCTCGCCGCCTGGGTCGGCTCCGAGTGCCTGGCCGGGATAGGTGTGGGTCAGCCCGGTCACGGCGCATACGGTCCCGGCGTCCGCGCGGTCGGCCGGCTGGAAGCGCGCGCCCGAGTAGATGCGGATCTGGCTGACCTTTTCCTGCCAGGGTTCGCCCTGGGTCTCGCCTGCGAGCTGCATGCGTACAGGCAGGCTGCCGCCCGTGACCTTGAGATGGGTCAGGCGTGTGCCCTGCTCATCGTGCGAGACCTTAAAGACGCGCGCGCCAAACGCTGCCGGATACTCCGGGACCTCGGTGAAACGGGCCAGCCCATCGGCAAAGGCCTGCACGCCCGCAAGCGAGAGTGCTGCGCCAAAGTAGCAGGGGAAGACCGCGCGCGAGGCGATGAGCCGCCGCACCTGCGCGTCGTCCGGCGGGTCCCCCGCGAGATAGCGGTCGAGCAGGAACTCGTCGGTCATGGCCAGCGCCTCGTACATGGCGTCAGGGTCGCCCGAAAAGTCGATGCAGCCGTCTGAGAGCTGGGCGTGCAACTCGTCCAGCAGGGCGGCGCGGTCGGCGCCCGGCAGATCCATCTTGTTGATGAACAGGAAAGTCGGGATGCGGCGCTGCCGCAGGAGATGCCAGACGGTCAGCGTGTGCCCCTGGATGCCATCGGTGCCGCTCACGACCAGGATGGCATAGTCGATGACTTGCAGGGTGCGCTCCATCTCGGCCGAGAAATCGACGTGGCCGGGTGTGTCCAGCAGGGTGGCCTGCACATCCGGCCCGAGCGGGAAGACCGCCTGCTTGGAAAAGATGGTGATGCCGCGCTCGCGCTCGATGGCATCGGTGTCCAGAAAGGCGTCCTGATGGTCGACGCGCCCCAGGCGCCGCACGGCGCCGGTCAGATAGAGAAGGCCCTCGGACAGCGTGGTCTTGCCCGCGTCCACATGGGCCAGGATACCAAAAGTCAATTTTTTCATGTGTAATCTCCAGTGTCGGATACAATCCGGGATGGTTCCATTATAACACACACGGCCGCCCGCGGGAACCGTTCGGGCCGCACGGCAGGCATGGATTTTTTGGGACGGCTGTGCTATCATAGGAAAAAAGCAGCAGGAGGCAGTTTTTTATGCAGCAAATCAAGACGGTGGCGCTCATTGGCCTGGGCGCGATCGGCTGCTCGGTCGCGCGCGAGCTGTGCCGGGCGGTCGGATACGACAATTTCCGCGTCATCGCGGGCGGCGCACGCCGCGAGCGGCTGGAGCGGGACGGCGTGGTGATCAACGGTGAGCCGTGCCGCTTCCAGATCGTGCCGCCGGACGCCCAGACCGGGCCGGCCGACCTCGTGGTGGTCGCGGTCAAGTTCGGCGGGCTGGAGAGCGCCGTGCGCGATATCGCAGGGCAGGTCGGCCCGGAGACCACCATCATCTCCTTCCTCAACGGCATCTCCTCGGACGAGACTTTGGCTGCGGCCTACGGCTGGGATCATGTGCTCTACGGTATGGTGCGCCGCGCGGTCACCATGCAGGACGGCGTGTGCACCTATGATGAGTCGGCCGGCACCTATTACTTTGGCGAGGCCAAGAACCCGGTCATCACGCCGCGCACCGCGCGCGTGTGCGCACTGTTTGAGCGCGCCGGTTTGCGCTACGAGGTGCCCGCAGACATGGTGCGCGAGATCTGGGTCAAGTTCATGGCCAACGTCAGCGAGAACCAGTCGGCCGCCATCTTGGGCATCCCGTATGCCGCCTGGTATGAGGACGGCAACGACGCCAACTGGATCCGAGAGGCAGCCTGCCGTGAGGTCATTGCCGTGGCAAACCGGTGCGGGATCGACCTCGGCGAGGATGATCTCATCCGCCAGCGTGCCCGCGCCAAGTGCACGCCCGCCTGGGGCAAGCCGTCCACCTTACAGGACATCGAGGCCGGCCGGCCCACCGAGGTCGAGATGTTTTCGGGCACCCTGTGCCGCTTGGGGCGCAGGCTTGGTGTGCCGACCCCGGTCAACGACCTGTTCTATCACATGATCCGCGTGCTCGAACAGAAAAATGCGGGTGCGTTCGGGGCCGTGCGCTGACAGCAAAAAAGCCGCCCATCGGGCGGCTTTTCTTTTTTTCACTTACAGGCCGGCACGGCGGCGGCGCTGCTCCTCCAGAAGCTCTGGGTACAGGTAGCTCTGGTTGGCCATGGCGACCGAATAGCCGACCTTGCCGAGTTCTTCCATATAATTAAACTTTTTGCGCATCTGAGGATGCCTCCTTTATACTCCGTCATTTCATCAAGTTGGTAACACCCAGGTTGGCTTAACCTGGTACTCTAGATTATATCTATTTTATACAAAAATACAACTATGTTTTTAGATGAAATATCCAAAGATGGAAGGCACAATTTGTATATATAGTACAAATACTGTGAATAATTTTTGTACAAAAATACAGTACGAGATAGAGACAACAGTTGCCGAAGGGAGCGAAACAGGGCAAAAAACGCCCGGCCAGCCGCTTTGGGCCGGTCGGGCGGGGAGATCCGGTTAAACTTCTTCGCGGATGACCCAGTCGATGAAATGGGCGGTCAGCTCGAGCTGCCTGGGCGTCATGGGGCGCAGGCGCTGCGCGACGACACGCCACTCCTGGTTCGCCGGGTCGGGCGCGGTGCCGACAAGGAAGGTGTCCGGCGTGGTGTCGAGGGCCGCCGCCAAACGCATGACGACTTCGGTGCTGGGAATGGAGATGGCGCGCTCAATGTTGGAAAGGTATTTGTCGCTGATGCCAGCGCGCTCGCTGACGGTAATCTGCTTGAGTTTCAGATCGCGCCGGCGCTGTGCGATCCGCCGGCCGATTTCTTTGTAGTCTAGTGCCATGCCTATGCCTCCTGCATCAAGATGTTGTGACGGGTATTTTAGAATGATGCTATCTTAACAAAGTGTTGTAAATTTTTTTTAAAGTGTACATCATTATTCGTATCTTATCAAAGATGCCTAAAAATTAAACTGCTTATAAATTGTAATTTATTTTTAGAATAAGAATATGCTGGTGAAAATGCACATATTTGCGCAAAAAAATAGAATTTCAGGAATCGGGGATGGCAAAAAAAGTTTTTCCGCGTCCGGTGCTGGACAAATGGGGAAGCATATCGTATAATAGAAAAGCAATCCATGCGGGTATGGCGGAATTGGCAGACGCGCCAGATTTAGGTTCTGGTGTCCCAGACGTGCAGGTTCAAGTCCTGTTACCCGCACCAAATGAGGCAAGAGCGGCGTATGAAAATGCGCCGCTCTTTTGTAAATACAGCGCCGGGCGCACAGACCGATCGGACGGTGAGACAAGGCATTGGACAATCCCTTTTTGAAAAACGGCTATTTGCTGCAAAAGGCCTCGCTGAATTTGCTGCCGCTCTCGGGTGCGGCAGATACGGCCAAGGCACGCTGCTCGTCCGAGACGGTCGGCAGGAAGGTGTGCGCCTTCCTGCGCGCACAGGGCGAACACGCGGATGGAGACTGGCGCGTGGCCTTTGCGCGGTGCCTGGACGACCCGGCGCGGGCCGGCGGGGCGCGCGCGGTGGCGGAGGCCATCGCAGACGACATTGCAGACATCCTATGGACGCTCCGCCGGGGCGGCGGCCCGGCCGTCCGGCCGGACTGGACAGCGGCCCAGTGGGAGTACTGGCGCGGCGTAGACAGCTTTTGCCTGGCGGGCGGCCTGCTGAGCGGGCGGCTGGGCGAGATCGTTGTGGACCGGGTACGCTTGGCTTGTGCCGGGCGCGGCCTGGGCGGCGCCCGGGTGCGCCTGGCGCCCCATCCCGGCCTGGTATCGCTCCTCGGCGCGGCGCGCTACGCCGCACGCCGGGAGACAGAGGCACTGGTCGTGGACTTTGGACACAGCTATATCAAGCGCGGCGCACTGCGCCGGGAGGCGGGCCGGCCCGTACTGCACGTGCAGCAAGCCATCCCCGCGCAGTGGACCCAGTGGACTTTCCCGTCCGACGCGGAAGAGCGGCAGGCGGCTGCGGAGCTGCACGACCACATGGTCCAGGCCCTCGTGGACTTGGACCGGCAGAGCGGCGCGGCCTGCCGGACGGTCATCGCCAGCGTGGCAAATTATGTCCAGGACGGCTGCGTGGTGGAGCGGGGCGGATACGGCAAACTGCGCCTGCTTGGGGCGCGGTATGACCATGTGCTGCGCGATGCGCTGTCCGAGCGGCTGGGACGGCCGGTCACCGTGCACTTGCTGCACGACGGCACAGCGGGGGCCTACGGCGTGCAGGACGCGCATTGGCGGCATGAGGCTTTCATCGGCTTTGGCACCTCGCTGTCGGTCGGCTTCCCCTGTGCGCAGATGGATTTCCCGTTTGCCTGCGCGGTGGTGCAGGACGGCCGGTGACCGCCGTGATCCTGCCGATGTCACGCTGCGTTGCTTGCCGCAACGGCCAGCGCTGCGGTACAATGGGGCAGGAAAAGGAGGCGAACGCTATGTTCGGTGAAAATTTAAAGCGAGCCCGGCAGAAGCAGGGCATCTCGCAGGAGGAGCTTGCCAGCCGGCTGCATGTCGTGCGGCAGACCGTGTCCAAATGGGA
>DWWZ01000116.1 GCA_019119435.1 Candidatus Butyricicoccus avicola
ATGGACCTGTCGGCCGACGGCTTTTTGGACGAGTACGGCGTCAAGCTCCTGGGCGCGAACCCGGAGACCATCGCCAAGGCCGAAGACCGCCAGATGTTCAAGGATACGATGGAGAAGATCGGCGAGCCGTGCATTGCCTCCAAGGTCGTGCACACGGTCGAGGACGCAGTCGCCTTTACCGAGGAGATCGGCCTGCCGGTCATCATCCGCCCGGCCTATACCCTGGGCGGCACCGGCGGCGGCATTGCCTATACCTGGGACCAGCTCCGCGAGATCGCCGCAACCGGCATCATGTACTCGCGCGTGGACGAGATCCTGGTCGAAAAGTGCATTGCCGGCTGGAAGGAAATCGAGTATGAGGTCATGCGCGACAGCAAGGGCAACGCCATCACCATCTGTAACATGGAGAACGTAGACCCGGTTGGCGTGCACACCGGCGACTCGGTCGTCGTCGCGCCCAGCCAGACGCTGTCCGATAAGGAATATCAGATGCTGCGCACCTCGGCGCTTAACATCATCACCGAGCTTGGCATCGAGGGCGGCTGCAACGTGCAGTATGCGCTCAACCCGGACTCCTTTGAGTATGCGGTCATCGAGGTAAACCCCCGTGTGTCCCGCTCGTCCGCACTGGCATCCAAGGCGACCGGCTTCCCGATCGCAAAGGTTACCGCCAAGATCGCCATCGGTTACGGATTGGACGAGATCATGAACGCGGTCACGGGCAAGACCTATGCCTGCTTTGAGCCGACGCTCGACTATATCGTTGCCAAGTTCCCGCGCTGGCCGTTTGACAAGTTCGTATATGCCGACAATACGCTCGGCACCCAGATGAAGGCGACCGGCGAAGTCATGGCCATCGCCCCGTCCTTTGAGCAGGCCATGATGAAGGCCATCCGCGGCGTTGAGATGAAGCTAGACAGCTTTATCATGCCCAAGCTCAAGGCTTGGTCGGACGAGGAAGTCAAAGCTGGCGTCGCGACGGTCAACGATGAGCGCCTGCTGGTTATCTGCGAGGCGCTGCGCCGCGGCATCATGACCATCGACGAAATCCATGACATCACGATGATCGACACCTGGTTCCTCAACGGCTACAAGAACATTGTAGACATGGAGCACGAGCTGGCAGAGGCCTCTGCACTGACTGAGGATCTCTATCTGCGTGCCAAGAAGATGGGCTTCCTGGACAAGACCATCGAGCAGCTTTCCGGCAAGCAGGTTGGCGCCCTCAAGCGCCTGCCGGTCTACAAGACGGTTGACACCTGTGCCGCAGAGTTTGACGCAGAGACCCCGTACTATTACTCGACCTTTGACGACGAAAACGAGGTCAAGCCGTCCACCGGTAAGAAAAAGGTACTGGTTCTGGGTTCCGGCCCCATCCGTATCGGTCAGGGTATCGAGTTCGACTATTGCTCGGTCCACTCGGTCTGGGCCCTCAAAGAGCTGGGCTGTGAGACCGTTATTATCAATAACAACCCAGAGACCGTTTCCACCGACTTTGACACGGCAGACCGCCTGTACTTCGAGCCGCTGACGCCCGAGGACGTGGAGGGCGTCGTGAATGCCGAGAAGCCGGACGCGGCCATCGTACAGTTCGGTGGCCAGACCGCCATCAACCTGGCAGCCCACCTGGAAAAACTGGGCGTGCCGATCCTGGGCACCCAGGCGTGGTCGATTGATGCGGCCGAAGACCGTGAAAAGTTCGACGAGATCCTGGAGGAGTGCCATATCCCGCGCCCCAAGGGAGAGACTGTGTTCACCGAGGATGAGGCCGTCAAGGTCGCGGACCGCCTGGGCTATCCGGTCCTCGTCCGTCCGTCCTATGTCTTGGGTGGCCAGGGCATGGAGATTGCCTACAGTGAGCAGGATATCCGGGAATATATGCAGGTCATCACCCGCCATAAGGTTGAGAACCCTGTGCTGGTCGATAAGTATATGATGGGCCGCGAGATCGAGGTCGACGCCATCTGCGACGGCGAAGACATCCTGATCCCGGGTATCATGGAGCACTTTGAGCGCGCCGGCGTCCATTCGGGCGACTCGATCTCCATGTATCCCTCCCTGCACATTTCCTCCAAGCACAAGGACACCATCATCCGGTACACCCGCGCGCTGTCCAAGAGCCTCAAGGTCCTGGGCCTTGTCAATATCCAGTTTGTCCTGTATAACGACCAGGTCTACATCATTGAGGTCAACCCGCGCTCGTCCCGTACCGTCCCTTATATCTCCAAGATCACGGGCGTGCCGATGATTGACCTGGCGACCCGCTGCATGTTCGGTGAGAAGCTGCGCGACATGGAGTACGGCACCGGCCTGTATCCGGAGCGCGACTACTATGCGGTCAAGGTACCGGTCTTCTCCTTCCAGAAGCTGCGCGACTTGGACACCCAGCTCGGTCCCGAGATGAAGTCCACCGGTGAGGTGCTGGGCGTCGCCAAGGACTTTAAGGAAGCGCTCTACAAGGGCCTGCTGGGCGCGGGCTATTCTATGCACAAGAAGACCGGCAAGGTGGTTATCTCCGTGCGCCCGGCTGACAAGCAGGAGGCCATCCCGATCGCAGAGAAGTTTGAAAAGCTGGGCTATGAGCTGTACGCGACCCGCGGCACGGCCAACACACTCAACAATGCCATGGTTGCGACGAATGTGGTCTACAATGCGTTTGAGCCTGAGCTGCATCCGAATATCCTGGATATGATCGAGAACGGCGAGGTCGACTATGTCATCTCAACCTCGGTCAAGGGCCGTCATCCGGAGCTCGCCAGCGTAAAGATCCGCCGTGCGGCGACCGAGCACGCCATCCCGTGCCTGACCGCCATCGACACTGCAAACGCCCTGCTCGAGTGCATGGAGAGCGGTATGGAGATTTCCAAGTGCAAGATGATCGATATCAATGATATCTAAGGCAGGATCTCTGATCCTGTTACAAAAGCGGCATCTCATTTTGAGAAGCCGCTTTTTGCTGGATTGCGATGGGAATTGCCGGGATATCGCGCTGCGGCGCTTGCGTTCTCTAGCGTTTTCGGATACAATGGATGATAAGAAATACATATTTACAGGAGGATACCATATGGCGACTCAGGAAATTTGCCGTGTCATTGGCAATGACGAGGTTGGAGCGGGCCTTTTTGCATTGACGATGGAAGCGCCGGTCCTGTGCCTGCAGGCGCAGCCTGGCCAATTTGTTCATATCACCTGCGGCGAGGGCAACCTGCTGCGCCGCCCGATCTCGATCTGCAACGTGGAGGGGGACAAGATGACCCTGGTGTTTCAGGTCAAGGGCGCAGGCACCAAGTGGCTGGCAGGCCGCCGCGCGGGCGATTTGCTGGACGTGCTGGGCACACTCGGCCACGGCTTCCGCATGCAGGAACTTGGCGCACGGCCCATTTTTGTCGGCGGGGGCATCGGCGTGCCGCCCCTGCTCATAACCATGCGCGCCGCCCGCGAGATGGGCGCACAGCCAGCAGCTATCCTGGGCTTCCGCAGCCGGCCAGCGGTTATTTTAGAGGATGCGTTCCGCAAAGTGGGCGAGACCTATGTGTGCACCGATGACGGCAGCTATGGACAGCACGGCTTTGTGACCGACGTGCTCAAGGCCCAGATTGCGGGTGCGACAGCGGTCTGCGCCTGCGGGCCCAAGCCCATGCTGCGCGCGGTGGCCCAGATCGCCGAGGCACAGGGTGTGCCCTGCCAGGTGTCGATGGAGGAGCGCATGGGCTGCGGCATCGGCGCATGCCTGGTCTGTGCCTGCGAGCTCAAGCTCAAGGAAGGGCAAGAAGGCGTGCGGTATGGCCATGTCTGCAAGGATGGCCCGGTATTTGACAGCAAGGAGGTCGTTTGGTAATGGATTTGCGTGTAAATATCTGCGGGGTAGAGCTCAAGAACCCGATCACGACGGCCTCGGGCACCTTTGGCTTCGGCCACGAATATGGGGAATTTTTTGACCTGTCCGAGCTCGGCGGCATCGGCGTCAAGGGCCTGACCCCCACCGAGCGCCTGGGCAATCCTGCGCCGCGCATCGCCGAAACCCCGATGGGCATTTTGAACTGTGTCGGCCTGCAAAACCCGGGCATCGACCGCTTTATCGAGGAGCAGATCCCATTTTTGCGCCAGTATGATACCAAAATCATTGCCAATGTATCGGGCAATACGGTCGAAGAGTACTGCGGCATGATCGAGAAGATTTCAGATGCCGATGTGGATCTGATTGAGATGAACATCTCCTGTCCGAATGTCAAGTGCGGCGGCATGGCGTTCGGCACCCAGCCCAAGATGGTCGAGGAAGTGGTCTCAGCCTCCAAAAAGTATGCGAAGAAGCCGTTGATTGTGAAGCTCAGCCCCAATGTCACCGATATCACCGAGATTGCCCGCGCGGCAGTCGCGGCGGGTGCGGACGCCCTGAGCCTGATCAATACCTTGCTCGGCATGCGCATCGATGTAGACACCCGTCGGCCCATCCTGTCCAATGTCATGGGCGGTCTGTCCGGCCCGGCTGTGTTCCCGGTCGCCGTGCGCATGGTCTATCAGGTGCGCCGTGCGGTCGACGTGCCGATCATCGGCATGGGAGGCATCCGTACAGGACGCGATATCGCAGAGATAATGCTGGCGGGCGCGGATGCGGTTGCGATCGGCACGGCAATGTTTGCAGACCCGATGGCGCCGGTCAAGGCGCTCGAAGAGCTCAAGGACTATATGGACCAGCATGGCGTGGATAAAGTGACCGAGCTGACCGGGGCGGTGCAGGTATGACAACGGTATATCTGGTCCGCCATGCCGAGGCCGAGGGCAATGTATACCGCCGCTGCCATGGACAGTACGACAGCCTGCTGACCGAACGCGGCCTTAAGCAGCTCCCGTATCTGGCGGACCGCTTTGCCAATGTACCGCTGGATGCAGTCTACGCCTCTGACCTCTATCGTGCACGCCATACAGCCAAGGCCATTGCCGACCGCAAGGGCATGAAGGTGCGCCTGCGCCCGGTGCTGCGCGAGATCAATATGGGCGAGTGGGAGGACAAGACCTGGGAAGTCCTGCCGCGCATTGCGCCCGAAATGTTTGCGCGCTGGCAGACACGGCCATGGGCCTGTGAGGTGCCGGGCGGGGAGACCGTCATGCAGACCGGAGACCGGGTGCTGGGCGGCGTCCGGCAGCTCGCGCGGGAGTGGGACGGCAAAGAAATCGTGATCGTCACGCACGGAACGGCTATCCGCGCGATCCTGTGCCGGGTGCTGGGCTATGCGCCGGAGCAGATCGGCGAAATCGGCTGGGGCGATAATACCTGTGTGGCCAAGTTCGAGATTGAGGGGGAACAGATCCGCCCAATCTACTGGAATGATGCCTCCCACTTGCCCGAAGAACTGTCCACCTTTGCCAAGCTCGGCTGGACCAACAGCAAGGGCGTCCCGCGCACGGTACAGGCGTGGTACCGCCCATACGACCCAAGCAGCCAGGCGGACCGGGCGCTGCTGCGCGGTTTTGCCCGGGAGTTTTACCGCAATGCATACGGTTCAACCGAGATGCTGGATGAAGAAGCCTGGATGGCTGATACCGACGCCATGGCTGCGGCCTGCCCCCGTGCGGTCACCATCGGCACGACCAAGGACCAGGCCATCGCCCTGGTGCGGCTGAATGTGTGCGACCAGAGCGAACCGCAGGTTGGGAAGGTCGGATCGTTCGTAATTGCCGAGGATTACCGCGGCACAGGGATGAGCGGGCAGATCTTGGGACAGGCCATCTCGGTCTACCGCGGGCTGGGCAAAGATTACCTGTGCGCTTATGTGGCCAAGGAGAATGCCAGGGCGCGCGGCTTTTATGCCAAGTATGGGTTTGAAAACCAGGGGGAAGTCCAAAAGCCTGAGGGCATCCACTATAAGATGGTCAAAAAGATCCGGGTTCCGTCGGTTCAGGAGGAGGCAGAGGACTTCATCTGGGAAGGATGAGGTTTGCGTTTGCATGCACCGGCGAGAGCGGGACGCTCGGCAAAAAAAACAAGTCCCAATTCGACTTTGTGTTCCCGGCCATAGGCCAATGAATATCGCTTGAATACATCCTATAAATATGCAGAAGCACTCAGAGATGAGTGCTTCTATTCTTTTGAGCAGGCTAGATAATTTTGATATGATTACGCAGAGAACTACGATAAAATCAAAGTCCGTCCTATGGACATCAACACCAAGGGAGAGTTCCCGCTGGTAGTTTAAAAGGCAACCAGCAGTAGGACTATCGTTCATAACTGGATGGTAGTCCTATTGCTATATACTGCAGTGATAACAATATGGTATTATTGGAT
>DWWZ01000117.1 GCA_019119435.1 Candidatus Butyricicoccus avicola
TATTTTCTACAATTTTATCATAGTCTCCTTACAAATTCAAGATGCTGCCTATGTCTTTTATGTCCGGCCCGTTTAGTCCGGCGCACCCGTCACAAATCGCCCTCATCCGGCCGTGCTGTATGCTATCCTATATTTGTGCGCCGCACCACCCCCAAAAAATCCACTCACAGGAGGGTTACATCATGGAACCATCAGCCAATTACCATGCAATCCAAGATGCCAAAATGGCCGGTACAGACTATGCACCCGCTTCGCCTCCGCCAGATCCGGCCCCATCCGCCCAATTCATATCCCCCAAGCCCTCCGGTTGGTCTGCATTTGCAGAGGGCCCCGCCGCCGACTTCTTCACCGGATATAAATTGGATAAGATGACGCTTGACGACGGCAGCGGCAACAAAGCCAAGTTCAGCCGCACCCGGGATGGCAGCATCAAGGTTGAATACACGTCCTCTGTCCTGCTCTGATTGCGCGGCAGCTATCCCTGCCCTGCTCCCCACACACATCCCTTCGCCCCGCTTCTGTTTTGACAGAATCACAAAAATATGGCATAATATTCGCAAGCAAATTTACATGTTTGTGCATGGGCCAGCGTGTTCCCTGCGCAGCTTCCAGGGAAAGCGAAGAGGATTTCCTATATGAAAAGAAACGAAAATCACTTGCAACATTTAAATCTGCCACGGCAAAAGATCCGCGCCATGACCATTATCGCCGCCTGCATGATGGCAGTCTGCATCATAACAGCCACCGTGCTGATGCATCTGATCAACCTCGTCCTGCAGGACCAGACTCAACAGTATCTCGGCGAGATTTCCAACCAGTGCCGTGCCACGATCGAAAAGCAAATCGAGGGGGACCTGCTGACCGTACAGGCCGCCTCGGCTTTTTTTGACGAGACGTTGGACGAGGAAACGATCGTCTCCAGGCTGCAGGCTGAGAATAACCGCAATCCCTTTGTGCGCATGGCCTTTGTCAACCGGGACTACCAAGCGACCATCGTCGATCTGGACGGCTCCATCTATCTCGGGCAGGACGTATCCGACCAGCCGGTCGTCCAACACGCCATGGCGGGCGAGCTCAGCCTGTCCGATATCGGCTCAGACCGCTTTTCGGCCGATGATGTGGTCATCTACGCAACGCCTGTCACGAACAATGCGCAGGAAATCATCGGCGTGATGACCGCCTCCCGCAAGGTGGACTCCTTCTCCGCCATCATCCAGCAGCCGCTTTTCGGCACGCACGGCCTCAACCTTGTCGTGCGTCAAAATGGCGATATCGTGCTCGCAGTCGATGATATTTTGCAGCAGAAGGCCAACTTCTTTGAAGAGATTGCCTTTGACGGCGTGACCTATCAGGCGCTGCAGCAGGCTGTCCAGTCCGGCTCGTCCTATACCTTCTCGTTTACGGACGACGGGCAGAAATACTGGGGGACGCTGGGCCCGCTCAGCTATAACGACTGGTACCTCGTCAGCGTCGTGCCCGCCTCGTACATCAACCAGGGCTACCGGCAGATGATGTTCGTGTTCGTGGCGACCACGCTGCTGCTGATCTTGGTATTCACCTCCCTGTTGCTGTACACCAGCCACATCCGCTATGCCAGCACCCAGAAGATTGAACATCTGGCTTACTACGACGATATCACCGGCACATACAATACCAATAAATTTATGGAGCTTGCAGCCGAGCAGCTCTCCCGCGACAAAAACTACACGCTGGTGCTGCTCGACCTGCATGGGTTCAAGTTTATCAACGCCTCGTTCGGCTTTGCCGTCGGGGACCGCTTGCTGCGCGGCGTGGCCAGCATCCTGGCCCGCGCGCTCGGGCCGGACGAGCTGTATTACCACCGCTTTGCGGACCAGTTTGGCTTTCTGCTCCACACCCAGGATATGCAGGAGATCCGCACGCGCGTGACCGATATCATGGATGCGGTCAGCGCATTTGAGCTGATCCCGGGCGAAAGCCATCCCATCCACTGCTATTGCGGCATCAAGATCAACCAAATGTTCTCGGACAACCTCAACGTCGGTCTGCTGCAGGACCGCGCAGCCGCCGCGCTGCACCAGGTGAAAAACTTGCACGGCAACCACTATGCCTTTTATGACCACGCCCTTCTAGAGCGCGCGCAGTATAAAAACACGGTCGAACAGCACATGCATGCCGCCCTGCAGGGCCATGAATTTATCGCCTATCTCCAGCCAAAATATGACCTGCGCACCGAGCGTATCGTGAGCGCCGAGGCCCTGGTGCGCTGGCGCAAGCCGGACGGCTCGCTCGTCCCGCCTGGCAACTTTATCCCTATCTTTGAGCAGAACGGCTTTATCACCCAGCTCGATCTGTATATCCTCGAGGAGGTCTGCCGCTATCAGCGCGCCTGGCTGGATGCCGGCCTGCCCATCGTGCCGATTTCTGTCAACCAGTCCCGGCTGCTGTTTTATCAGGAGCACTACCTGGAGACCGTGCATGCCCTGGTCGCCAAGTATGCGCTCGACCCCAAGTATATCATCCTGGAGATCACAGAGAGCCTTGCCACCAACAACGCCGATGAGATCACGGCGGTCATCAGCGGCCTGCACCAGATGGGATTTTCTCTGTCCATGGACGACTTCGGCGCCGGGTACTCGTCGCTCAACCTGCTCCGGGAGCTGGCCATCGACGAGCTCAAGCTGGACCGCGACTTCCTGTCAGACGGCGCACAGGACGCGCGCAGCCAAGTGATCCTGCACAGCATCATCGACCTCGCCCGCCAGCTCCACATCACGACCGTGTGCGAGGGGATCGAGACCCGCGCACAGGCCGACCAGCTACGCGATCTCGGCTGCGATATCGCCCAGGGATATTTTTTCTCCCGTCCGATTGATGCCGAGGCCTTTGCCAAGCTGGCATACAGCGGCCCCGAATGAGAAGAAGCCCCGGTCCCGGTCATACGGGGCCGGGGCTTTTCATCCGCCGGCCGGGCGGAAGCCCTCGCCGTACACCTCGCTGGTCTCGGCAATCATGACAAACGCGGCGGCGTCCACTTCATAGACGCACGCGCGCACCCGGAACGCCTGCGACTTGCTGCACGCGCACAGCAGGACTTGCCGCGCGGTGCCGGTGTAGCTGCCGGCGGCGCGGAGCATCGTCGAGCCGCGGCCGCTCTCCGCCGCGATCCGGCTGGCCACCTGCCTGCCCTTCGTCGTGATGATAACTAACAGTTTTCCGGCATCCATGCCATACAGGATCTTGTCAATCACGATCGAGCTGACGGCGGTTGAGAGCACGCCGTACAGCACGGCGTCTACGTCGCCGAACACTGGCCAGCCCAACAAAATGACCACAAGGTCCAAAAGCAGGCCCACCGCGCCAATTGATAGATGGGGCCGTAGCGTCTTGACCGACACGATCAAAAAATCGGCGCCGCCCGAGGACGAGCCACGCATATAAAACAGGGCCATGCCCGCCCCCAGGCAGGCGCCCGAATACAGCGCCGCGAGCAGGGGGCTTCCCCCATACGGCGTGACGGCGGCCGGCAAGACCCAGTCCATGAACACCGTGCAGGCCAGCATGGAGCGCAGGCTGCGCAGCAGAAACCGCCTGCCGAGCAGCCGGAAACTGAGCAGGACCACCGGGACGTTGAACACGAGCGACATGAGGCCGACGGGCAGGCCCCACAGATGATCGGCGATGAGCGCCAGGCCGGAGATGCCGCCCGGCGCAAAGTCCGCAGTGCGGGCAAAGGTATCGATCCCCACCGCATAGAGCAGCCCGCCGCCCAGGTCGGCGAGCAGATCCAGCAGCCATCCTCGCACTGTCTTGTGCATAAAACTCCCCCGCTCTCATAAATCGGTCCGCAAGGCGGCTGATATACCGCCTTCTGAGAAAAGTATGCCCGAAAGGGCTTTACAAAACCAGTGGGATTTGCTATAATAATTAAGCACAAGCGTCCGTAGTTCAATTGGATAGAGCGTCAGATTCCGGTTCTGAATGTTGCGGGTTCAAATCCTGTCGGGCGTACCACAAGAGAGGCTTCAATCGCAAGAAAGCGCGGTTTTAGCCTCTCTTTTTTGCTGCGCGGATTTCTTACCACGACAAAGGCGCTGCCCGCCCCGACTGCCCGTCATGGCGCATCCGCCGGTTTGGCTGGCGCGCGGCAGCGCCCCGGTCTCCCCGTTTTTTCCTGTTTGTGTAAAATCCCCTTGTAATCGTGTTCCAAAAATGTTACTATAATCTTGAAAATATTACCTGCTTATAGTTTTTGCTCATAGAAGTAGATAAAATATACATTTCGTCTATTGCTCTGCATCCCCAGAAAACTGGCAGGAAACCATCGCTGTGACTGAATTTTAACAAATGATAACGCGCGGCGCGCCGATCCTCGCTTTCCGGCGGGCGGACGGCCGCGGCCTCCCACCCCATTTTCCAGCAGCGCACGAGGCTTTCCCCTAGCAGGTCTATTGCTGTATCCTGTTTTCATGCGCGGCTCGGACCATGAGGGTTTGTCTGCGCTTTTTTCGCTCCTTATTTTAGGAATACATAGTTTTATTGTTCATTCTTCCAGCTATTGCATTCTATCGCCGGCTGTCCTCCCCTGGGAGAATATCGTCTGGCAGCGGCGAAACGCGGAACCCCAAAAATAATCGCGGTGCGTCCTATCTCCGACGCTGCATCCCGCGTTTGATATAGATATATTTTAACAAGGAGGAGACCAACATGAAAAAACGATTGCTCGCCGGTTTGCTTTCGCTTTGCCTGATGCTGTCCATGGTCCCGGCCACCGCGCTGGCCTTGGATGACAGCACTGAGACAGAGCCCGTGGCAGCCGACACCACCTCGAATTCGGGTACATCGCAGGATGATACTCAGGACTCCAGCATGGAAAACGATTCGACGGAGACGGGCACCGGCGACGAAAACACCGAAGAGGCCGAGACGACCACCGGCGACGAAAACACCGCGGAGACCGAGACGACCACCGACAGCGAAAACACCGCAGAGGCCGAAACGACCACCGACAGCGAAACCGCCGCAGAGGAAACAATGGTTGCCGAGGTGGGTGATGCGCAGTATGCTACACTGGAAGCTGCCATTGAAGCCGCTCAGACCGATGATGTAGTAAAATTACTAGATGATACTACGTTGAAAACTATCATCACAATTAAGAACAAATCCATTACATTAGACATGAATGGAAAAACGATTACTTATGGCGCAACATCAGAAGATGCAGGTGCTTTTATCTTTTCTGAAAACTCTAATGTTGTAATTTGCGGTA
>DWWZ01000118.1 GCA_019119435.1 Candidatus Butyricicoccus avicola
CAGCGTTCATCCTGAGCCAGGATCAAACTCTCTAAATATTGTATTAAAAGAACCGAAGTTCATTTAATCGACTTTAGAGTCTGACGTTGTCGTCTTGTTTTTGGTGGATTTACGACTTCCACCGTCTCTTCTGGGTATTTCCAAAAGGAATTTCAGGTTCGTCTTTCAAGCTTCTCGTTGTTTAATTTACAAGGTACAAAATTCTTTTTTGCTGTCTCTCTCGAAGCAGCTTATATAGAATATCACATAGTTTTGATTCTGTCAAGAAGTTTTTTTCGTTCTTCACAAAATTTTTTGAAAGGTTTTCGGAACACGTCCGAAACGCCTCTATGTGATGCCGTCCGTATCGACAGCTTATTTAGAATATCACGGAATTACGACAAAGTCAATCTTTTTTTTCGTTTTCTCAAAAATCTTTTTTTGGGGTAGCCGAATCTGCTTTTGATATATTAATGTACGTTTTTTTCATTTGTATTCGGTTTATCCTATGTTTTGTATGATTCATTTTGCTTACCGGCGCCGTCCTGCGGTATCTTTGGCGACATCTCCCATACGGTGTAATATATAATATAAGTAGCGCACCGCACTTTGTACTTCTTTGGATTCGGCGATATGCCATAAATTCATCTCCATGATTTAGGAAAACTAACCAAGAAAGCGGCGCTTTTTCTTTCTCCTGCACCTCTTTCTCCCAAGCGCAGGCATTTGTACCACATACAGTATTTTCCCAAACATGCAGCCGAATCGACGAATCTTTATAACAAAATATTTCTCATGTCCACATGAAGGTCTAGATTAAAACCGATCGATATTTTTCTGCATCCCCGCGCAAGTCATTTCTAGTTTTATATCCAAATTAGTATCCTTGTTTATCTGCGATCCTTAAAACCGTATAGCCCGCCTCCCGCACGATTCGCCGCAGTTTTGCATCATCCATCGGCTGCTTCATGCGCACTACCGCTTTGCGCCCAGCAAAATCTACCTTTACCCACACGCCATCCTGCCGATTGAAGGCATTTTCTACTTTTCTCGCACAATTTGTGCACATCATCCCCTCAATGGACAGCGTAGCCGTATATGGGTAATGGCGCGCATCCCGGTCTGCTACTTTCACCTTTTTCTCCGCTGCCTCGCGCTCTCCGCAGCAATCGCCGCCCTTGCGCAGCTTTTTGATGTAGCTGTAGCCTGCATACATGCAGATCAGCACAATCAATGCAGTCAAAACATAGGTAATCATATAACCATTCCTCCAAGGTTAGTTATTTCTAACTCATAGCATAACATGCTTCACGACCTGTGTCAATGGGCTCTATTCCAGGCCGATTGCTGTATCCGATCCGGATTTTAGCGTTCTAAAAAACTCGGGCTTGACAAAGCGCATGTCTGGGCGTATACTGGCCTCGTTAAGTAAACAACCCATCTTCAGGGCAGGGTGCAATTCCCTACCGGTGGTATAGCCCACGAGCCGCAAGGCATGATTCGGTGCAACTCCGAGGCCGACAGTATAGTCTGGATGAAAGAAGATGACAGAACCGCCAGATTGGTATTTCTTCCAATCTGTGCGCATTTTTCGCCGTATTTTTTGCCCTGGAATCTTGTATTCCAGGGCTTTTTATATCGCGGTCTGAATGCCGGTTTTTTTGTTTTGCCCTGAACGCACTGTTCTGGGCTTATTTTTTTGCTGGAAGTGAGGCATATTTCCATGAATCCATCTGCGCAAGATCTTGATTTCATGCGCCGCGCCCTGTCCTTGGCCGCGCGCGGCGCCGGGCGGGTCAATCCCAACCCGCTGGTCGGCGCAGTCCTCGTGCGGGACGGCCGGATCATCGGCGAGGGGTATCACGCCTACTTTGGCGGGCCGCACGCCGAGCGCGACGCGCTGGCCCACTGCACCGAGGACCCGGCCGGCGCTACCCTGTACGTCACGCTCGAGCCCTGCTGCCACTATGGCAAGACCCCGCCGTGCACTGATGCCATCTTGGAGCACCGCATTGCCCGCGTAGTCGTCGGTTCTCCCGACCCCAACCCGCTGGTCGCCGGGGGCGGCGTGCGCATTTTGCGGGAGCATGGTGTCTCGGTCACCGAGGGCGTCCTGCGCGCGGCATGTGACCGGCTGAATGCACCGTTTTTGCACTATATCCAGCACAAAACCCCCTTTGTCATGATGAAATATGCCATGACCATGGACGGCAAGATCGCGACGCACACGGGCGCTTCCCGCTGGATCACGGGCGAGGCCGCCCGGGGCCAAGTACACCGCGATCGCAACCGTTTTGCCGCTGTCCTGGTCGGCGTTGGGACTGTGCTCGCCGATGACCCCCTGCTGACCTGCCGCATGCCCGGTGGCCGTGATCCCATCCGCATTGTCTGCGACAGCCGCCTGTCTACCCCGTTGTCCGCCCGGCTCGTGCGGACGGCAGGCAACCCTCGGACTATCATCGCGACCTGCTGTACCGATCCCGTCCTGTGCCAACCCTATCTGGACGCGGGCTGCGAGCTGCTTTCTGTCCCCGCCACAGAGCAAGGGCAGGTCGATCTGCCTGCCCTCATGCAGGCCCTGGGCGCGCGCGGCGTGGACAGCATCATTCTAGAAGGCGGCGGCACGCTCAACTGGTCGGCGCTCCAGGCAGGTATCGTGCAGCGCGTCCAAGCCTATATCGCGCCCAAGCTGTTCGGCGGCGCACAGGCCAAGTCCCCAGTCCAGGGACGCGGCGTCTTCTATCCGGACGGCGCCTTCCGCCTGACATCCCCGCGCATCACCCACCTGGGCGATGACTTACTGCTCGAAAGCGAGGTCCTCCCATGTTCACCGGAATTGTAGAAGAAGTTGGCCGCGTCCAGTCCATCGTCCGGCGGCCGGATGCCGCTGTCCTGACCATTGCGGCCCACACCGTGCTGGACGATGTCCACATAGGCGACAGCATCGCCGTGTGCGGCGTGTGCCTGACGGTCACTTCGTTTACCGCATCGCAATTTACCGCGGATGTCATGCACGAGACACTGGACCGCTCATCGCTCGGCGCGCTGCGCCCGGGCAGCCCGGTTAATCTGGAGCGCGCCATGCCGGTCAACGGCCGCTTCGGCGGGCACATCGTGTCCGGCCACATTGACGGCACAGGCAGGGTCACGCGTATCCGGCCCGATGGCCCGGCCGTATGGTATACAATCGAGGCCGCGCCCGCCCTGCTGCGCTATGTCGTCGAGAAGGGCTCGATCGCCATCGACGGCATCAGCCTGACCGTCGCACAGGTTTCCTCGCATGATTTTTCGGTCTCCATCATCCCACACACCCAAGGCCAGACCACGCTGTCCGCCCGCCGGGTAGGCGATATGGTCAATCTAGAGACCGACTGCATTGGAAAATACGTTGAAAAATTGCTGAAGGGGCCCGAGACGGGCATCACCGCAGCATTTCTAGCCCGCTGTGGCTACTGATCACCCAAGGAGGAGGCAAACCACTGCCATGTACGCCAAACACACCATCGAACAGGCGCTGGAAGATCTGCGCCAGGGCAAAATCATCCTGGTCACCGACGACGAGGACCGCGAGAACGAGGGCGATATGATCTGCTCGGCCCGCTTTGCCACGACCGAGAACGTTAATTTCATGGCCAAATACGCAAAGGGCCTCATCTGCACGCCCATGAGCGAGGCGGTCGCCCGCCGCCTGGGCCTTGAACAGATGGTAAAGGTCAACACCGACAACCACCAGACCGCCTTCACGGTCTCGATCGACCATGTCGATACCTCGACCGGGATCTCGGCCGCCGAGCGCGGCTACACCTGCCGCAAGTGTGTCGATCCCGCGGCCCAGCCCGACGACTTCCGCCGGCCGGGCCATGTGTTCCCGCTGGTGGCGCGCCGCGGCGGCGTGCTGACCCGCCCGGGCCACACCGAAGCCACGGTCGATCTGATGCGGCATGCCGGCCTGCCTGCGTGCGGCCTGTGCTGCGAGATCATGCGCGACGACGGCACCATGATGCGCGGCGCAGAGCTGCGCGCACACGCCGAACAGTGGGGCATGACCCTCATCACCATCCATGACTTGCAGGATTACTGCCGCCGCCACGACAAGCACGTCGTGCGCGAGGCCTGCGCCAAGATGCCGACACGCTTCGGCGAGTTCCAAATCTACGGTTATGTCAACGACCTGACCGGCGAGCACCATGTAGCCCTGGTCAAGGGCGAAATCGGCGACGGCAAGCAGCTCTTGTGCCGCGTGCACTCCGAATGTCTGACCGGCGACGTGTTCGGTTCCGCCCGGTGCGACTGCGGCCAGCAGCTCGCGGCGGCGCTGACCCAGATCGAGCGCGAGGGCCGCGGCGTGCTGCTCTATATGCGCCAAGAGGGCCGCGGGATCGGCCTGATCAACAAGCTCAAGGCCTATGAATTGCAGGAAAAGGGCCTGGATACGGTCGAGGCCAACGTCAAGTTGGGCTTTGCGCCCGATCTGCGCGAGTACTGGATTGGCGCCCAGATCTTACAGGACTTGGGCGCCAAGGAGCTGCGCCTTTTGACCAACAACCCGGAGAAGGTCTACGGCCTGGACGGCTTCGGCGTTGAGATCGTTGAGCGCGTGCCCATCCAGGTCGCGGCCACGCCCTATGACCTGTTCTATCTCCAGACCAAGCAAAAGCGTATGGGCCATATCCTAAACTATTAAGCTGCAAGACTGCCGGGACACCGGACAAAGAAAGGACGATCGATTATGCATGTATTTGAGGGAAAACTGACCGCCGAGCGCGTCAAGATCGGCATTGTCGCCGCGCGGTTTAACGAGTTCATCACAAACAAGCTGCTTTCAGGCGCGCAGGATGGCCTGGTCCGCATGGGCGTTTCGGACGATGACATTGATGTCGCCTGGGTGCCCGGCGCGTTTGAAATTCCGCTGATCGCCTCCAAGATGGCGCACAGCGGCAAATATGACGCGGTCATCTGCCTGGGCGCGGTCATCCGCGGCAGCACCAGCCACTATGACTATGTCTGCGCCGAGGTGTCCAAGGGCATCGCGCAGGTCTCGCTGTCTTCCGGCGTGCCCGTCCTGTTCGGTGTACTGACCACCGACACCATCGAGCAGGCCATCGAGCGCGCGGGCACCAAGGCCGGCAACAAGGGCTTTGACTGCGCACAGAGCGCGGTCGAGATGGTCAATCTTGTGCGCACGCTGTAAGGCTCCGACGGAAAACTTCCCAATACGCCGCCTGCGGGCGGCGTATTTTTTGTGCAGGCCCGCCGCACGATTCTTGCAAAATTTCTTTCCTTCCACCGCGTTTTTATTGCCACTTTATACGAAATATGGTATAATTTCTGTAATAAGTTTAGATGTTTTGCCAGTCATCCGTTTATCCGTCCTGAAATATGACCGAATGGAGGGAATGTCATGCA
>DWWZ01000119.1 GCA_019119435.1 Candidatus Butyricicoccus avicola
AAAGATGCCGTTCTTTGTTGGCAGATCGGGCTGCCGGGCCGCCACACATATATGTGACTTTGTTATAATATCATGCATTCGGTCAAATGTCAACGGAAAATTTCCATTTTCTTCATTTTTCTCCCTGTGCCGTCAAGGGACACAGCACCTTTCTCCCATCTTCAAGCTTCTCCTGCTTCCATTCTTTTATACACTGCGGTATAATAATAAAGTCTAAAATCATTCCGACAAAGGAGATTTGCTGCTATGCCCATTAAAATTGCCGACAGTCTTCCGGCACGTGCCGTGCTGGAATCCGAAAATATATTTGTCATGACCGAGCACCGCGCCATCACGCAGGACATCCGCCCGCTGCGTATCGCGCTGCTCAACCTCATGCCCCTCAAGATCACGACCGAGACCCAGATCCTGCGCTGCCTATCCAACACACCGCTGCAGATCGAAATCGATTTGGTGCAGACCGAGACCTACAAGTCCACACACACACCCGAGGATCATCTGCTCACCTTTTACAAGACCTTTGCCGACATCCGCAACAACCGCTATGACGGCTTTATCATCACCGGCGCGCCGGTCGAGCTGATGGAGTTCGAGCAGGTCGATTACTGGGACGAGCTGGTCGAGATCATGGACTGGACCAAAACGCACGTCCACTCCACGCTGCACATCTGCTGGGGCGCGCAGGCCGGGCTGTACCATCACTATCACGTCCCGAAGTATGTCCTGCCCGAAAAAATGAGCGGCATCTTCGAACACCGAGTCCTGGTGCCAACCGAGTGTCTGCTGCGCGGCTTCAACGACGTCTTCTACGCCCCGCACAGCCGCCACACCGAGGTGCGCGCGGCTGACATCACCAAGCACCCCGAACTGCGCCTGCTCTCGGTCTCGGACGAGGCCGGCGTCTACATCGTGGAGGCACGCGGCGGCCGGCAGATCTTTGTATTCGGCCACTCCGAGTACGACCGCGACACGCTCAAGCAGGAATATTTCCGCGACCTGAGCCGCGGTCTCAACCCGCAGATCCCGCGTCACTATTTCCCGAACGATGACCCGACGCAAGAGCCCAAGGTCACCTGGCGCTCGCACGGCCAGCTGCTCTACACCAACTGGCTCAACTATTATGTCTACCAGACCACACCGTATGACCTGAGCACGTCCCAGGCGCTGGACGATCCGTTTGAAGATTTTGAAAAATAAGCGGTGCGCATACCCCGGCCGCATACCGGGCATACTGTGTCCGAGGTGATGCAGTAATGACAAAGCGGCCCCACGCACAAGCGGTCTGCTTCCGGCTGGAACCGGAAAAACGCCTGTGCCCAACAACCGACAGCGCAAGCATCCGCACCTATCGTCTGGCCGCCCCCGGCGAGATGGGCTTCCGCGTTGTCGATGACTTTTGTCAAGAACACATCCAATAACCTCAAAAACCGTCCGGCATGCAACCGGACGGCTTTTTTTGCTCACCACCCAACACCTAGGTGTACCATGAGCACATAGCCCAGCACATAAATCGCATAGACATGGGCAGGATAGTACCAGTAGAACAGCGATTTGTGGCGTTTTTCCCCAGGTTTCCCGTTGTACAGGCACATCGGGACAGCGGTCAGGAAGATAAATACATCGACCAGCCATTCTGCGGGGGCCGCAAACAGTTGGATTAGGCACAGTACGGCCAAGGCTCCGATCTGCGCCAGCCTCCAGCGGCGCAGATAATAGAGCGCCACACCGAGTGCGACAAACAAAAAGCTGCCCTCCACCGTGACCAGATTAGGCAACAACAACGAGGTTGCCTGCGCAAGCCGCTGAGCCACTGGGAGCAGCGCGCTGTCAGTCAGCGTGCCGGTCACCGGATCCACCAGAGATGTGAGACCCAGATAAATCCCAATTTGCAGCGCGGCCGAGACCACCAGGTAAGCAAGCCCCGCGATACCCAGCCAGATCTGCCGAGCCGACTGCGCACGCCGGCCAGCCCGCAGCGACTCGATCGACGACACCGTGAGCACGACGAGCAGCAGCGTGCCAAACATGCCATTCGTCAAGATCACCCCGTCGGGATGGGCAAAATACAGGCTGACCAGGTAATTGCCCAGCGTCATGAGCACCCAGCCGATATACAGCCGCAGCATATAGCGCCGGCGGCTGTGCGTATAAAAAATGCCCTCCGCACACAAAAAGACAAACAAGGGTGCCGCAAAGCGTCCGACCAGATGGAACCATGCCGGGATGCCCGCCCCAGCCGGCAGATAGGCTGCAAGATGGTCCATGGTCATGACCAGCAGCGCGAACACTTTGAGCGAAAAGCCATCCAGGCCGACAAATCGCCTCCGCTCTTGTGCAATCGCTTCCATGAAAGATCCTCCTTCGTATTATTATATTATTGTACTGTGCACTTAATACAATAAATCATTCATACGGATTTGTCAAGGGGTAAAACTCCATTTCCCGGGGTACACTAGAGTGCGAGGTGAACTAAGCCATGAAAACTTATCAAAACCTGGGCGAAATGCTGACGTCCAGCCCGGAGATCTTCAACTATTACACCAGCCTGCCGAGTTATATCCGCGGCATGATCGGCCACCGCAGCCAGAACATCCACACCGAGGATGAACTGCACGCCTACGCCGACAAGCTACTGCGCGGCGACGACTGACACCGCGGCACAAAAAAATCCGCCGCCCCTTGCTGGGACAGCGGATTTTGCATTTATGGCTGTGAATGGATCTGTTCCTCAAACTGGTTGACCTGATAGCACAGGGTCATCAGGCTATCGGAAAAATGGACGTTTTCGACCGGCACGCAGAGCGCCTCAATAGCCGGGTCCTCGCCGGTAAAATTCCACAGGCCGCGCACGCCATGCCGCACCAGCCCCTGCGCCAGCGCGGGGGCGCAGGCATGTGGGACGGTCAGCACCGCGATATCCGGCTTGTGCTGGTCCACATAGGGGTAGAGTTCGGACACATCGCGCACGGTGACGTCGCCGACGGCGCTCCCCACGACCGTGCGGTCGCTGTCAAACGCGCACAGGAGCTGAAACCCGTTGCTCTCGAAATTGAAATTTTTGAGCAGCGCGCGGCCCAGGTTGCCCACACCGACCAGGACGGCGGTATGCGCGCACCGAAGCCCCATGATTTCCTCCAAGCCCTCGCACAGCTTGTCGATGCTGTAGCCATATCCCTGCTGGCCAAAGCCGCCGAAGCAGTTGAAGTCCTGACGGATCTGCGAGGCAGTCAGGCCCAGCATCTCGGCCAACATGCGGGAGGAAATACGCGTCTCGCCCTGCGCCCGCAGGGCAGAGAGATGGCGGTAATAGCGCGGCAGGCGCTGGATCACCGCACGGGATACATTCTGTTTGGTCCCCATCCAGACGGCCCTCCTGTTCTATGCCCTGCCTTACAGCGAGGCGATGGTCTCGAGGACGTAATCGGTGAACTCCTGCGCGGTCGCGCCGGTGTCGCGGCCGGTGATGACGTATTTCTTTTTCTCGAACATGCAGATGTCCAGCGCGCGGTCGAGCTTATTGGCCAGCTCGATCTCGCCGATGTGCTCGAGCAGCATGACCGAGGCGCGCAGGACAGAGGACGGGTCGGCGTACTTGGCGCGGCCCTCCTGGACCATGCGCGGCGCCGAACCGTGGATGGCCTCGAACATGGCATAGCGCTTGCCGATGTTGGCAGAGCCTGCCGTGCCCACGCCGCCCTGGATCTCGGCCGCCTCGTCGGTGATGATATCGCCGTACAGGTTGGGCAGGACAAAGACCTTGAAATCGCGGCGGCGCTTGTCATCGATGAGCTTTGCGGTCATGATATCGATATACCAGTCGTCAAAGACGACGTCCGGATACTCGGCGGCGATCTTCTGGCAGGTGTCCAGGAACTTGCCGTCGGTGGTCTTGATGATGTTGGCCTTGGTGACGCAGGAGACACGGTTCTTGCCGGTCTTGTGCGCGTACTCGAACGCCAGGCGCGCGATGCGCTCGCAGCCCTGCGAGGTTGCAACCGTGAAGTCGATGAACAGGTCATCGCCGATCTGCACGCCCTGCGAGCCGACGGCATAGCCGCCCTCGGTGTTCTCGCGGTAGAAGGTCCAGTCGATGCCGAGCTCGGGCACCTTGACCGGGCGCACGTTTGCAAACAGGTCGAGCGCCTTGCGCATGGCGACGTTCGCCGACTCGACGTTCGGCCAGGGATCGCCCTTGCGCGGGGTGGTGGTCGGGCCCTTCAGGATGACATGGCAGGCCTTGAGCTCTTCCATGACGTCGGGCGGGATGGCGCAGCCGAGCTCGGCGCGGCGCTCGATGGTCAGGCCATCGATGACGCGGAACTCGACCTTGCCGGCCTTGACCTTGTCGGCCAGCAGGGTCTCCAGGACGTGCTGGGCCATGCTGGTGATCATGGGGCCGATGCCGTCACCGCCGCATACGCCGATGATGATCTTGTCAAGCTTGGAATAATCTACAAAGTCGCCCTGGTCCTTCATGGCCTGGATGCGCGCGAGCTGGCTCTCGACGACTTTTTCAAACTGCTCACGGGTCTTTTCGGGTAACATAGAGTGCCTCCTTGGATTAGTGCTGCTTCTTTGCGTAGTTGAGGGTGCCGCCAGCCAGCAGCGCGCCGCGCTGACGCTCGGATACATCGCAGTCGGCCTTGAACGTGCGGCCGCCGCAGACGACCGTGACCTGGCTGCCCGACGCGATCTCCTCGCGGATGTGCGGCAGCGAGATGACGTCGCCCAGGTTGATCTTGTCGTAATCCGCCGGGTCGGCAAAGGTCAGCGGGATGATGCCCGAGTTGACGAGGTTTGCCTTGTGGATGCGTGCAAAGGACTTGGTCAGCACCGCGCGCACGCCCAGGTACAGCGGGACAAGGGCCGCGTGCTCACGGGAGGAGCCCTGGCCGTAGTTTGCGCCGCCGACGATCACGCCGCCGCCCTGCTCCTTGCAGCGCGCCGGGAACTTGGGATCGACGTTGATGAAGCAGTAGTTGGAATAATACGGGATGTTCGAGCGGTACGGCAGCAGCTTGGAGCCCGCGGGCAGGATGTGGTCGGTGGTGATGTTGTCCTCGGTCTTGAGCACGATCTTGCCGGCATAGCTGTCCTCGAGCTCGTGGCCGAGCGGGAAGGGCTTGATGTTCGGACCGCGGCGCACTTCGACCGTGGACGGATCTTCTGCGGGCGGGATAATCATGCTGTCGTTGATGTCAAAGTGCTCGGGCATCTCAATGACCGGTGCCTCGCCCAGCGTGCGCGGGTCGGTCAGCACACCGGTCAGCGCCGAAGCGGCTGCGACTTCAGGGGAAACCAGGTAGATCTGTGCGTCCTGGGTGCCCGAACGGCCCTCAAAGTTGCGGTTGAAGGTGCGCAGGGAGACGCCGGCCGACTCGGGCGACTGGCCCATGCCGATGCAGGGGCCGCAGGCGCACTCCAGGATGCGCGCGCCGGCCGAGATGATGTCGGACAGGGCGCCGTTCTTGGCCAGCATGTTAAATACCTGCATAGAGCCCGGGCTGATGGTCAGGGACACATCGGGATGGACGTGCTTGCCCTTGAGGATGGCCGCAACCTTCATCATGTCATAGTACGAAGAGTTCGTGCACGAGCCGATGCAGCACTGGTTGACCTTGATCGCGCCAATCTCGGAGACCGGCTTTACATTGTCGGGCATGTGCGGCATAGCTGCCAGCGGGACCAGGGCGTCCAGGTCGACCGTGTACTCCTCGTCATAGTGCGCGTCCGGGTCGGAAGCCAGCGGGACATAGACGTCCTCGCGGCCCTGCGCCTTGAGGAATGCGCGGGTGACCTCGTCGGACGGGAAGATGGACGTGGTCGCGCCCAGCTCTGCGCCCATGTTGGTGATGGTCGCGCGCTCGGGAACCGAGAGGGTGGCAACGCCCGGGCCGGCGTACTCGACGATCTTGCCGACGCCGCCCTTGACGGTCATCTGGCGCAGCACATCCAGGATGATGTCCTTGGCTGCAACCCAGGGCTTCAGCTTACCGGTCAGCGTGACGCGGACCATCTTGGGCATCGGGATGTAGTATGCGCCGCCGCCCATGGCGACTGCGACGTCCAGGCCGCCCGCGCCGAAGGCCAGCATGCCGATGCCGCCGCCGGTCGGGGTGTGCGAGTCCGAGCCGATAAGGGTCTTGCCCGGCGCGCCGAAGCGCTCGAGGTGGACCTGATGGCAGATGCCGTTGCCCGCCTTGGAATAGTAGATGCCGTGCTTCTTGGCCACGGTGCCGATGTACTTGTGGTCGTCCGCGTTCTCAAAGCCGGACTGTAAGGTGTTGTGATCGATGTAGGCAACCGAGCGCTCGGTCTTGACCTGATCGACGCCCATCGCCTCGAATTGCAGGTAAGCCATCGTGCCGGTCGCGTCCTGGGTCAGCGTCTGGTCGATCTTGAGCCCGATCTCCTGGCCCGGGGCCATCTCCCCGTCCACCAGATGTGCCTTCAGGATTTTTTCCGCAATTGTCATACCCATGTTATCAAATCGCTCCTTGTTTTTTTCCCTGACGCGGCCACTTGCGCGCCGCGCCCTGCGTTTTCCAAAAACGCAGCAAAATGGCGGCTTCCACAGCCTTCTCCACGGTGCGCATTCCCGGGAACCCCTTTCCCAGCGTGCGCGCCGTGCCCAAAAAAATAAGTTTTTTCTGTCAGCGTCCCGCTCTGCGGGAAACCAAATATTATTGTACCCCATCCGCAGGCAATTTACCAGAGGCATTTTGCCGGTTTAGCGGATTTTTCGACAAATCTCCTCGGTAATCTCGGCGGTTGCAAAGGCATTCTGCGCGCGCGTGCCCAGATGCCCGGCCAAAAACTCATAGTAGGCCTGCGCGCCGATCATGGCGGCGTTGTCGCCGCACAGCGCGAGCGGCGGCAGATAGAGCCTAGCGTTTTTTTGCTGCGCCATCTGCCCGAGCGCCCGCCGCAGCCAGGAATTGGCCGCGACGCCGCCCGCGCACACGACGTCGCGCACGCCGGTCGTGTCGACCGCATGCGCCAAGCGCGGCACCAGCGTGTCCACGACTGCCCGGCAGAACGAGGCGGCCAGCCCGGCCTTGTCGATGGCCTCGCCCTTCTGTTCGGCGTTGTGCGCGAGGTTGATGACTGCGGTCTTGAGGCCGGAGAACGAAAAGTCCATGGGCGCGTCCTTGACATGGCTGACCGGCAGCTTGTAGACATCCGGGTCTCCGCCGGCCGCCATCTTATCGATCTTGGGGCCGCCCGGATAGCCGAGCCCCAGCACGCGCGCGACCTTGTCAAAGGCCTCGCCGGCCGCGTCGTCGCGCGTGCCGCCCAGGATCTCAAACTCGGTGTAGCCGCGCACGAGCACGATCAGCGAGTGCCCGCCCGAGGCCACCAGCGTCAGGAAAGGCGGCTTGAGGTCGGGAAACTCCAGATAGTTGGCTGCGATATGCCCGCGGATGTGGTGCACCGGCACAAAGGGCTTGTCCAGCGCAAAGGCCAGCGACTTGCCAAAGTTCGCGCCCACGAGCAGCGCGCCGATAAGGCCGGGCGCGCAGGTCGCCGCGACCGCGTCCACCTCGTCGGCCTGCATGCCGGCGGTTTGCAGCGCGCAGTCGGTCACGCGCACGACCGCCTCCATGTGGCGGCGGGATGCGATTTCGGGTACCACACCGCCATATAAGGCGTGCGTCTCGACCTGCGAGTCTACGATATTCGATAAAATTTTGCGCCCATCCTCGACGACCGCGGCTGCGGTCTCGTCGCAGGAGGACTCAATGGCTAAAATTTTCATACTGTCTCCTCTACTGTTGCGTACCCTTCCCCACGCAGCACCGTCCGATCATATGCCGTGCCAGCGCCTCGTCCTTCTTGTCTGCCAGGATGCGGTACCCGATTGCGGCATCCCGATTGCCGCCCCAGCGCATCCGGGCGCCGCCGTGCGGGCGGATGTCTCTCTGCCGGATGCTGTAATCAATCCCGGCCTGATTGAGTGCCTGCTGTATCTGATGCAGATCGCGTTCGGAATAGCTGACAAATACCTCTCTCTGAGCAAACAACATGATATATCTTCCCCTTTCAGTGCAGATATAACGTCATCAAAATTGCATCCTCGGTTGGGCTGCGATAGAAATTCTTGCGCCGTCCGACCGGTTCGTATCCGGCCGCGGTGTACAGCGCGATGGCGGGCGCGTTAGACGCGCGCACTTCAAGCGTTACAAACGCAAGCTGTGCCTGCCGCGCCCGCTCGGTCAGGGTCTGGATGAGCAGTCGGCCAATGCCCTGGCGGCGAAAATCGGGCGAAACCGCGACGTTGGTGATATAGCCCTCGTCGAGCACGGTCTGGCAGCCGACATAGCCGCACACGGTCTGGTTTTGGTCTTCCGCGACCAGGAACAGGCCCTTGCCCAGCTCTTCCCGCAGGGCGTTCTCACTCCACGGCGCGTGGAAGCATGCCCGCTCGATCTCGGCCAGGGCCGGCAAATGCCGCTCGGCCATAGGGACTACGGTGATCTGCCTCATGCACGTCCTTTCTCCAGGTTGCCGATAAGCCGTTCGACCGCGTCCCTGAGCTGTGCCGCGCACGCGCGGTAGGTCTCCAGGTCGCCGCCAAAGGGGTCGGCGATGTCGTCCGGCGCGAGGGTGAATACCTTGTCCTCGGCCCAGGGCATGGCCTGGACCAGCCGGTCATAGTGGGCGGCCGTCATGCACACGAGGTACTTGGCCTGCCTTGCGATTTCGGGGGTGAGCTGCCGTGCGCGGTGGGCGGACAGGTCGGCGCCGAGCTCAGCCGCAGCCTTGACCGCGTTCTCCGAGGCGGGCAGGCCGTCATGTGCAAACATCCCGGCCGATGCCGCGGCAAGGCCGGTGCGCGCCTCCCCATCCAGCGCACGGAACAGCCCCTCGGCCATCGGGCTGCGGCAAGTGTTGCCCGTACATACAAACACAATTTGTTCCATCGGTTGATTCCAGCTTTCTCTTTTCCGGTCGTTTTTCTTTACTTGGTCTCATACCAGCTGCGGCCGATCTTTGCCTCAGCCACGAGCGGCACGCGCAGTTCGGCCGCGTGCTCCATCTCCTCGCGCAGGAGCGCGGCGGCCCGCTCGGCCTCGTCCTCGGGCGCCTCCAGGATGAGTTCGTCGTGCACCTGCAAAATCAGGCGCGCCCGGTATCCCTCGGCCTTCAGCCGGTCGCGCACGCGCAGCATGGCGATCTTGATGATGTCGGCCGCTGTGCCCTGGATGGGCGTGTTCATGGCGGCGCGCTCGCCGAAGGCGCGCAGGTTAAAGTTCTTGGAGTTCAGCTCGGGCAGGGCGCGCCGGCGGCCGAACAGCGTTTCTACATAGCCCTTCTCCTTGGCGCTCTGCTTGATGGCTTCCATATAGCGGTGCACGCCCGGATAGGTGTCCAGATAGCTCTGGATGAAGGCGGCCGCCTCCTTGCGCGTGACGCCGATGTCCTGGGCGAGCGAAAAGTCCGAAATGCCGTAGACGATGCCGAAGTTGACCGCCTTGCAGCTTGAGCGCATCTGCGGGGTGACCTCTTCGACCGGCACGCCGTAGACCTTGGCGGCGGTCGTGGCATGGATATCCTGCCCGTCGCGGAAGGCCTGGGTCATGGCCGCGTCGTCCGCCATGTGCGCCAGCACGCGCAGCTCGATCTGCGAATAGTCGGCGTCTACCAGAACGCGCCCGGCCTCAGCGACAAACATGCGGCGCAGTTCGCGGCCGAGCTCGGTGCGCACCGGGATGTTCTGCAAATTGGGGTCGACCGAGGACAGGCGGCCGGTCGCCGTGACCGTCTGCTGGAAGTGTGAGTGGATGCGGCCGTCGGGCGCGATCACCTTGAGCAGGCCGTCCACATAGGTGCTCTTGAGCTTGGTCAGCTTGCGGTATTCCAGCACGTCCTCGATGATCGGATGATACCCGGCGAGCGACTCGAGCACCTCGGCGCTCGTCGAGTAGCCGCTTTTGGTCTTTTTGCGTGCGGGCAGGCCGATCTCGTCAAAGAGCACCTCGCCGAGCTGCTTGGATGACTGGATATTGAAGTCATGGCCTGCGGCCTCATAAATTTGGTCGGTCAACGCTGCAATGCGCGCATCGAGCTGGTCGCCGAAGGCGCGCAGCTGGTCTGCGTCGGCCTTGCATCCGGCCACCTGCATCTCGGCCAGCACGGTCATAAGCGGCATCTCCATTTCAAAGAAGAGCCGGTGCATGCCCTGCTCCTCCAGCCGGGCCGCCGCCTCGGCGTGGATGCCGGCCACCGCCTGCACGGCCTCGGCCATGCGCCCGAGCGATGCGTCGCGCGCGCCGAGCGGCGAGAAGGCGTCCTCGGCGGCAAGGTCGGCCTGCGGCAGCTCACGGCCGAGATAGGACAGGGCCACGCGGTCGAGGTCATAGGCCGACGCGGTCGGGTCGAGCAGGTAAGCCGCGATGCTCGTGTCAAAGGCCACGCCCTGCGCCGGGTATCCGCCCTCAAGCAGCTCCACATAGGTCGGCTTGGCGTCGTGCATGATCAGCGCCAGGTCGCCTGCAAACAGGCGGCGCACGACTGCATCCCAGTCTGCCGGCGCAAACCGGTCGGCCGCGAGCAGCAGCACGCCCTCCGCCTCGCGCACAGCGAAGGCGCGCAGGCCGGGCGCGGCATAGACCGGCACCGCAGACAAGCCGGCCAGGGCGTCCAGCCGGGCGCGCGCGGCCGCCAGGTCCTCCACCTCCTCACGGGCCACGGCCGCGTCCTGGGGCGCGGCCTCGCTGCGGCTCAGGCCCAGACGGGTCAGGAAGGATTTAAATTCCAGGCGCGTCAAGAGCGCGTAAAGCGCGTCGCGGTCGGGCTGTGCTTCGGGCAGGCTGGCCGGGTCCAGGGGCAGCGGCGCGTCACGGTCGATGGTGGCCAGCCAGTAGCTGTCCCGCGCGGCCTGCTCGCCGCTGACCAGCTTGTCGTGCAGGCCCTTTTTGATGTCCGGCGAATCCAGGTTGGCATAGACGCCGTCCAGCGTGCCAAATTGCCGGATCAGGTTCAGGGCGGTCTTTTCGCCCACGCCGGGCACGCCCGAGATATTGTCCGAGGTGTCGCCCATGAGCGCCTTGAGGTCGATCAGGCGGATGGGGTCAAAGCCGTACTCCTCGCGGAACGCCGCGGGCGTGATATCCCGGCTGGTATCCTGGCGGCCCTTGGACGAGACCAGATGGACGGTGGTCTGGTCGCTCACGAGCTGCAGACTGTCCCGATCGCCCGTAACGACCAGGCAGGTGTCGCCCTGCGCCTCGGCCTTGCGGCTGATGGTGCCGATGAGGTCATCTGCCTCATACCCCGGCTGCTCGCAGCGGGTCACGCCCAGGGCGTCCAGCACCTCTTTCATGACTGGCAGCTGGGCAGCCAGCTCGTCGGGCATCCCCTTGCGGGTCGCCTTGTAGGAATCAAACTTTTTGTGACGGAAGGTCTTTTCCTTGACGTCGAAGCACACGACCGTGCGGTCTGGGGCATACTCGTCCTGCAGGCGGAAGAGCGTGGACAGAAAGCCATAGATCGCGTTCGTGGGCAGGCCTTCGTGGTTGGTCAGCATGCGCACGCCGTAAAAGGCGCGGTTTAGGATGCTGTTGCCATCAATCACCATGAGTTTCATCGTTAACCTCTTCATTCCCGCAACTGCACAGCGTTCGTGCACTTGCATTTCCGGATTTTTGTTATCGGGTCTATTATACGGCAAAATCCGCCGCATTACCAGAGGGCACACCCACAAAAGGGCACAAAAAAGCCTCCGGTAAGCTTCCGGAGGCAACCAGGAGATCCGATGCGGTGGAAAAGGTCAGCCGCGTCGCATCTGGAGACGCAGACGGTCTGCAATCATCGAGATAAATTCAGAATTTGTCGGCTTACCCTTGACGCCGGACACTGTATAGCCGAAATATGCCTGCAGGGTTTCAATGTCTCCGCGATCCCAGGCCACCTCAATCGCATGGCGGATCGCGCGCTCGACGCGGGACGCCGTGGTATGGAACTTCTTGGCAATACCGGGATACATGATCTTGGTAATCGCGCCGACCGACTCCATGTCGCGGATTGCCATCATGATGGCCTCTCTCAGATACTGATAGCCCTTGATGTGGGCCGGGACGCCGACCTGATGGATGACCTCGGTCACGCGCAGCTCAAGGTCCAGGTCGCTTGGGGCCTCGGGCGCCTTGACGCCCGCCGTCTGCCCGGCCAGGCTCCACTGGCGGATACGGCTGGCCAGCACCTCTGCGCTGACCGGCTTGCGCAGGAAATGGCTCACGCCCAGGCTGCTGCACTCGGCCGCAGCCGCGTCGCTGGCAAAGGCCGACACCACAAAAACGCCCACCTTGTGCCCGTCGTCAACCAAGCGGTGCACAACGCTCAGCCCGTCCAGCTCGGGCAGCATCAGGTCGATGAGCAGCAGGTCGGGCGCCAGCTCGCGCACCTCGTCCAGCGCGGCCAGCCCGTCCCCCGCCGTTCCGACAACCTCGATGCCGTCCTCCGCCTGCAAAGCGCCCGCAAGCGCCGTGCGGAAGTCCTTGTCTCCGTCCGCAATTACTACCCGAATGTTCCGTTCCATGTTGTCACTCACTGCCTTCCTGACAAAATTTTTTGCTTGCTTTGTGCCTTTGCTCTGTTCTGCTGTCGCTTTCATGCGGCTCCCTTAATTTACCATATTTTTCCAGCCCGCACAATGGGTTTTTCCTGTTTTCAGGCATTTTTCGTACGACATTTACCGACATCGTTCGACATTCCCCGCCAAGTATCCGCCTTTTTCCCGCCTGTTTTCTAATATTTCCCGCTTTTCCTCCGTGCGCGCCCGGCGGCGTCTGCGGGTGCGTGCGGCGCCGGATGGAAGGTCGGCCCCGGCCGGAAAACCGCGCCGGCCTCCGGTATTTTTGCAAAAAAAGCGCGTGCCGTCCCGGCACGCTTCCAAGTGTCCTGTGCGGTTTCTCTCTCTGCCGGCTAGGCCGCCTTTTCGGCCTCCAGCATCTTGTCGAGCGCCACGGCATAGCCGCGCGTGGGGTCTCCGACGAGCACATGGGTCACAGCGCCCACCAGCTTACCGTCCTGCACGACCGGGCTGCCGCTCATGCCCTGCACGATGCCGCCCGTCGCCTCGATGAGCTTGGGGTCGGTCACATGGATGACCATGGAGCGGTCGGTCTCCCCGCCCTTGCCGTACACCTTTACGATCTCGGCCGTATAGTGTCCGACCGCCTCGCCCGCGACGTTTGACCAGATCTCACACGCGCCGGTCTTGATCTGCCCGGCCTCGGCCACCGGCATGGGCGCAAGGCCCGCATAATAGCGGTTGTCGGTCAGCACACCGAAAATCCCCGTGTCGGTGTTCTTTTCCACCGTGCCCATGTCCTCCTGCAGGTTAAACTCGCCCTGCAAAGCGCCGGGCGCACCTGCCGCGCCCTTGTGCACGCTCGCCACCGAGGCCTCCATCAGGCTGCCCTCGGCCAGCGGGACCAGCACGCCGCTGTCGCCGTCACAGATGCCGTGGCCGAGCGAGCCATACGCGCCGGTCTCCGGATCGACATAGGTGATCGTGCCGATGCCGGCCATGCCGTCCCGGATCATGACGCCCAGGCGATAGACGCCGTTCGTGTCCTTGACCGGCGTGACCTGCACGTCCATCTCCTGCCCGTCCCGCCGGATATGCAGCGTGACCGCCTTGCCGCCTGCGGCGGCGACCGCCTCCTGCAGGCCTGCGTTGGTGTCCACCGTCTTGCCGTCCGCCTGTAGGATGCTGTCACCGGGCTGCAGCCCTGCCGTCTCGGCCGGGCTTGCCTGGCCTCCCGGCGTGGCCACCGGATCGAGCGCGGCGATCATCACGCCGTCGGCATGCAGCTTGATGCCTGCCGCGCGGCCCACCGGGACGAGCGACTGCACCGCCAGCGCCGAGCCGGTCGCAAGGCCGAGCGCGAGCACGGCCGCACACAGGCGTGCGGCCCATCTTCTGCGTATTCGCATGCTTACACCTCCTCGCGCTTAGTATGCGCGCCGTGCGCCCGGCCAGCCGTACACAATGCTGGCAGCAGGGGCATGCAAACGCCGGTATAGGCAGAATTTATCCGCGCTGGCAGCGGCCGCGTAAAAACAGAAAGGCACCCTGGGGAAAACCAGGGTGCCCTGTCAAAAATTGTCTGTGTACGGGACGCCTTACGCCTTGCCGTTGCAGCCGAGGACGTTGATGAGCTTGTGGGTAACCATGTCCTTGACAGCCTGACGAGCGGGCTTGAGATACTGACGGGGATCGAAGTGATCCGGATGCTCTGCGAAGTACTTGCGGATGGTCGCAGTCATTGCCAGACGGATATCGGAGTCGATATTGATCTTGCAGACCGCCAGCTTTGCAGCCTCACGCAGCTCGGCCTCGGGGATACCGATTGCATCGGGCATGCTGCCGCCGTACTGGTTGATCATCTGGACAAACTCCTGCGGAACCGAGGAGGAACCGTGCAGAACGATCGGGAAGCCAGGCAGGCGCTTGATGCACTCCTTGAGGACATCGAAGCGGAGCGGAGGCGGAACCAGGACGCCGTCTTCGTTGCGGGTGCACTGTGCGGCGGTGAACTTGTATGCGCCGTGGGAGGTGCCGATTGCGATCGCCAGGGAGTCACAGCCGGTGCGGGAAACGAACTCCTCGACCTCTTCCGGGCGGGTGTAGCTCTCGTTGCCGGACTCGACGCAGACCTCGTCCTCAACGCCGGCCAGGGTGCCCAGCTCGGCCTCGACGACAACGCCATGTGCATGCGCATACTCAACGACCTGCTTGGTCAGCGCAACGTTCTCCTCGAAGGGCTTGGAAGAAGCGTCGATCATAACGGAGGTAAAGCCGCCGTCGATGCAGCTCTTGCAGACCTCGAAGGAATCGCCATGGTCCAGATGCAGCGCGATCGGGATGTCCGGGCACTCCTGAACAGCAGCCTCTACCAGCTTAACGAGGTAGGTATGGTTCGCGTAAGCACGTGCGCCCTTGGACACCTGCAGGATGACCGGAGCCTTCTGCTCCTGGCAAGCCTCGGTGATGCCCTGGACGATCTCCATGTTGTTTACGTTGAACGCACCGACAGCGTAGCCGCCGTCATATGCCTTCTTGAACATCTCAGTAGTAGTAACTAACGGCATATTGATTACTTCCTTTCACTATCTATTCTGTTTCCGGTGGAACAGGATATGCTATGGTTATTTTACCAGTATTACGGCGCAAAATCAAGTCCCTTGTTTTTTTAATCTGCAAAACCCGGCATGCAGAAAAATTGCCTGGAATTGCCTGCAAAAGAAATTGATTTTTGCCAGACAATATGATATGATTTTTTTGTACCAAAATACCCGTGAAGGTTATTTTAAAACATTAGGAGGTTTTTCCAAATGAGTGAATTGAAGGGCGCTTGCATCATCGGCCAGTCCGGTGGCCCCACTTCTGTTATCAACACGTCCGTCCTGGGCGCAATCGAGACCGCTCTCGACTGCCCGTCCATCACCCGTGTCCTGGGCGCAGCCCACGGCATCAAGGGCGTCCTGGACGACCAGCTCCTCGACATCGACAAGGAAGACCGCGAAGAGCTCAAGCTCCTGCGTTACACCCCGTCTTCTGCGCTTGGCTCCTGCCGCTACAAGCTGGCTGACCCCGACGTCGACGACACCGATTACAAGCGCATCCTGGAGATCTTTAAGAAGTATGACGTCCGCTATTTCTTCTACAACGGCGGCAACGACTCCATGGATACCTGCAACAAGATTTCCAAGTTCATGATGAAGTCCGGCTACGAGTGCCGCGTCATGGGCATCCCGAAGACCATCGACAACGACCTGTTCGGCACCGACCACTGCCCGGGCTACGCCTCCGCTTCCAAGTATATCGCAACCTCCTGCATGGAAATCTACCAGGACGCGCGCGTCTATGACACCGGCATGGTCTGCATCGTCGAGATCATGGGCCGCCACGCTGGCTGGCTGACCGCCGCCGCTGGCCTGGCCACCGCGCAGGGCGCCGGCCCCGACCTCATCTACCTGCCCGAGACCGACTTCGACATGGACAAGTTCCTCGCCGACGTCAAGAAGGTCTATGAGCAGCAGGGCAACTGCCTGGTCGCTGTCTCCGAGGGCATCCACTACGCCGACGGCTCCTTCGTCTCTGAGGCTAAGACCTCTGCGACCGACGGCTTCGGCCATGCACAGCTCGGCGGCCTGGCTGCTATGCTGGCAGACAAGGTCAAGAGCGAGCTCGGCGTCAAGGTCCGCGGCATTGAGCTGTCCCTGCTGCAGCGCTGCGCTGCGCACTGCGCTTCCAAGACCGACGTGGACGAGTCCTACATGGCAGGCAAGGCCGCTGTTGAGAACGCTGTCGCAGGCAAGACCGACTTCATGCCCGGCTTCAAGTGCACCCGCGGCGCTGACGGCTACAAGTGCGAGATCGAGCTTCTGCCGCTGTCTCAGGTTGCAAACACCGAGAAGAAGGTGCCGCGCGAGTGGATCAACGCTGAGGGCAACGGCGTAACCCAGGAGTTCATCGACTACGCGCTGCCGCTCATCAACGGCGAGAACGTAGGCCCGAAGGTGAACGGCCTGCCGCGCTTTGCGCACCTCAAGAAGATCAAGGCTGAGGCGTAAGTTTTTACTCAAAGGCTAGTATCTAAAAAGCACAGTCCCCCAAAGGTAATTTTCCTTTGGGGGACTTTTTTGTTAATATTTGGATTCAAACTTATAGCAGCTTTCGGTTGCATTCACGTGTGTCTGACGCCAATTGCAATACCTCGATTTTAATTCGGCTTGCGGCATTTTATGAAACAAGCATGGACTATCTGTTGAACCAGACCGATATCCCGATGCGCTATCCAGCTTCTACCACGAAAAATCAAAACCATCAGTAAACGAAAAGTAGCAAAAGACAAATCCCGGAGAGATTTTCTCCGGGATTTTTTTTGCATATACATAAAAAGAGTGCCCAGGCCGGACACTCTTTCTATTTTATAGGGCTTTCATATCCCTGAGCGTCACGCCGTCCTCCACAATCGGATGGTCGTAATACCGCGTGAAGAACCCGGCCTCCCGGCCGCATTCGGCAAAGCCGCAGCGCTGGTAAAACCCCAGCGTGCGCGGACTCTCCCCGGTGCCGACCCGCAGCACCGCCGCGCCGCGTGCGCGGCACATCGCGCACAGGTTTTGCACCATCCACTTGCCGACGCCCTTGCCCTGATACGCAGGCGCGACCGCCAGGTTTTTGAGTTCATACACATCCTGAGACAGCCGGACAAAGACCATGACGCCGGCGGCTGTCTCCCCGTCATAGGCGGCGTACATCGTGCCGCGCATGAGGTAGCGGTCGATCATGCTCTCCTGCTCATCCCCGAGCAGGAGCAGCGGCAGGAAACGCTTTTTTTCGGTTGGAATCCATTTGAGCTGCATGTTCCTCTCCTTTCTCTCACAGCCGGGCCTGCTTCCACTTGCCGGTCCGGAAGAAGATCACCGACAGCCCGGTGCCCAGGATCCAGCCAATCGGGTACGACCAGCACACGCCGGCATAGCCCATTTGGAAGGCCAGCACCAGGATATAGGCGATGATGACGCGCAGGAACAGGTCCGCGAAGGTAGTCGCCATGAACTGTCCCATGGCACCGCCGCCGCGCAGCACACTGTCGCAGCAGTTCTTGACCGCGATGAGGAAATAGAACGGCGCGCAGATATGTAAGAACAACATGCCCTCCTGGATGATGGCTGCGCGGTCCAGGTCGTCGGCAAACAGGCCGATGATCGGGTCGCCGCACACGAGGAACAGGATGTTGGCGCAGGCCGCGACGCCCATGGCGATCAGGATGGAGATCTTGAGGCCGCGGTATACCCGGTCCATCTTGCCCGCGCCGATGTTCTGCGAGGCGAACGAGGTCAGGGCGGTCGGCAGGGTGTTCATGGTCATGCACGCGAAGGTGTTGACCTTGAGCGCGGCGGCAAACGACGCAATCGTGATCTCGCCAAAGGAGTTGATGAGGCCCTGCACGAGGAACACGCCCACCGAAACGAAGGACTGCTGGCAGACCGACGGCACGGCAATGCGGGTCATGACCGGCAGCATGGCGCGGTCAAACAGCTTGGGCTTGCGCGCGCTCTTGAGCTTGCGCACGCGGTAGAGGAAGGTCCCGACGGCCAGGACCGAGGCCAGGCCCTGCGCGATGAAGGTCGCCCAGGCGACGCCCAGGATGCCCCAGTGCCAGACGATGACCAAGAACAGGTCCAGGCCGATGTTGAGCACCGACGAGAAGATCAGGAAGCACAGGGGTGTGAAGCTGTCGCCCAGGCCGTTAAAGAGCGAGGTCGCCGCGTTGTACAGGAACAGGAACACCAGCCCCAGCAGATAGACCTTGAGATACAGAGAAGCCGCCGCAAAGATCTTCTCGGGCGTGCCGATCATGCGCAGGAGCGGGTCGGCGGCCGCAAAGCCGGCCACGGTCAGCACCAGGGCGAGCGCCAGGATGGACAGCATGGCTGTGCTGGACGCGGTCTTGACGCCCTCGTAGTCCTTTCGCCCGAACATCTGAGCCACCACGACCGAACAGCCCACGCTCGCGCCCGTGGCAAAGGCGATGAACAGCGTTGTAATCGGATAGGATGCACCGACGGCCGCCAGGGCGTTGGCGCTGATGAAGCGTCCGGCCACGATGGTATCCACGACCGAGTACATCTGCTGAAAGATCATGCTGACGAGCATGGGCAGCGAGAAGGTCACGAGGATTTTCAGTGGTGAGCCGGTTGTCATATCGTTCATGACAGGTAGTTTCCCCCTCTATTTTGGAATTTTTCCGTCTGTTTTAGTATACGACTGATTGCGGGCGGATACAAGCGCACATCTGCCGCCAATGCGCACAAAAAGAGCCCCCAAACGGAGGCTCTTTTGTCGGTTTTTACCTTTATTTGCCCTGCAGCGTCTTGGCGAAGCTGTCCTTGAGGGTGACGATCCGGTTATAGCGGCCGTCCTCTGCGTCCTTGATGAAATAGCCCATACGCACAAACTGCATGCGCGTGCCCGCGGGCACCTCAGCGACCGACGGCTCGAGCTTGCAGCCGGTCAGCTTCTTGAGCGAATCCGGATTCAGGAAATCCAGGTAATCCTTGCCCTCGGGCACGTCGTTCACGTTTTCCAGCGTGAACAGGTTATCATACAGGTAGCAGTCGGCGTCGATGGCGTGCGCGGCCGATACCCAGTGGATGGTGCCCTTGACCTTGCGGCCGTCTGCCGGCATGCCGTTGCCGGTCTCGAGGTCGGCCGTGCAGCGCACTTCCACGATTTCCCCGTTCTCGTCCTGGATGACCTCATTGCACTTGACGATATACGCGCCCATCAGGCGGACTTCGCCGCCCGGCTTGAGCCGCTGGAACTTCGGGGGCGGCACCATGGCAAAGTCGCTCTTCTCGATGTACAGCTCCCGGGTGAAGGGCACGTCGCGCGTGCCTGCCGTCTCGTCCTTGGGGTTGTTCGGCAGCGTGAACACCTCGGTCTTGTCGGCCGGATAGTTCGTGATGACGAGCTTGATGGGCTCGGTGACCGCCATGCGGCGGATGGCCGTCTCGTTGAGCTCCTCGCGGATGCAGTGCTCAAGCAGCTTGATGTCCACCAGCGAGTCGGCCTTGGCCACGCCCGCGCGCTGGACAAACTCCAGGATGGCGGACGGCGTGTAGCCGCGGCGGCGCAGGCCGCACAGGGTGGGCATGCGCGGGTCGTCCCAGCCCTCGACATGGTGCTCAAAGACCAGCTGGCGCAGGTAGCGCTTGGACATGACCGTGTGGGTCACGTTCAGGCGGGCGAACTCGCGCTGCTTGGGATGGTGCGGCAGCGGGCAGTTGTCCACCACCCACTCGTAGAGCGGGCGATGGTTTTCGAACTCAATGGAGCACATCGAATGCGTGATGCCCTCGATGGCGTCCTGGATGGGATGCGCAAAGTCATAGAGCGGATAGATGCACCACTTGTCGCCCTGGCGGTGGTGATGGGCGCGCACGATGCGGTAGATGGCCGGATCGCGCATGTTCATATTGGGCGAAGCCATGTCGATCTTGGCGCGCAGCGTCTTGGAGCCATCCGGGAACTTGCCGGCGCGCATGTCCTGGAACAGCTGCAGGTTCTCCTCGACCGTGCGGTCGCGGTACGGGCTGTTCTTGCCCGGCTCGGTCAGCGTGCCGCGGTAGGCGCGGATCTCGTCCTGGGTCAGGTCGCACACGTAGGCCTTGCCCGCCTTGATGAGCGCGACCGCGCAGTCATAGCAGGTCTCAAAATAGTCCGAGCCGTAGAAGATGCCGCCGTTCGGCATCTCGCCGGTCAGCCACTGGATGTCCTCCTGGATGGCCTGGACGTACTCGTCATCCTCGCGCACCGGGTTGGTGTCGTCAAAGCGCAGGTTAAACTTGCCATCGTATTTCTTGGCGATCGACCAGTTGATATAAATGGCCTTGGCCGAGCCGATATGCAGATAGCCGTTGGGCTCGGGTGGGAACCGGGTGTGGATCTGCTCGGTGAGCCCGGCCGCGATGTCGGCATCAATGATATCGGTCAGAAAGTTTTTGACTTCTTCCATAGATTCAGATAACCCCCTATATTTCAGTGGAATAGCAATTTTTTGGGATCACAGCGCCGCGATGCACTGCTCCAGGCGGGCCTGGACCTGCTCCTTGCCCATGATGTGCATGACGCTCTGCATATCAGGCGCGTTCTGGCGTCCGGCGACCGCAATGCGCACGACCATGGACACGTCGCCGACATGGCCCTTGTACTGGCTGGGGTCCTGCTTGTATGCCTTGGTCTCGGCCGCAAACCCGTGCTCCACGGCAATGGCCTTCATCTTGGCAAAGAAGCCGTCCGGGGTGTCGTTCTCGTCGAACTGCGCCTTGAACTCCTGCAAAATGGCCTTGGCATCGTCCTTGGACACGTGCTCGGGCAGGGTGTAGTCGGGCTGGAACAGCTCGTCGAACAGGAAATCCATGTAGGGCTTGACGTCCGACCACAGGGCAATATCCTTTCTGGGCTTCTTGCCGCCGCGGCCGATGGCCAGGAAGGCGCGGGTCTTGTCCGGCTCCCGGGTGAACAGGGCATGGAACGCCGGGTCGTTCTTCTCGCTCCATGCGGCGACGGCGTCATAGACGGCCTCGGCCGGCATGCGCGAGATGACGTTCTTGGACACGTCCTTGAGCTTGTCGATATCGAACAGCGCACCCGAACCGCTCATCTTCTTGGTCGAGAACGGGAAATCGCTCATGGGCTTGTCCGGGTTGGCCCGCCGCCACTCCTCAAAGTTAGAGTTGAGCAGCGTCATCAGGTATTCGAGCACGCTGGGCGCTGGATATCCCTGCTGGTTATAGTAGGTCAGGGCCAGCTCGGGGTCCTTGCGCTTGGACAGCTTGCGCTTGGAGCCGGTCTGTTCGTCGATCTTCATGAGCTGGGCGGTGTGCGCGTACTTGGGCGCCTTCCAGCCCATGGCGCGGAACAGCTGCAGGTGCACGGGCAGGGTGGCCAGCCACTCCTCGCCGCGCACGACGACCGTCGTGCCCATGAGGTGATCGTCCACAACGTGTGCAAAGTGATAGGTCGGGATGCCGTCGGACTTGAGGATGACGACGTCCTGGTCGTTCTCGGTCACTTCCATCTTGCCCTTGACCAGGTCGTCGTGGCGGATCTTGTGCTCGATGCTGCCCTCCGAGCGGAAGCGGACGACATAGGGTGTGCCCTTGGCGAGCTCGGCCTCGATGTCCTCCATCGGACGGTCACGCCAGACGGCGTACTTGCCGTAGTAGCCGAAGTTTTCCTTGGCCGCCTCCTGCTTCTCGCGCATCTCGGCCAGCTCCTGCTCGGTGGCAAAACAGGGATAGGCCATGCCGCGCTGCACAAGCGACTTGACAAAGGTCTGATAGATCTCGGCGCGCTGGGACTGGCGGTACGGGCCGTAAGCGCCCTTGTCCCCTGTGAGCGTCGCGCCCTCGTCAAAGGGCAGGCCAAAGGCGGAAAAGGCGTCGATGATGGTCTGCACGCCGCCCTCGACCTCGCGCTTCTTGTCGGTGTCCTCGATGCGCAGGTAGAACACGCCGCCCGACTGATGGGCCAGGCGCTCGTCCACCAGGGCGCCGTATAGGTTGCCCAGGTGCATAAAGCCGGTAGGGCTTGGGCCCATGCGGGTCACCTTGGCGCCCTCGGGCAGATCGCGGGCCGGGTACTGCGCCAGGATGTCCTCCGGGGTCTTGTGGATATGCGGAAACAGCTTTTCCGCGAGCAGATTATAGTCCATGGTATCGCTCCATCTCCGAATTTCAAAAAATCACCCTGCCGTGCGGTTTGGGAACGCCGGCATAGTCTGGTAAGAATAATTGTATCATATACGCCGGGCAGATTGCAAGGCGCGCACGGCCTAAAAAAAGCCGGTTTTCGCGCAAAAAAAGCCCCTGTTTCCCGGCAGTATTCCGATATGCCGGCAAAACAGGGGGATTTTTTGTGCAGCGGCCCGCCGTCAGCGCAGCAGGCGCCGGATCTGTGGGAACACCTCCACGCTGCGCGGCAGGATGCCGTGGACGTAGGCGATGAGGATGCCGTAATTGGTCATGGGCACCTGCTGGTCGGCGGCGCAGCGCAAGCGGTACTTCATCTCCCGCTCGCCCAGCATACAGCCGCCGCAGTGGACGACCAGGCGGTAGGGCGTCAGATCGTCCGGGAACTCGGTGCCCGAGGTGAAGGAAAACTCCAATCTCTTGCCGGTGTACTCCGCAATCCACGCGGGCAGCTTGACCGTGCCGATGTCCCCGCACTGCCGGTGGTGGGTACAGCCCTCACTGATGAGCACCCGGTCGCCGTCCTGCAGGCGGTCCAGGGCGGTCACGCCGCGCACGACCGTCTCCAGGTCGCCCTTATAGCGGGCAAACAGGATCGAAAATGAGGTCAGCGGCATGTCCGCCGGCAGCTCGGCCGCCACCCGGCCGAATACCTGGCTGTCGGTGATGACCAGGCGTGGCGGGCGCGCGAGCGATTGCAGCGCCCGGACAAGCCCGGTTTCCTGGACGACCAGGGCCTGTGCGCCGCAATCCAGGATGTCGCGGATGGTCTGCTGCTGGGGCAAAATAAGCCGGCCCTTGGGCGCGGCCTTGTCGATGGGCACGACCAGGAGCACCAGGTCATCCGGCGCTATGAGGTCGGCCACGATGCGCCGGCCGTTCTCCTGGCCCTTGGCCGCCGCGGCGATGCGCTCCTTGAGGGCGTGAATGCCCGCGCCGGTTGCCGCGCTGACGACCAGAATCTGCCCCGGCTGGATGCCCGTGTCGCAGAGCGTTTGGGCGTGCGGCCAATTTCCGGCCGCCTCTGGCGGCAGCAAGTCCGCCTTGTTGACCGCGACGAGCAGCGGGATCTGCTGCTCCTGGATGCGCCGGATGAGCGCCAAGTCGTCCGCGTCCGGGCAGGCGGTGCCGTCGAGCACCACAACGGCGCAGTCGGTCTTGGCCAGCACCTGGTAGCTCTTCTTGACGCGCAGCGCGCCCAGCTCCCCGCTGTCGTCGACGCCCGGCGTGTCGGTCAGCATGACCGGCCCCAGCGGCAACAGCTCCATGGCCTTGCTGACCGGGTCGGTGGTCGTGCCGCTGACCGGCGACACGACCGCGAGGTCCTGGCCGGTCACGGCGTTCATCACGCTGGACTTGCCCGCGTTGCGCTTCCCGAAAAAGCTGATGTGCGGCCGCTCGGCCGCAGGGGTTTGGTTCAGTCCCATTGCTGTCCTCCTTGGCCGCGGCTTAGAAGCGGAAGTCCCGGTTGCCCTTCTCGATCTCGACCAGGCGCTCGCGCACGATCTGGCGCACCTGCTCGCGCGGGATATTCTCGATCTCCTGCTGGATCATGGCTTCGCCCTTCCGGCGCGTGTCCGCCGAGGCATAGTCCAGCAGGTACTCCTTGAGGGTCATGAGGGCGTTCGGCAGGCAGCAGTTCTGGATTTGCCCGGACTTGCACAGCGACATGAAGCGGTCGCCCGTGCGGCCCTCGCGGTAGCAGGCCGTGCAGAAACTCGGGATATAGCCCATGCCCATGAGCCAGTTGACTACCTCGTCCAGCGTGCGCCGGTCGCTCACCTCAAACTGCTCGGAGCACTCGTCTTCGGACTCGGACTCGACATAGCCGCCCACGCTCGTGCGCGAACCGCCCGAGATCTGCGAGATGCCCAGGCGCAACACCCGCTCGCGGCACTTCTGGCTCTCGCGGGTGGAGAGGATCATGCCGGTGTAGGGTACGGCGATGCGGATGCAGGCCACGATCTTGGCAAAGGTGTCGTCGTCGATGCCGTTGTCGAACACGTCAGGGTCGATGTCGTCCGCGCGGCGGATGCGGGGCACGCTGATGGTATGCGGGCCCACGCCGTAGACCGCCTCCAGGTGCTCGGCATGCATCAAAAGTCCAGCAAACTCATAGCGGTATAGCTCCAGGCCGAACAGCACGCCGCAGCCGACGTCGTCGATGCCGCCCTGCATGGCGCGGTCCATGGCCTCGGTGTGGTAGTTGTAGTCGTGCTTGGGTCCGGTCGGGTGCAGCTTGAGATAGCTTTCCTTGTGGTAGGTCTCCTGAAATAGGATGTAGGTGCCGATGCCGGCCTCCTTGAGCTTGCGGTAGTTTTCGACCGTGGTGGCTGCGATGTTGACGTTGACGCGGCGGATGGCGCCGTTCTTGTGCTTGATGCTGTAGATGGTCTTGATGCTCTCGAGCACGTATTCAATGGGGTTGTTGACCGGGTCCTCTCCGGTCTCGAGCGCGAGGCGCTTGTGTCCCATGTCCTGCAGGGCGATGACTTCCTTTCGGATCTCCTCCTGGGTCAGCTTTTTGCGGGCGATGTGGCGGTTCTTGGCGTGATACGGACAGTAAACGCAGCCGTTGATGCAGTAGTTGGACAGGTAGAGCGGGGCAAACATGACGATGCGGTTACCATAAAAGTCCTTCTTGATCTGCTCTGCCAGGGCGTAAATCTCCTCGTTTTTGTCCTCCAGGGCGCAGTCGAGCAGCACGGCTGCCTCCCGGTGAGTAAGGCCCCGGCGCTCGCGCGCCTTGTCCAGGATCTTATCGATGAGCGCGCGGTTTGTGCGGTTCTTCTCTGCGTAGTCCAGCGTCTCCAGGATCTCCTCGTGGTTGATGAAGTCGTCTGCGCAGGTGGATTTGGGATCGTACATGTGTTTCTTTCTCCTCTCGTACTATTTCGGGTCAGTTATACTTTCCCTTCAGATATTCCCGCAAAATCCCCCCGGTCCACGGCGACCGTATAGCCGATGGCCTGCATACGCTGGCGCAGCTCGTCCAGACACTCGGCCGCCTCGCTTCCGGTGGAGATCTTGTTGTCATAGAGCATATATTTTTCCCGGACGCCGGCCGGGGACAGATTGGGCATGACCACGTTGGCGCCCGCCTGGACGCCGCGCTCACGGCCATCCCCGGCCGCCGTGCCGAGGGCTGTGGTCGCGGGCAGCAGCACAGCGGGCAGGGCCAGGCGCACCAGGCTCAAAAGATAGAGCGTCATCTCGACGCTGCCGGCGGGTTCCCCGGCGAAGGGCGTCTGATGATGTGGCAAAAACGGGCCAATCCCGACCATCTCAGGCCGGAACGCGGTCAGGAATACGAGGTCGTCGGCCAGGCAATCCAGCGTCTGCCCGGGTGAGCCCACCATAAAGCCCGCGCCGGTCTGGTAGCCCAGCGCCTTGAGCGCGCGCAGGCATGCCATGCGGTCCTCCAGGCGCTGGTTTTCCGGATGCAAGCGGCGATAGTGCGCGGCGTTGGCCGTCTCGTGCCGCAGGAGATAGCGGTCGGCCCCGGCCGCGCGCAGGGCGGCATAGCTCTCCTGCGGCCGCTCGCCGACCGACAGCGTCAGGGCGCACGACGGGAATTCGCGCTTGATGGCCGAGACCAGGCGTACCAGGCGTGCGTCGGTAAAGTAGGGGTCCTCCCCGCCCTGCAGGACAAAGGTGCGAAAGCCCAGCGCATAGCCCGCCCGGCAGCACGCCAAGATCTCGTCCTCGGTCAGCCGGTAGCGGCTGGTGGCCCGGTTGCCGTGCCGGATGCCACAGTAATAGCAGTCGTTCTTGCAATAGTTGGTAAACTCGATCAGGCCACGGATAAATACCCGCTTGCCATAGATGCGGTCGCGCACGGCCGCCGCCCTTTGCGCGGCCTCGGCGGCAAGCGCCGGCGTGCGGGCCTCGAGCAGCGTGCGCCACTGGGTATGGTCCAGGCGCTCGCCCTGCGCGAGCGCCTCCAGCAGCCGGACGGCCTCGGCCGTCTGCCCGCTCACGCCTTGTCCCCGGCTGCGCCCATCTCGCGCTCACCCGCCTTGGTATAGAGCGCCTTGGAGCTGACGCCGGGCAGGCGGCCCAGCTTGCCCGACAGGGCGCTGATAATGTCGCCCGGCGCATCCAGCACCACGCTGATGATGTTGACCTGCTTTTTCTCATAGGGCAGGCCCATGCGCCCGATGATGTAAGCGCCGTACTGGTGCAGCAGCGCGTTGACCTGCTCGGCCGCGTCCTTGTCCTCCACGATAATGCCGACCACGGCGATACGGGTCTCGGTCTCTTTCATTCGCTTCCTCCGTTTCCTCTCCGGCCCGGCGGCGGGCACAAAAAAAGCAGCCCACTTGGATGCAAAAAGGGCTGCCCACAGTTTTTCCGCGCCGCAGGGCATCGTACTCCCCGCCGCACGCAACAAATTTTCGGTATCCAGGCCTTCCCTTTCAGAGCATTCTTCCGGTCAGAGCAATCAGTTGTTCCCTGCCTGCGGCCGCACAGGGCGGCCGCTGCGGTATGTTTATTGTACCACACCGTCCCCATTCCTGACAAGACGCTCCGGGGCGCGGAACAGAAAACTGTCCCGCGCCCCGCCTGTGGCAATACTTATTTTTCCCCATCCATTTCCAGGTAGGTATGATAGAATAGGTCCTTGAGCGCAAGCACCGTATCCTCGAGCGTATACCCGTAGGTATCCCGCGCCTCGGCGATCATCTCCCGGAACTGCCGGGCATAGCGCGCGCAGTCCATCTCGGTCTGATAGCGGCCCAGGATCGGGTACATGCTGGCCCAGTCGATGGAAAAGGTGTTGGTCCCGGTCATCTGGACGGGCACGGTCTGGGGCGCCGCATCGCGCAGCAGCGCGTCACAGGTCGTCCCCAGGGCATCGGCCAACGCGGCAATGCGCCCGGCCTCGGGCTGCGCCTGACCGGACTCCCATTTGGATACAGTCTGCCGGCTGACATCCAGCATCCCGGCCAGCGCGTCTTGGGTCAGCCCGCTCTCCTGGCGCGCCTGCGCCAGACGTTCGGCAAAGGTCATATCGGCTTTCTCCTCTCTGTCGGTTGTGATGCCTCTATTATATCCCCACATCCCGCCCCTGCCAACCAACCGCTGGCTGCATCCCGCAACCAACAGTTGCGCAGCTCAAATTTTTTTGTCCGCCTGGGGACCGGATATGCGCCCGTCTGCGCCGGATGCGGCAAAAGCAAAAAAGCGCCGCCCGCAGGCGGCGTTTTCTTGTTTTTCCGGCGGAAGGGCCGTCATGCCTCGGTGCGCTTTTCCGAGATATGGCGCGGCATCATGAAGCGGACCACCGCGCCGAGCGCGGCAAACACAAAGGCCGAAGCGACGAGCGCCACGCGCAGGCCGGCGGCATCGCCCACCAAGCCGATGACATACGGGATGACCGCTGCGCCGAAATAGCCGAAGAACAGAATGAGCGACATGACCGTGCCGCCGTTATTGCCTGCGTCCAGGGCGGTCGAGGCGATGAGCGGCCACAGGGCGGACAGGCCGGTACCGATCAGCAGCAGCGCGATCCAGAACAGCAGCGGCATGGACACGCCCGCCGCGAGCAGGACGCCGATTGCGCACACTGTGCACAGGAACGACACCAGCGTGCGCACAGTATAGCGGACGCCGACCAGGCCCGCGCAGATGATGCGCCCGACCGTGACGACCGCCCACACTGCCGCCGTGCCGGCCGAGGCGAGCAGCGGGGAATACCCCAGGTTATCGCTCATAAACGTGGCCAGCCATCCGGTCACTGCGCCCTCTGCGCCCACGTACAGGAACAGGGCCAGATAGGTCGGGTACAGGTCTCGCCGGGTGAACCAGTGCTTGAGCTCGGCCAAGCCGCCGGCTGCCGAGCCATGCATGCGCGGGAAGCGGATGATGCAGAACAGCACGGCGACCGCCGCGACGGCAAAGGACATCATGGTGTAGATGGCGCGCCAGTCATAACCCGCGTACAGCATCAAGCCGCTGTACAGCACGCCGCCCACCATACCGATGCCGGCAATACCGTGGGTCATGGTCAGGTTGGCGGCCGCGTCTACCGGCGACATATCGTCTACCAGGTCCATGCCGACAGCCTCAATGAAAGTCGCCAGCGCGCCCATGCACGAGATCAGCACGCAGGCCGCGGCAAACGCGTGCGCGTGCGCAAACCCAAATGTCACCAGCGCATAGCCGATCAGTCCGGCTTTCATGGCCGTGCGCTTGCCGATGAGCGCGATGATCTTGCCCGTAACCAGGCAGAAAAAGATGTTCGAGATGTAGTAGGCGGTGAACAAAAAGCCGGAGCCGCCGAGGCCCAGGCCAAAGTCCGCGCCAATGCGGGTGATAAGCGGCGAGAGCATGGTCTGCGAGACCGCGAAAATACAGATTGCCACGCGCGTGATCAGGATGGGCAGCGCGCAGGCCTTGGATGTTGTCATGGTTTGTTCCCCTTTTGTGATATATTTTTTCCGTTACTCATTATAGCCCTGTCCAGCCTGTTGTCCAGCCGCCGCACACAAGACAGCAGAAAATATAAGTAAATGCGCGCAAATTGATAAGAGGACAAAAAACCGGGCCGCAGGTCAGCGGCCCGGCTCCGGGGAACCTTCTATTCCAGATACGTCGCGGCATTGTCCGCGTCCACCGGCGCGTAGGGGATCATGAGCGACAGCCCGTCTTCGCTCAGGGTGGCCTCGGTCACGGTCTCAAGCCCCTGCCCCTGGATGAGCGCAAGGGCTGCATCCACGGCCGCCCGGCCCTGTTCTCCACCCGACTGGTGCACGGTAAAGGCCAACCGGCCGTCCAAAACAGCCTGGCATCCGGCCTCGGTGCCGTCAATGCCCAGGATTGGGCACAGGTCCTGACCCGCGCTCTCGAGCGCCTCGGCCGCACCGATCGCCATCTCATCGTTCTGCGCGACAATCACGTCGAACGCCTGGCCGACTTCGAGCAGGGTCTCGACCTGCTGCTTGGCCTTGGCCCGGTCGAACTGCGCGGTCGAGTCGTACACGAAATCATAGTCCACGCGCAGGTTCTGGGTCAGGCTCTCGCGCCGCTTGTCGGTGGAGGTCTGCCCCTCGGTGCCGGTCAAATAAACGATGCGCAGGCTGTCCAGCCCCTTCTCGTCCGCATAGTCGTTGAGCCAAGCAGCCTGGAAGCGGCCGGGCTCCAGGTCGTCCGAGCCGACATAGACCTGCTCGCCTGCGGTCAGCTCCTCCATGGAGGGCTGGCGGTTGACAAAGACCACCGGCAGGTCGCCCGCCTCGCGCAGGATGCCGCGGGTCAGGCTGGGCGCAACCTCGTTGACTATGAGCGCGTCATATCCCTGGCTCCGGGCGTCCCGCACATGCTGCATCTGCACGGCATAGTCGTTTCCGGCGTCCCACACCGTGCAGTCCACACCGCAGTCCTCGGCCCGGCCGAGCGCCGCAGCCTCCACGGTCGTCAAAAACTGGTCGCGCGTGGACATGGACAGCGCGATGCGCACATCGGCGTCGGACGACGCCTGCGGCGGCTGGCTGGCGGTGCAGCCGGCCAAGCTGAGCACAACGCCGGCGCACAGCAGTCCGGCGAGTATTCTTTTCATCACAAACTCCCCCTTGTCGGTAAAGCCCGGTGCGGCAGGCGCCGCACTCTATGTACATTATACCAAACAGCTTATGCTTTTGCACCTATTTTTCGTACATTTCAGCAAACCCCTTTGTCTGCCTTGATTTTTCCGGGCCACAGCGGCAAAAAAGACCTGCACACTATGGTGTACAGGTCTTCTGCTCTGGAGGTACCACCCAGAATCGAACTGGGGATCAGGGAGTTGCAGTCCCACGCCTTACCGCTTGGCTATGGTACCAGAAATGGAGCGGATGACGAGGCTCGAACTCGCTACCTCCACCTTGGCAAGGTGGCGCTCTACCAGATGAGCTACATCCGCCTATCCGTGCCCGATCTCTCGGGCACGAACAAAACTATACCACACAAAAGCGCCCTTTGTCAATAGCCCAAAACCTCATCCAGGAGCAAAATCTCCATTTTTTTCACCGAAAGCGGTTTCTGCTCCAGCACCACCAGCGCCCGGCAGATGCTTTTGGGATTGCTGATGCGGCAGCCATAGCAGCGGTCGCCTTCCTTGGCGCAGGGCGTCGCCGCGCCCAGGCGCTGGGCATTCTTGGGGGCGGCGATATTGCGCGCCC
>DWWZ01000120.1 GCA_019119435.1 Candidatus Butyricicoccus avicola
TCATGCCGTCTACTTGGATTGTGTATTTCCACATCTTCTGTTCCTCCATTCGTCGTAAAGTCCGTTTCACTGGTTCCAGCATATACGGTACACTTCATCAAAAACATTCCAATGGTTGAATGGCAAGTCAAATGCCGTACTCGACCGCACTATTTTCCACTATTTATGAGATGCCACCCAGTTCTTCATTTTCTAAAAGGCTGCTGTTTTCCCGCATCGCCAGCACGCAGAGCCAATGCTTTTTCGCATTCCGATTTAGGATGACCTCAGAAAAACCTGCCTCGGTGAGAAAACGGGCAAGTTGGTCTCCATCGAAGATCCTCATCCCATCAATGACAGAAAGCCACTTGCTGGCGTGGGGATCTTCTCCGTCCGACTCATTGACGATCAGAAAGATGCCGCCCGGCCGCAGAGTTCGGTACACCTCCCGGAAGCTCTCCGTAGGACCAGGCCAGAAATATACAGTTTCAAATGCGGTCACTAAATCAAATACGCCATCCTCGAAGGGAAGGCAAGACACATCTCCCTGTATGATACGGCAGCGACCGGCTTGCAGCCCCTTGCGGTTCACACTCCTGGCCTTTTCCACAGATACTTCTGAATAGTCCAAGGCGGCGACAGTTGCGGCAGGGTATTTTCGCAAAAGGGCTCGGATATTCCGCCCACCACCGCAGCCCAACTCCGCAATCTCGGTGGGACCTGTTTCAGGCAAATAGCTAATGCCCCAATCCGCGAGGGCAGCATGGGCACGATTCATGCTGCCCACCATGCACCTGCCCAGCAATCCTTCGGGCTTGCGGGTATTGTTGAAAAAAACCTTTAATATTCCCATAACTGCCTCCAGGAATCGGAATTGTGGTTAGCAATGACTAACCACAATTTATTATAAATCCTTTCTTGCAGAAAAGCAATATACAAGTGTGTTATCACGCTGCTTTACACTATGGAAATGTGGAAAACGGCCGCTCCGCCGATGGAAAACAGATATTCACGGCCCGATGGAAAAGCTGCCAGCTTTCCCACAGACCGCAAACACCGTTTCCCACAGCTCCGCCCCTTGACCGTTTACACACATTCCCACAGCGCCTACTACTGCTGCTGAAAATGAGCGCCATCACCGAAATGATGATGGCGCTCATTCTATACAATTTCAGATTAAACAATAAGGCAAATTATGAAGCGGACGATGTACGAAGCGGCACGCCATACTCCTAAGCGGTAGGCCACCAGTTAGAATCTGGTCGGGGGTGCCATCTGATCGGAGCAAGCATTTCGCTTGCTCCGATTTTTTTCGCAGGATGCGCCGGCCATGGGCTGCATTTCCAGGCGGACAATTGCATTTTGCCCGCAATATGATACAATGGTCTTACCAAAGCGCAGTGGCATCCCCGCACGGCATGCTCTGCGCAGATAAGGAGGACTCTGTTATGAAAATCGTTTTGCTCGAAGGCTTAGGCGTATCCGACGCAGTACTGGAACGACACGCACAAAAGCTTGCGCAGATGGGCCACACGTTCGTAGCATATCCCAAGGACGCAACGCCCGCCGTGCAGGCCGAGCGCAGCCGGGATGCCGATGTCATCATGCTCGCCAACATGCCGTTGGATCCCTCGGTGCTGGATGCGGCCAAGCACCTCAAGTTCATCGACGTTGCGTTCACCGGCGTAGACCATATCCCGATGGAACTGGCCCGGGCGCGCGGCATCGCGGTCAGCAACGCCTCGGGTTATGCGACCCAGGCCGTCGCAGAGCTGTGCATCAGCTTTATGATTCACCTCCTGCGCAATGTCAGCCAGACCGAGGCGCGCTGTCGGGCGGGCGGCACCAAGGATGGCCTGGTCGGCCGGCTGCTTTGCGGCAAGACCATCGGTATCGTGGGCGCAGGTGCCATCGGCAAGCGTGTCGCGGCGCTGTGCAAGGCGTTCGGCTGCCGGGTCATCGCCTACAACCGCAGCCAGGTCACCGATCCGGTCTTTGACGCGCAGGTTACCCTGGACGAGCTGCTCACGCAGGCCGATATCGTCTCGCTGCACTGCCCGCTGACGCCCCAAACCCAGGGCATGATCGGTGCAAACGAGCTTGCCAAGATGAAGCCGCAGGCCCTCCTGATCAACACCGCGCGCGGCGCGGTGGTCGATTCCGCAGCCCTGGCACAGGCGCTGCAAGACGGTACGATCGCTGGCGCAGCCTGTGATGTCTTTGAGAGCGAACCGCCCCTGCCGGCCGACCATCCGCTGCTCCATGCGCCGAACACCCTCCTCACCCCGCATATTGCGTTCGCCTCCGCAGAGTCCATGGAACAGCGCGCAGATATCGTGTTTGACAACCTATATGCCTGGCTGGACGGCAAACAGATCCATGCGGTCTAATCGCCTTCCCGTTCTGGACGCATAACAAAAAGGGCGGCAGGTACACTTGTGGTACCTGCCGCCTTTTTGTCCGCCAGGCTCGAAGCTGGCAAAAGTTTTTATTCCGTCTGCCGGCAGCGCGCAATCTCCTGCCCGGCACGGTCTACTGCGTCCAGCAGCAGTTCTTCCAGGCGCAGTTCACCCGTTCCTGCGATCCGCACCCCGCAGCTTGCGGATGGGATCAAGATCTTGACCGCCTCCGCCCCGGAGACCGCGGCCGCCATCGCTGGGCTGACCTCCCCAAGGATCCCGTTGGCCAAGATCATGCCGATCGGTCCTAATATCAAATCCGCCCGCCCGGCGTTGTATATCACGGCGTTCTCCCCAGTCGCGCCCTGTTTTGCGCCAGCCTTGAGCATCGTACTGGTAGCGAGCGCGTTGGTCCCCACGCACATGAGCGCACAGCCCTCCGGGATGCGCTCGGACAACAGTCGCACCAGCCGTCCGCCGATGCCGCCGCCCTGGCCATCCAGCACCAAAATCTGATAGGTATCCTGTTTTTGCATCGTGATTTCTCCCATTCTCTTCTAAATTATGCCGTCCTCACGGCGCAGCCCATGCCAAGTCCGACGATGCGCAGGCGTTGCCCGCTGTGCGGACCCTTCAAAAAAGCTGCACTGGGCTTTCAGGCTGTCAGCCCGGCGGCCTGGGTATGAGATATGATTGCATGCTCTTCTTGCAGCCGTTTTTTTCATAAAACGCTTCCAGGTCGGGCTGTGCGCCAAAATACAGCATGGTCGGTGTGTGCGCCTGGGCCAGCCGCAGCAATTTGCTGCCAATCCCTTGCCGTTGGTATGCCGGAAGGACGAGCAGCTCGGTGATTGTGCCAAAATAATGCCCGTCGGTCAAGATCCGCAGGCAGCCGACCAGCTGCGCGCCGTCATAGGCCGTGATATTGTAGGTCCGGGATAGGGCGTCCCGGGCCTGTTCCGCGTCATAGTCCCCTTGCCATATTTGCCCCACGAGCGCCAGGAAGGACGCGGCCTCCAACGCCCGGTCATTGACCCGATATTCCATCGCATTCTCCCCCTTCCCGCTCCATTTTACCACATTGGGCCTGTAAAATCTATGCGCCCAGGGTATTGACTTGGAGTGCACTTCAAGGTGTATGCTCTTATTGTGAACAAATTTGCCGGGCCGCGGGCCGCGGCCGGCGGCAACTGACACCCACGATTTGAGAAGGAGTATGTGATGATCTACAAAACGTTTCAGGATTTGAAGCTGTCCGCGCTCGGCATGGGCTGTATGCGCCTGCCGACCATCGGCGGCAACGACGCGCAGATCGACGAGCAGGCTGCGGCCGAGATGGTCGACTATGCCATGGCGCACGGCGTCAATTACTATGACACCGCGTGGGGCTATCACGACGGCAATTCCGAGACCGTCCTGGGGCGGGCGCTCGCAAAGTATCCGCGTGACCGTTTCTATCTGGCCACCAAATTCCCGGGCTACGACCTCTCCAATATGGATAAGGTACAGGAAATCTTTGAAAAGCAGCTGGAAAAGTGCGGTGTGGATTACTTTGACTTCTATCTGTTCCACAACGTCTGTGAGATGAACATTGACGCATATCTAGACCCCAAATACGGCATCCTGGACTATCTTCTGGAGCAGAAAAAGAACGGCCGTATCCGCCATCTGGGCTTCTCGGCACATGGCTCCTACGACGTTATGAAGCGCTTTCTAGATGCCTATGGGGCGCACATGGAGTTCTGCCAGATCCAGCTCAACTACATCGACTGGTCGTTCCAGGACGCCAAGCGCAAGGTCGAGCTGCTGGGCGAGTACGGCCTGCCGGTCTGGGTCATGGAGCCGCTGCGCGGCGGCAAGCTGGCCACGCTGAATGCGGAGGATTCCGAGACGCTGCGTGCACTGCGCCCGGACGAGGCCATCCCGGCCTGGGCTTTCCGCTTTCTGCAGACCGTGCCCGGCGTGACCATGATCCTATCCGGCATGTCAAACGCCCAGCAGATGCAGGACAATATCCATACCTTTGAGACCGACCGGCCGCTTAACTCGGAGGAACTGCAAGCGCTGCTCACCATTGCCGACCGTATGACGACCGGCGTGCCCTGTACCGCCTGCCACTACTGCACAAGCCACTGTCCCAAAGGGTTGGACATCCCCATGCTGCTCAAGCTGTACAATGAGCATACGTTCACCGGCGGCGGCTTCCTTGCGCCGATGGCGCTCATGGCGGTGCCAGCAGACAAGCAGCCGAGCGCCTGCATCGGCTGCCGCAGCTGTGAGGCGGTCTGCCCGCAGCAGATCAAGATCTCCGAAGTATTCCGGGACTTCACCGAAAAGTTAAAGGCATAAACATCCTATCCGACACATAGGAAAGAGCGCCATCTGTGCGATGGCGCTCTTTTTTGTGTTTATTTACGCACTCAGGTGCAACTCCCCGTAGATGTCTCCCAAAGCGCCCGGCCGCAGCTCAGCCGCCTGCACATACACATCGGGGATCTGAGAACAGTTCTGGATGCCAAACTCAGTAACCGGCCGGAAGCCAAACCGGCTGTAATAGCCCGGATCGCCCACCAGGAACGCTGCCCGGTATCCCAGCCCGGCCGCACGCGAGAAAGCCTCGGCGACCAGCGCTGCGCCAATCCCCTGCCCTCGGCAGTCCGGCCGCACACACAGCGGCGCCAGATAGAGCACGGTACGCGGGCCGCCCGGCGTGCGCACCGCCCGCTCGGTCAATAGCACATGTCCTACCAGGCTCCCATCGCACTCGGCGACCAGTTCCAGCGCCGGGTTGTATCCCTTGCCGCTGCGCTGGGCGATGACCCAGTCCTGCTCATGCCCGTCTGATATGTTGGAGCCGCCAAACGCCTGCCGGATGAGCCGGTAGGCCGCGCGGTAATCCCCTATTCTGATCTGCCGAATTTGCAGCATAGTTTCCTCCCTCTGCGCCGCCCGGGCGGCGCGCAAAAAAACGGCGCGGCGACAGGCGCCGTGCCGTTTGTCGATGGTACCTATTATAACACATCTTGCCATCCATGCAAAGAAAATCCTGTCGTCAGAGCATAGGCGCAAACAGCCGCAGCAGCGAAGCGGCAATGGAAGCAATCCAGGGCACGCTGCGGAACCATTCGTCGTCGATCTCCCGGCTCAGGCCCATGGTGTCCAGCATATCGGCCCGGATATCCGCGATCGTCTGTCCGCCATACAGCACGGTACCGCACTCAAAATGCAGGAAAAAGGAGCGAAAATCCATATTCATCGTGCCCACGACCGCAACGTCATCGTCCGAGAGGATGGTCTTCGCATGCAGGAACCCCGGCCGGTACTCATAGATCTTGACGCCCGCGCGGTAGAGCTGCTGATAGTAAGAGCGGGTGACCCGATAGACCAGCTTTTTGTCCGGGATGCCGGGCGTGATGATACGCACATCCACACCCGACTGCGCAGCCACGGTCAGGGCCGTAATCATCTCATTGTCCAGGATGAGGTAAGGCGTTGTGATATAGACATAACGCTGGGCGCGGTTAATAATGTGCATGAACACCGCCTCACCCACATTCTCGTTGTCCAGCGGGCTGTCATAGAACGGCTGGACATAGCCGTCCCCGGCGCGCACGACCGTCGGCATATACCGGGCGCGATCCGGGAAGCGATCCTTGGTGGTGTATTCCCACATCTGTAGGAACATCTCGGTCATGTTGGCTACGCCAGGGCCGATCAGCCGCACACCGGTGTCCTTCCAGTGCCCAAAGCGTACCTTGGCGTTGATATACTCATCTGCCAGGTTGATGCCGCCCATAAACCCGATATTGCCATCGACCACGCAAATCTTGCGGTGATCCCGGTTGTTCAGGTAGGTGTTGAGGGTAGGGATAAAGCGGTTAAAGCGCACCGCATGGATGCCGAGCGATCCCAAATACGCATCGTAGCCGTGCGGCAGCGTGCCCGCGCAACCGGCGTCATCATATAAGACCCGCACCTCGCAGCCGGCCTTGGCCTTGCGCGCCAAGATCCCGAGCATGGTGTCCCACATCTTGCCCTCCTCGATGATGAAGTATTCCAAAAAGACAAACCGCTCGGCCCCTTCCAGCGCCTCACACATAGCAGCGAACTGCTTTTCTCCCACCGGATAATAGGTTGTGACCGTGTCCGCCCAGACCGGCATCGCGCTCTCATGCTCAATATACCGCATGCCGCGCGTATGCCGTGGCAGGGCCGCCGCCAGGGCCTCGCTGGCCGGGCGCTCGGGCGCGCCGGAAAAGTCTGGATGCCGCAGCACCTGCCGGTGACGGGCGCGGGCACGGTTGAAGGGCGTATTGCCCCACATGAGGTAGAACAGGCCGCCAAAGATCGGGAAGAGCAAAATGACGATAATCCAGGGGATCTTGTATGCCGGGTTGTCATACTTACGGATCAGCCAGACCACCATGATGGCGCTGATGATGTTGCAAACGCGGTAGATCCACATCAGCGCAGGCTGATAAAGCAGATAAGCCATATCATAAACGCCACCTGCAGCGCCAGGAGCAGGCCCCCCACAACGCGGCGGTCACCTATCAATTTTCTGACTTTCTTCAGCATAGTTCCGCCAAAAAAACGTTATTTTCGCCTGTTATCATCATAAACCGCCCGCCAATAAAAGTCAATGAGGAAACTGTAAACTCTCTTTGAAATCTTGCGCATACTGGCCCCTTTCCCG
>DWWZ01000121.1 GCA_019119435.1 Candidatus Butyricicoccus avicola
CAGAGGAACTGATGGACATGGATGTCTCGAACTTCCGCACCCAGGCTCTGGGCGATCTGGTCACCGACCTGAACGCACGTTGGGATGAGGAGATCGGTACACTCGGTTAACGCCTACAAATCTTGTGTCCGAGGTAATGAGTATGAATAAATCAAAATCTACTAAAAGAATGCTCATCGGGTATGGCCTGGTTTTGCCGGCCTTCCTGGTAGTCATGTTCACTGTTGCTTACCCAATCGTATCCTCCGTCATCATGAGCTTTCAGGATGGCGAGACGGGTGGATTCACACTGGCAAACTATACCTACTTCTTTACAACAGAGTCGCAGCTCAAGAACATCCTGTTTACGCTGTACGTTGTTATCGTGACGGTCGTGCTGGCCCTGGTCATTGCATACTTGCTGGCGCTGTATCTGCGCTTTGTCAAGTCCCCGATCTCGAAGGCGATCGGTACGCTGTACCTGCTGCCCCGTTTCATCCCGGGCCTGGTTGCAGTTTACGCAATGATCACGATCATTCGCGACACCGGCGTTATCAACCGTATCGCGCTGCTGCTGTTCAACTACGACTTTAAGCCCGCTATGATGTATCACGCCAGCGGCCTGGTTATTATGAACCTGTGGTTCAATATCCCGTTCGCAGCGCTGATGATTACGGCTGGCCTGGGCGCTATCCCGGACTCGGTCATTGAGTCGGCCCGCGACGTTGGCGCAAGCCGTATGCGCGTGTTCCGCTCGATGATCCTGCCCCTGTCGGCGAAGGACGTCGTCGTGGCCGGTACGTTCGTCTTCATGACCAACGTCGGCTCGTTCACCACCCCGTACCTCATCGGCGGCAACAGCCCCAAGATGCTCGGTATCGCCCTGTACGACCAGTTCAACCGCTATCTGGATTACAACCGGTCGGCAGCGTTGTCGGTCATCATGTTCCTCATCTGTTCGGTTTCTGCGGCCGTATATATCTATACGAACCTGAAAGAACGAGAGTGGGAATAATCCATCCAATAAAAGAGGAGAGCCATGCGGCTCTCCTTTTTTTGTGCGGCTATTTTTCAGGGGCGTAATAGGAGGGAAGGGCGAAAGCGGCTGGGACAAAATTTTGTCAGTTTGCCCCGCGCGGGATCAGAAATAATCCTTCCATCGGGCCGCACATGGGTGTATGATAGAAACGGAAATCCAAGCTGCCAGGAGGCGACAAAATTTATGGAAATTTTACTGCAAAAAGAATTTATCTTCCATCCGGAAGACGACCGCACCAACCGGATCGTGCCCTTTGAGACGACACGCGCGTATGACCATCTGGAATTTGTGTGCGAATACAGCCCAAAGACCATCTCTGACCCCGAACTTGTGTCGCGCGAGGTGCAAAAGGGCATTGAGAAGAGCGGATGGAGCGGCCGCAAGCTGTTTCCGACCGACATGGACGAATGCAAAGTGCTCATGAATTTTGTGACCTTTTCGCTGGACTATGAAGGCGAATATGTGGGCTGTGCCCATCGGCATGATCCGGAGCAGGTGATCGTCATCTCGGAGCACGGCTCTTCGCGCGGATTCTTCGCACGCCCGGCAGCCAAGGGCAAATGGCGCATTGTACTCAATGTCCAGGCGGCCATTCCAGAGCATGAGCTGACCTATCACTTGACGGTGATCGGCTGTGATAAGCCAGCCTATACCTACCGCCCCTTTGAGATGCACTGCCATACGCTGCACTCGGACGGACGGTTTACTGTGCATGACCTGGCACATGCGGTCAAGGACTATGGCTATGCGGGGTTTGCGCTGACCGATCACAATACGGAATCCGGCCAGGTAGAGCTGACCCCGAAGCTTGCCGCCGAGACCGTTCCCGCCATCCGCGGCATCGAGTGGACGACCTTCTTTGGCCACATGCTGGTGCTGGGCTGCAAGCACTATGTAGACTGGCGTTTTGCGCTGCCCGAGGATATCGATACCTACACCGCACAGATCCGCGAAGCGGGCGGTATCGCGGGCATCGCGCATCCATTCAACATCGGCGCACCCATGTGTGCGGGCTGCCGCTGGGATTTTCAGGTCAAAAACTGGGAGGAGATCACATACATCGAGATCTGGTCGCAGGAAGACCCGATGGTGCGCACCAAAAACATCATGGCTATAGAGTGGTGGACCAAATTGCTCAATGAGGGGCATCACATTGCCTGCACGGCCGGGCGCGACTGGCACTTCTACGACTCTGAGCCGGTCATCTTGACCGCGACCTATTTGGGCCTGCCGGATGGCAAGGTCACGGAGGAAAATGCGCTGGATGCGCTCCGTGCCGGCCGAACCTATGTCACCCTAGGCCCCACGATGGAGATTGAGGTCCGTCAGGCCGGTAAGGCATACGGCCTGGGCGAGACGCTGCCGGCCGGGGAATGTGAGGTGTGTGTCGACGTTGGTGAGACCGAGCGCCGGGAACACTGGGAGCGATGGGGAATCAAGGTGCGCGAGATCGGCCTGACTGGCCCATCCGGCACGCAAAAGTTCCCATATCGCGGTGAGCTGTTCCGCGGCCGCGCCACGGGTGACCGTTGGCTGCGCGTGGAGCTGTATGGCGACAAGAACGGGCAGTACGGCCAGCTCCTCGCGGTTTCCAGCCCGGTCTATTTCGCCTGATCGGACGGCGGATTCGGTAAAAAGTATGGGGATACCCGTTTTGGGGCTTGTAATTTTGCCTCCGCTTGTATATAATGGTAATACTGATGTGTATAGGTAGGAGGTGTTTTACAGATGCTGAACAATTACGGTGAGATTCTTGGAACGCTTGTCCCCATCATTTTGATGGTCGCGATTTTTTATTTCTTGCTCATCCGTCCGCAGCGTAAGCGCGATAAGGCGGAGCGCGATATGAGAAATTCTATCCAGGTCGGTGATGAGATTTCCACCATCGGCGGATTCATCGGCAAGGTCGTAAGCATGAAGGACGAGACGCTTGTGATTGAGACTTCTGCAGACCGCACCAAGCTCAAGCTGTATCGCTGGGCAATCCGCGGCAAGGAAGCGGCCCCGGTGGATAAGATCGAAGAGCCCAAGGAATAACCACGCCGCCCGCCGAATAACTTGATAGCAAAGTTCATTGGGCGGGAGGGACCACGTTATGAAAAAAAACGAATCCGGGCCGGCTGCGGCGGCTGTGCTGGGCGCGGCCGTGCTGGCGGGCTTTGTGCTCACGCTGGCGCTGATGGCGGCCTGCGCGCTGGCCGTCCTGATGGGCGCGCTGGACGCAGGGCAGATTGCCCTGTGGGCCGATCTATGCCTGGCGGTCGGAAGCCTGTGCGCGGCCTTCCTCGCCGCCCGGCGCGCGTCTTCCTGGCAGCCCTTGTGGGGGCTTGCCGCGGGCGGCCTGTTGTTTATCCTGCTGGCGGCCCTGAGTTTTTTATGGTTTGGCGAGCCGGCGCAGCCCACGCGCCTGCTGATAAACGCATTGCTGGCCATCGTCTGCGCGGCGGTGGGCGGCGCGCTCGGCGCCCGGCGGCGCCGGCGCAAAAGACGCAAAAAATAACAGATTTTACAAACGGGAGGTACGTATCATGACCCATATCAAGACCCTGACTTCCGCAACCCTCAAGCAGACTGCGGCCCATGGCGGCTGCGGCGAGTGCCAGACTTCTTGCCAGTCTGCCTGCAAGACTTCGTGCACCGTTGCAAACCAGAAGTGCGAGCACAGCAAGTAATTTCTGAACAGGGAAAACCCAAGCTGCGGGGCGTGCCGGACGGTACGCCTCGCTGTTTTGTGTCAAACAGAAAGAAAACGGAGATCCTTCCGTCAACCAAGATCAATGGAGGAATCAGCGATGATCCATCGTTTTACAAAAAAAGGCCTCAATTTCCTGCTGGATGTCAACAGCGGTGCCGTGCACTTGCTGGATGACGTGTCCTATGCGGTTTCCGGCCTGATCGATGAGCAGATGACCGAGGCCTGCCCGGACACCATCGTCCAGGCGCTGCCGCAGTACGACGCAGCGGCCGTGCGCGAGGCCTATGCAGAGCTGTATGCGCTCAAGCAGAGCGGCCAGCTCTTTGCAGACGACGACTACATCGATGTGTCCAAATACATCCCGACCGGCGCACCGGTCAAGGCGCTTTGCCTGCACGTCGCACATGACTGCAACCTCAGATGCCAGTACTGCTTTGCTTCGACCGGCGACTTTGGCACCGGCCGCAAGATCATGCCGTTTGAGGTAGCCAAGAAGGCCATCGACTTCGTGGTTGCGCGTTCGGGCGCACGCCACAACATTGAGGTCGATTTCTTCGGCGGCGAGCCGCTCATGGCTTGGGACACGGTCACCAAGACCATCGACTATGCACGTTCGCTCGAGCAGACGCATAATAAGAAGTTCCGTTTCACCATCACGACCAACGGCCTGCTGCTCGACGACGACAAGATCGATTACATCAACGCCAACATGGATAATGTTGTCCTGTCCCTGGATGGCCGCCCGGAGGTCAACGACGCCATGCGCAAGACGGTCGCGGGCACGGGCAGCTATGATATCATCGTACCCAAGTTCAAAAAGCTGGTCGAGAAGCGTGATCCGGCGCTCGACTACTATGCGCGCGGTACCTTCACGGGCAAGAACCTGGACTTTGCGGAGGATGTTGTACACATTGCGGACGCGGGCTTTGACCGCCTGTCGGTCGAGCCGGTCGCGGCAGAGGACGGCTGCGGATATGAGCTGACCGAGGCCGATCTGGACAAGATCTACGCCGAATACGACCGCTTGACCGATATCATGGAGGAGCGCCGCAAGAACGGAAAGCCTTTCCTATTTTTCCACTTCATGGTGGACCTGCAGCAGGGACCGTGCGTAGTCAAGCGCCTGCGCGGCTGCGGCGCGGGCTATGAGTATGTCGCAGTCACCCCGGAGGGGGACATCTACCCCTGTCACCAGTTCGTCGGCAACGAGCAGTTCAAGCAGGGTTCGGTCCTGGACGGCTCCTTTGACCTGGATATCGCGCATAAGTTCGCGTCTATGAATATCTATACGCGCGAGAAGTGCGGCGATTGCTGGGCGAAGTTCTACTGTTCGGGCGGCTGCTCGGCAGCCAACCACAACTTCAGCCACGACCTCAACGTGCCTTATGAGATGGGATGCAAGATGGAGCGCAAGCGCCTGGAATGTGCAATCTATCTCAAAGCGCGTGAAGCAGTCGGAGAAGATTTGTAAATCCAAACGAATTTGTGCGTTCTGCTCAAAATAACGTTGCAATTTTTGGATAGTTTGGCATATAATAAAAATGGATTCCCAAAAAATTTGCAGCGACAGCGCTGCTTGAAAGGCAGAATATAAAAGTATGGCGCATAAGATCCGCGTTGCGTGCCTCGGTACGAGCGATCGTCTTTCCCGTGCCGTGGACGCGCTGTTACATCAAAATATTATCCCGGCAGAGAACATTTTCCTGTCCAAGACAGACGGCGAACTCATTGAGCGGTTCACGGCCAGCGGCTGTAAGCTCCTGGCGGACGACATGAACGCCATCATCAAGGGGGAGGTTGTCTTGGTCGTTGCACCGGCCTCCGAGATGGCGGCGGTGCTCGCTCCGGTATGCGGCTGCACCGCCGGGCGCTACCTTATCGCGATCAGCGACAAGGTGAGCGTCGAGGAGATTGCAGAGCGTGTTGTCAAAGGCACCCAGATCATGGCGGTCAACGCCGTGAAAGGGGAGGACGGCATTCTGCGCGGCACGGTCCAATACAGCAAGGGCTTTGCAGCGTATATGAAGCCGCCCTGCGAGGATATCGTCCGCGCGCTGGTGTCCGAGCTGACCATCTGCTAAGCGAACAAACAGGCATATTGAAAACGAGCTGAGAATACCTTATCTCATGGGGACGTACCAATAGGAGGGACAGACCATGAAACGACAAAGGGTTCTCAGCTTTCTTTCGCTCCGGGTGTTGTGGGACACACCGCATCTGGTATTTTTGACAGCAATGCTGCTGTGCGGGGCGCTGGCCGGCAGCTGCACGGGATTGCGCAGCGGCCACAGTGAGGGGGCGCTGCTGGAGCAGCTGGCAGGGCAGATGGTGGCACAGGCACAGGTAGGGGACGGGGCAGTCGGGGTGCTGGCTGGCAAGGCGCTCGTTGGGGCGCTTGGATGGCAGGCGGCTGCGATCCTGTGCGGGATGCTGCGCGGCCATAGCCTATGGCTGTCCGGCCTGTGCGCGGCACGTGGCTTCCTCTTGGCCTTCTCAGCGGGCGCTTTCTTGAGCACCATGCAGTGGGAGGGGCTGCTTCTGGCACTGGTGACCGGCGGGGTCAGTGCGATCGTGACCGTACCCTGTTTGATCTTGACGGCATCTGCGTGCTTCCTGGCCGGGCAGGAGGCGCCGCGGCGCCATGGCGGCTACTGGTATGCCTTGGCGCGGTATCGGGGCGCGGTGCTGCTGTGCACGGCTATGGCACTTGGCGGCGGCCTTGTGCGTGTGCCGATGCTGTTTTTGGCGGCACGGCTGGGCTTATAATCCCTGGGAAAATTTTTGCAAAAATAATTGAAAAAAGTCTTGACGAAGGACGATATATGCGCTATAATAAATATCGTCGCTGAGAGAAATGCTCTGTGCGGCGCGATAAAAATCAATATCGTATGGAGAGTTGGCTGAGTGGTCGAAGGCGCACGACTGGAAATCGTGTGTGCGGTAATCCCGTACCCAGGGTTCAAATCCCTGACTCTCCGCCATTAAAGTCCTAGAATCTAACGATTCTGGGACTTTTTCTTGTTTTAAGGACAAGAGTGTTAAAACATCAATTGCACCGAAATTGCACCGAGTGCAAAGTTACTATAATTGCGTGAAGTCCTAGTTA
>DWWZ01000122.1 GCA_019119435.1 Candidatus Butyricicoccus avicola
CCGGTTGCCTTATAGGCATCGCGGAAGGGCATGCCCTTCTTGGTCAGGTAATCGGCGCAGTCGGTCGCGTTGATGAAGCCGCGCTTTGCCGCATTTTTCATGTTCTCGGTCAAAACAGTCATGGTGCGGAACATGGGCGCGATGACGCGCAGGCAGTTCTTGACCGTATCGATGGCGTCAAAGGTCGCTTCCTTGTCCTCCTGCATGTCCTTATTATAGGCAAGCGGGATGGCCTTCATAAAGGTCAGAAGGGTCATGAGCGAGCCATAGACACGGCCGGTCTTGCCGCGGATGAGCTCGCAGATATCCGGGTTCTTCTTCTGGGGCATAATGGATGAGCCGGTCGAGTAGGCGTCGTCCAGTTCAATGAACTTAAACTCCCACGAGCACCAGGCGATGACTTCCTCGGACAGGCGGGACAGATGCATCATCAGGATCGAGAGGTCGGCGCACAGCTCAATGCAGTAGTCGCGGTCGGATACGCCGTCGAGCGAGTTGTCCATGACGGCCGAGAAGCCAAGCTGTTCGGCAACGAAGGCGCGGTCGATGGGGTAGGTTGTACCGGCCAACGCGCCCGAGCCGAGCGGGAGCGCATCCATACCCGAAAGGCAGTCGTCCAGACGGCGCACGTCGCGCTTTAACATATTGGCGTAAGCCATGAGGTGATGGGCGAAGGTGATGGGCTGGGCGCGCTGCAGATGGGTGTAGCCCGGCATGACCGTCTCCAGATGCTGGGATGCGACCTCGCACAAGGCGTGCATGAAGTCGAGCACCAGTGCGCGGATTTCTCCAATTTCACGGCGGACATACAGGCGCATGTCGAGCGCAACCTGGTCGTTTCTCGAGCGCGCGGTGTGCAGGCGCTTGCCTGCGTCGCCGATGCGCTCGGTCAGGATCTGCTCGTTTGCCATGTGGATATCCTCATAGAGCTCGGGCGAGAAGTGGATCTTGCCCGCCTCGATGTCTGCGAGGATGCCGGTTAGGCCCTCGATGATCTTGTGTACGTCCTCCTGCGGGATAATGCCCTGGCGGCCGAGCATGGTCGCGTGTGCAATCGAGCCCTGGATGTCCTCGGCGTACATCCGGCAGTCGAACATCACAGAGGAATTAAAATCGTTGACAACGGCGTCGGTCTCCTTCTGGAACCGGCCGGCCCACATTTTAGCCATAGTTGAAAAGCCTCATTTCATCAGCATAGAAGTTGGGTTCATGGCAATCAAACGGGGCGAGTTTCCTCGCCCCGTCTGTTTGCTTGTCAAATTTATTCCACAGAGGGGAAGCCGGCGCCGGTCTTTTCCTGAAGCGCCAGATCGTTCATCGCGCGCACCTTGAGCGGCAGGCCGAACAGGTTGATAAAGCCGGCCGAATCCGCCTGGTTGTAGGAATGGTCCTCGCCAAAGGTGGCGATGTCTTCCGAGTACAGCGAGTACGGGGAGGTGACAGAGGCCGGGATGATGTTGCCCTTATACAGCTTGAGCTTGACATCGCCGGTCACGGTCTCCTGGGTGGAGGTGACGAACGCGCTCATGGCCTTGCGCAGGGGGGTGTACCACTGGCCGTTGTAGACCAGGTCGGCGAACTTGAGCGCGAGCTGCTGCTTATAGTGCTGGGTCTCCTTGTCCAGGGTGATCTCCTCAAGCTTCTGATGCGCCGCGTACAGGACGGTGCCGCCCGGGGTCTCATAGACGCCTCTGGACTTCATGCCGACCAGCCGGTTCTCGACGATATCCAGGATGCCGCAGCCGTTCTCGCCGCCGAGCTTGTTGAGCGTTTTGATGACAGAGACAGTGTCCATCTCCTTGCCGTTGACAGCGGTGGGCACGCCCTTTTCAAAGTGGATGGTGACATAGGTCGGGGCGTCGGGCGCCTGCTCGGGCGAGACGCCGAGCTCCAGGAAGCCGGGCTTGTTGAGGGGCGCCTCATTTGCCGGGTCCTCGAGGTCCAGACCCTCGTGGGACAGGTGCCACAGGTTTTTGTCCTTGGAGTAGTTGGTCTCCTTGTTAATCTTGAGGGGGATGTTGTGCTTTTCGGCGTACTCGATCTCCTTCTCACGGCTGTTGAGTTCCCAGAAACGCCAGGGTGCGATGATGTCCATGTGCGGGGCAAAGGCCTTGATGGCCAGCTCGAAGCGCACCTGGTCGTTGCCCTTGCCGGTGCAGCCGTGGCAGATGGCGTCCGCGCCCTCCTTGAGGGCGATCTCGACGATGCGCTTTGCGATGATCGGGCGGGCGAAGGAGGTGCCGAGCAGGTAGTTCTCGTATGCCGCGCCGGCCTGCATGGTCGGGATGATGAAGTCGTCGACGAACTCCTTCGTCAGGTCCTCGATGTACAGCTTGGACGCGCCGGTCTTGAGGGCCTTTTCCTCCAGGCCGTCGAGCTCGGTGCCCTGGCCGACGTTGCCCGAAACCGCGATGACTTCACAGCCGTAGTGCTCCTTGAGCCACGGGATCAGAACAGAGGTATCCAGGCCGCCGGAATAGGCCAAAACGACTTTATTATATTTCTTTTCCATTGAAAATCCCCTCCGGAATCGCTTGTTTTGTAAGATGGGCCTATTATACACCCGGGGTAGGAAGAATGCAAGAGAAATTTTATAAATATTTTATAATATGCATATTTATTCATACCGTGCATGAAGCTGACAGAAAATGGGCCGCGATTTTCCGGCAAAATAACAACAAATCTCTTGCCATTTTAGCGAAATGGGGCTAAAATAGCAGTATATTCGATTCAGTTGGGCGTCCTGGTGGCTGGGCGCCGGTTTATTAATAAGGGGTAAAAGGTTATGATGTACAACAAAAACCTGACCATGCTGACCGACTTTTATGAGTTCACCATGGCCAACGGCTATTTCAAGAAAGGGATGGGCAACCGGCGCGCCTATTTCGATATGTTTTTCCGCAGGGTGCCGGACGGCGGCGGCTATGCCGTGATGGCGGGCGTGGAGCAGCTCGTACATTATTTTAAGAACCTGCACTTTACAGAGGAGGACATCGATTACCTGCGCGGCTGCGGCTGTTTTGACGAGCAGTTTTTGGACTACCTGTCCCATTTCAAGTTCGAGTGCGACGTGTGGGCGGTGCCCGAGGGCACGCCCATCTTCCCGGGCGAGCCAATCGTGACGGTCGCCGGGCCCATGGTGCAGGCACAGTTCGTCGAGACCATGATCCTTCTAACCATCAACCACCAGACGCTCATCGCGACCAAGGCCAGCCGCATCACGCGCGCGGCCCAGGGCCGCACCGTGCTGGAGTTCGGCTCGCGCCGGGCCCAGGGCTATGACGGCGCCATCTACGGCGCGCGCGCGGCGTACATCGGCGGCTGCCAGGGCACGGCCTGCGTGCTGGCCGACCGCGACTACAAGATTCCGGCGGGCGGCACCATGGCGCACTCCTGGGTGCAGATGTTTGACTCGGAGTACGAGGCGTTCAAGGCCTACGCCGAGATCTACCCGGACAACTGCGTCTTCCTGGTCGATACCTATAATGTGCTCAAGTCGGGCGTGCCCAACGCCATCCGGGTGGCGAATGAGGTGCTGGCGCCCATGGGCGTGCGCCCCAAGGGCATCCGCCTGGACTCGGGCGACATTGCGTACCTGTCCATCAAGGCGCGCGAGATGCTGGACGCGGCGGGCTATCCGGACATGCAGATCATGGCGTCCAACTCGCTCGACGAATACCTGGTGCGCGACCTTCTGAACCAGGGCGCGCAGATCGACTCCTTCGGCATCGGTGAGCGCCTCATCACCTCCAAGTCCGAGCCGGTCTTCGGCGGCGTGTACAAGCTGGTCGCGGTCGAGGATGAAAACGGCGAGATCATCCCCAAGATCAAGGTGTCGGAGAACGTCGAAAAGATCACCACCCCGCATTTTAAGCAGGTCTACCGCTTCTATGACAAGCTGACCGGCAAGGCGCTCGGCGACGTGCTGACGCTGCGCGACGAGGTCATCAATGAGGAGCAGCCCTACATGCTGTTCCACCCCATCCACACTTGGAAAAAGAAGATCGTGACCGACTATGTGGTCAAGCCGTTACAGGTGCAGCTCTTCGACAAGGGCGAATGCGTCTACACGTGCCCACCCATCCAGGAGGTGCGGCAGTTTTGCCATGACCAGATCGAGACGCTGTGGGAGCAGATTCGCCGGTTTGAAAATCCGCAGACCTACTATGTGGACTACTCGACCAAACTCTGGCGTGTCAAGAACGCCCTGCTCGAGGCTGTCCAGTAACAAAAAATATCCGATTGCGCGGCCGCCTGGGCCGCGCATTTTTTTTGTCCCATGAGACAAAAACGCCCGGGTTTGGAATGGTCGGACCAGATACAGCAGTAATTTGTTCGCATTCCGGCAGGGCGGCCGTGTAACCAGGGGAGCGGGGCGGCGCGTCATTATCGACAAAAATTGAGAATAATTCTTGTGAAAGATGCCGAAAAAAGAGAAGGAAAAAATAAACTTATTTTATTCCCGTTTTTTGGCGGGTGTGGTATAATATCCATATCTGCAAAGGTGCTGTGCGCCACAAAGGGCCGGCCCTTTGTCGTCTGTCATATTTTTCATTATGACAGACGACAAACCAGGCTATCCACCCGACTGTGATGCCGCGGCGTGCTGCGCAGAAAATCTACCAAATGCAAGCTTTCTCGCGGAGAAAGACGCGCCATACCCGAAAAAATCCTCCCACAGGCGTGTGGGAGGGCAGGAATAGAGCAAAAGCGCCCAAAATCATTGGGCGCTTTTGTATGCCTATCAGAGGGTGAGCCGGGCGTGTGCGGGCGAGGATCAGCCGCCCTGCGGCGGGGTGCCCGCGAGAAAGTTGCGGCGAAGCTGTGTGAGGAAAAATTCAGCCGGCCGGGAAAATACCGGATACTTCTTCCAGACGATGTACATCCAAGACTCCATCCGCGGTTCCAGCGGCCGGAAGCACAGCGATTTGCCGCACACCAAGTCGGCTAGGCCGTCCAGGGTAAAGACGCAGCCCACCCCTTCCTGGGCCAGCAGCACAAGGTTGTTGATAAGGTTGCCGGTGGCGACGATGTTGAGCGCTTCATAGTCATAGCCGAGCCAGCCGGATAGGCCGTTTTCTCCAGCCAGCTGGCGGGAGGGGATGAGCGGGACGCCCTTCAGGTCGCTCGGCCGGATGGCCGCATGCGCCGCCAGCGGGTTATCTTTGCGCATGAGCAGACCCCACACGTCCGGCCGGGGCAGGCGCAGGGAGTCATACTTGCTCACGTCGACCGGCTCAAGCAGTGTGCCAAAATCCACAAGGCCCCGGTCCAGCCACTCGGTCACGTCATAGCAGTCCCCGCTGAAAAAGTGGAAGTGGATGCCGGGATGCTGCTGCTGCACCTGCCGGACAGCCTGGGCAAGCGGACGCACGCCCTCGGTCTCGGCGCTGCCGATGTAGATATCGCCGGCGATGTGTTCGTCCGCCGCGCGGATCTCAGCGCGGGTGCGCTCGACCAGGGATATGATTTCTTCCGCGCGCTTGCGCAGCAGCAGACCCTCCTGGGTGAGGGTGATATGGCGGCTGCCGCGGATGAATAACTGCTTGCCCAACTCATCCTCAAGCGCCTTGAGCTGCTTGGACAGGGAGGGCTGGGTCATGTGCAACGATTGTGCCGCACCGGACACCGTTTGCTCCCGTGCGACTGCTAGGAAGTACTGCAAAACGCGAATATCCATATTACACAGGCCTCCTCTCTGCCCTCAGTATACGGGAAAAAGCCACCACTTTCAAGCATATATCTGCGGATATGATCGCCGGCCAGATCGTGTAGGCCCGGAGGCCAGGGCAGACACGGCTCTGCCGCAAAAAAAGCCGGGCCAGGCCGGCGGCCCGAACCCGGTCCCGAATAGGCGAGGAAAAACTTCGGTTACTTGCCCTCGATGGCGTCGATGGCGTCGATGACCGCCGCACGGAAGCCGTGCTGTTCGAGTGCACTGACCCCCCGGATGGTTGTGCCGCCGGGCGAGCAGACCGCGTCCTTCATCGCGCCCGGATGGGTGCCGGTCATGACGTGCAGCTTGCCTGTGCCGCAGATGACCTGGCCCGCCAGCCGGTACGCCAGCGCGCGCGGCAGGCCGTGCTTGACGCCCGCGTCGCCCAGCGCTTCCAGGAACATGCTGATAAAGGCAGGAGAACAGCCGGCGACCGTGCCCGCGGTGCTCAGCAGGTGGCTTTCCACCGGCTGGATGAGCGCGGCCCGCGAAAAGACCGCCTGGAAAGCAGAAAATTCCTCCGGCGTCAGGCTGTGGACGTCTTCACAGACGATGATGCCCTCGCCGACCGAGATCGGGGTATTGGGCACCGTGCACAGCAGGTGGATGTCGTCGCCCAAAAGGTCGCTGAACTTTTCGTAAGTGTATCCAGCCGCGACCGAGATGACGATCTTGCCGATCAAAAGGTCGTGCAGCTGCGGGACGACCTTGGGGATTAGGTAGGGCTTGATGGCGATGACCACGAGGTCGACCTGCGGGATCATCTCCTCCGCGCTTTTGCAGGGGAGCATGCCCTGCGGCTGGGTGTTGCCGCACAGCTTGTCCCAGTGCTTGGCGCAGGCGTAAATATCGGCCGGCTGGACCGCCTCGGTCAGGATGAGTCCCTTCGCCATGGCCTGGGCCATGTTGCCAAAGCCTAAAAATCCAATCTTCATAGGTTGCTGCCTTCTTTCTGAATCGATCAAATTAGTGGGTATAAAATACTGCTTCCAAGATAAGGCCCTGCGGCGGCATGGTGATGCCCGCCTGGGTGCGGTCCAGACTGCGCAGGATGCGTGGGATGTCGTCAGCCGGGCGCTTGCCCTGGCCGATTTCGGTGAGCGTCCCCGCCAGGATGCGCACCATGTTCTGCAAAAATCCGGTGCCCTCAAAGGTCAGGCGCACCTCATCGCCCAGGCGCTGGACGCGGGCGGTGTGCAGCGTGCGCACGGTGGATTTTTTCATCCTACGGTTGCCGCAGAAGGCCCGGAAGTCGTGGGTGCCGATGAGGTCGGCGGCCGCGCGCTGCATGGCCGCCGCGTCCAGAGGCCCATCTAGCCGGCACAGGTATTTGCGCTCAAACACGTTGGGCGTTGCACTGTTCCAGATCCGGTAGACATAGCGTTTGCCGGCAGCGCTGAGCCGGGCGTGAAAGCGGTCATCTGCCTGCTGGCATGCCGTCACGGCGATGTCCTCGGGCAGGTAACGGTTCAAATAGGCGCGGATCTCGTCCGGCGTGCGGTCGGTCTGAACCTTGAAATGTGCGACCTGCGCCCGGGCATGCACGCCGGCGTCGGTGCGTCCCGCACCGTGGATCTCTACCTTGTGCCCGAGCATCTCGGTCAGCACGTCTTCGATCTTGCCCTGGATGCTTTGGCCGTTGCCGATGCGCTGCCAGCCATGATAGCGGCTGCCGTCGTAGGCAACGGTGATGCAAAAATTGCGCATAGCGCAGCTCCTCTCCCTGTGATTGTTCCATTATACCACAGCCCAGGCAAAATTTCATCGAAATCTTTGCGCTGTGTGACGTGGTCTCTTTTCTTTCGTCCCATAGTATGGTATATTCAACATACGACACTGCGTCTTAAAGGAGGCTATCCCATGAAAAAATTTTTGATCTTGCTGCTTGCCCTGCTACTGCTCGCGGGATGCAGCACGCAGGAAAGCGTAACCCCGGCACCCGCTGAGGATGCGTCGTCTGGCACGGCGGCGTCAGACGATTCTGCGGCGTCAGACGGCACGCAGGAGGACGTGTTCCGGCTGACCTTCACGGCCAACGACCTGGAAGGCAACCCGGTCGACCAGTCGGTCTTTGCGAATGCCAAGTTGACCATGCTCAACGTCTGGGCGACTTTCTGCGCACCCTGCATCAATGAGATGCCCGATCTGGGCGAGCTGGCCGCACAGAGCGGGACGGACTATCAGATCATCGGTGTGTGCAGCGACCTGGACGGCTCGGAGGAGATGTTGGCCGACGCGCGCGACCTGGTCGCGCAGACCGGCGCCGATTACCTGCACTTGCAGCCGTCGGAGAGCCTGTACCCCGTACTGACCGCGACCTCCTCGGTGCCCGTGACCTTCTTCTTTGACAGCGAGGGCAAGGTCGTCGGCAATGGCCTTCTGGGTGCGCAGGACAAGGAGACCTGGGCACAGGTGCTGGAAGAGCGCCTGGAGATGGTAGAAGCGGGCGCGGAGGTCCAGAGCGATGGCGCGGCGTAAGACAGCCGCGGCGCTCGTGTTTGTCGCGGTGGGTGTCGCCATGATGATATATGGCGTTCTGGACGGAGAAGCGGCCATTGTCATGCGCAAGGCGGCAGCCGTGTGCCTGGAATGTATTGGGGTGGGCTGATATGAAACATCTTCGGCTGATCGTCCAGGCCTGCTTTGCCGCGCTGACCAACGGCTATGTGCGCGGCTTCCTGGAGGGCAAAATTTACAGCGGGCCACTCAAACAGCTGTGTGTGCCCGGTTTGAACTGTTATTCCTGCCCAGGCGCACTGGGCGCGTGCCCCATTGGCGCGCTGCAGGCCGTCCTGGGCAGCCGCGGGCGGAAGTTTTCGTTCTATGTGCTCGGCTTTCTGCTTGCGGTCGGTGCGGTGTGCGGCCGCTTTGTCTGCGGATGGCTGTGCCCCTTCGGCCTTTTCCAGGAGCTTTTGCACAAGATCCCCTTCCCACGGAAAATCAAAAAACTGCCCGGCGACCGCATCCTGCGCGGGCTCAAGTACCTCGTTTTGGTGGTCTTTGTCATTGTGCTGCCGTTGACCGCAGTCAACCTGGTAGGCATGGGCGACCCTTGGTTTTGTAAATATATCTGCCCGTCGGGCATGCTGTTCGGCGGGATTCCCCTGTCGGCTCTGGATTCTGGCATCCGCGCGGCCGCTGGCTGGCTGTTTGCCTGGAAGTTTTTGATCCTTGCGGCTGTCATCCTGCTGAGCCTGCTTGTCTATCGCCCGTTCTGCCGGTATCTGTGCCCGCTGGGCGCGATCTATGGCCTGTTCAACCCGATCGCGCTCGTGCGCTATGAGATCGACCGGGACAAGTGTGTGGACTGCGGCAAGTGCAAGGCGGGATGCCCTATGGATATTGACCTGCACCGCGAACCCAACAGCCGCCTATGTGTGCGCTGCGGCAAGTGCAAGAAGAATTGCCCGACCGGCGCCATTGTCAACCCGGTCCTGCGCGCCATGCATCAGAACGCCGCACAGGGCGCGAAGAAGGAGTAAATCCACCGCGAGATAGGTCGCATACATGATAAAGAGGCCCGGACATTCGTCCAGGCCTTTTCGCTGTCTCTATGAAGTCTCGCGGCTTGTTTTGATCGCTTTTTCCACGGCGTTCAGGATGTTTTCGTAGCCGGTACACCGGCACAGATGGCCGGAGATACGCCGGCGCAGCTCCTCGCGGGTGTAGTCCCTGCCGCTCATGACGATTTCGAGCGCGGATAAGATGAGTCCAGGCGTACAGAATCCACACTGGACCGCGCATTCGTCGATGAACGCCTGCTGTACGGGGGACAGGGTACCGTCGGCCTTGCGCAGGCCTTCCACGGTCAGGATGGACTTCCCCTCAGCCCAGACTGTGAGATACAGGCAGGAGTCCATGGCCTTGCCGTCGATGAGTACGGTGCACGCGCCGCACTCGCCGACTTCACACCCACATTTGACGCTGGTCAGGCCCAGCCGGTCGCGCAGCGTGTCCAGCAGCGCCTCGCCGTCGGGGACGGCGACCGTGGTCGGGACGCCGTTGACCGTCAGTTGGACGATGTTCAGCATAGTCAGAATACACCTCCTGCACGTGTCCAGGCAGAGCGGATGGCGCGCCCGGCCAGTTCGGTGATGAGCTGCAAGCGGAATTCGCGGCTGGCGCGCCAGCTCGAGCGTGGCGAAGCGTGCACGGCAGCCGTGCGGGCGATCTCGTCCAGCAGTGTGTCGGTCAGCGCCTCGCCGCAGGCCAGGGCTTCGGCCTCGGCACAGCGGATGGGGGTGGGTGCTGCCACGCCATAGGCCAGACGCAGGCTGGCGACCGTGCGCCGGTCGGCGGCAGGCTTTACGAGTGCTGCACAGCCGAGCGTTGCAATCTCCATCGCGGCACGCTTGCCGTATTTGATGTACTGACCGCCGAATCCCTGAAAATCAGCCGGGAAAATGCGGATTTCGGTCAAAATTTCATCTCGATTGCGCACCGTGCGTCCCGGGCCGGTGTGGAACGCGGTCGCCGGAACCACACGCTTGCCAGCAGCACTTTGCAAGGTAAGTTCTGCGTTCAGCGCGAGCAGCATGGGCGCCGAGTCGGCGCTGGTCGCGCCGTTGCACAG
>DWWZ01000123.1 GCA_019119435.1 Candidatus Butyricicoccus avicola
GGATGGTCTCCGGGACCTGCTCGGTGATTGCAAGCTGGGCCAAAGTGACTGGCAAGCCGACCGAAGCGCAGAAGCCGTAAGCCTCCTGCAGTTCGTCCTCCGACGCATTTTCCAACATCAGCTGCGCCAGGCTGCCGAACGCGACCTTTTCGCCGTGCATCATACGCTTGCACTGCGCGACCGTGTTCAGGCCGTCACCGATAGCATGGGCTGCGCCCTTGCCGCCGCTCTCAAATCCGATGCCGCTGAGCAGGGTGTTTGCCTCGATGATATTTTCGACCGCCTGCGTGCAGAGCTGACCCTCAACCGCCTGCTTGGCCTTGCGGCCGTCAGCCAGAAGCACGTCATAGCACAGCCGCGCGATCGACTGGGCGGTCAGCGAGGCTTTGCCGCCGTGGATATTGTCCGAGGCCGATGCCGCACATGCACGCGCTTCGAAGTAGGTGGAGAATGCGTCGCCCATACCGGCCACCAACAGCCGGACCGGCGCATGGGCGATCAGCTCAGAGTCAACGAGCACGATATCCGGGCTCTTGGGCAGCGCCAACCGGCGGTCAAGAGAGCCGTCATCATGGTAGATCACGGACAGGGCAGAGCAGGGGGCGTCCGAGGAGACCGCTGTCGGGATGATCACACAGGGCGCATGGAGAAAACAAGCGGTCGCTTTCGCCGTATCCATGACTTTGCCGCCGCCGGCGCCGACTACAATATCACAGCCCTCGTCGGTAAAGATACGCTGCATGCGGTTGATCTCGGTCATAGAGCATTCGCCCTCAAAAGTGACAAAGTGCAGGGCACAGGCCGAACAGTCGGCCCCCTGCATGGCAGACTGGATGCGTTCCACGCCGAGCGTGCTGGCGATGACCAGCGCCTTTTTGCCAAGGCCGGAGATATGCCGGCTCAGGTCGCGCAGTTCTCCGCGTCCTTGGATATATTTGCCCGGTGCAGCAAAGATGATAGACATAGAAGACCCTCCAATAATCGATAATCGGTAAAATTATTGTATCTGGAAATGTACAGAATTGCAAGAGGAGCAGCAGAAAAAAGCAAAAATTTGAAGCAAGGGGTCAAAAATTTCTAAGTTGCACAAAAATAAGACAAAAAATTGGTCAATTTGTGAGTTGCGCTTTGTGAGGAATGAAAATAGAATAGATGATAGATAATCGATTATATGCGAGGAGGAAATTCCATGAGGCTTTATACCGTAGAAGTCAAGACACCGGTCGGCGGTGTGCAGCGGCTGATGGCGGAAGCAGACGGCATGCTGGTCGATCTGAATGCGGCTGGCGGTGTCTATTACCAGGCGCAAGGCGATACAAACCCGCAGCAGCTTGCCGATGCCAATCTGCCGAATGACATGGTGACGTTTTTCCGGAACGGCGCCCGCAGCCTGGAGGCGGGCAAGGCGGTCATGCAGTTTATGCAGACGAACGCACCGGCCCAGGGCCTGGCAGGGCAGCAGCTGGTCTACCGCATGTGTGACGTGACTGTGCTGGCGCCAGTTACCAAGCCGAACATCATTTTTGACGGCATGGTCTATGAAGGGCATGTCAAGCATCATTACGGCGAGATCCCGGCAGGGTATTATAAGCGTCCGGTCTGGAATACCCAGAGCGGCTCTACTGTTGTCGGCACAGGCGCCCCATTGTTCAAGCCCAAGTACACCGAACAGTTCGACTTCGAGTTTGAGCTGGGATTCTATATCGGCAAGCGAGGGCGTGATATCCAGCCAGACGAGGCGTTGGACTATGTAGCGGGCTTTACCGTGTTCAATGATGTGTCGGCGCGTGACGCGCAGGCCGATGAGGCTGTCATGGCCCTTGGCCCGGCCAAGGGCAAATTCTTCCGGAACAGTCTGGTCATGGGGCCCTGTGTCGTGACCCGTGATGAACTGCCGGATTACGACGATTTGGCGATGACTGCGCGGGTAAACGGCGAGATCGTGACCGAAAACCGCACGTCTGGCATGCTGTTTACCCTTGGCCAGCTGGTCGCCCAGATTTCGCAGGACGCCTATCTCAATCCGGGCGATTTTATTGCGCTCGGCACCTCGCCGGAGGGCAACGCCACATGCTCTAAGCTGGGCCGCTGGCTCGAGGTCGGAGACGAGATCTCATTCACAATTGAAAAAATCGGCACGATCTGCAATAAGGTCGTAGAGGACTAAGGAGGAAATAGACAATGGCTATGAAGTATGCACATACGAACCTCAATGCAAAGGATTGGAAGAAATTGCGCGATTTTTACTGCGACGTATTTGAGGGCAAGGTCGTCCCGCCCGAGCGCGATCTGGGCGGCCCCTGGTTTGAGAAAGCGTCCGGCATGAAGGGCGCGCATGTGCGCGGCTGCCATGTGGCCTTCCCTGGCTATGGCGAGGGCGGCCCAGTGCTCGAGATCTTCACCCACGAAAACGCAGAGGGAGAGCCCGGCGCATTTAATCATACCGGTTTTGGCCATCTCGGCATCCTGGTCGATGACGTAGAGGCTACCTATAAAAAGCTGCTTGCGCATGGTGGCAGCTCGGACGGCCAGATTACATCCCATTACTACGAGAATAAGGGACAGACGCTGACGCTTATCTACGCCAAAGACCCGGAGGGAAACTTCATCGAGATCATGCGCTGGGACGACGGGAAACTGCCGTCCGCTGAATAACGAGACACGCTGCCATCTTGGCGGATGTGCTTGCTGTGGGATTCCGTCCGGTTCCCCTCTTTTCTGATACCTCTCACACATACCTCCTATTCTATTCACATATGTCTCTAAACGAACGGCAAGGGGGATCGGACGGATGGCACAGCAGAAAGGATCAATTTTATGGTAGCAGAAATCATCAGCGTGGGCACAGAGCTTCTTCTGGGAAACATTGTGAATACCAACGCGCAGTATCTGGCCGGGCGTCTGGCCGAATTGGGATTTGACCTATATTATCAGACCGTGGTCGGCGACAACACCGCGCACCTTAAGGCGGCATTGGATGTAGCGTATAGCCGCGCGGAACTTGTCATTCTGACCGGCGGCCTTGGCCCGACCAAAGACGACATGACCAAGGAGATGCTTGTATCCTACTTCGGGAAGAAGCTGACATTTGACCCCGAAGTCTTCCAGAACGTCGTCAAGCAAGTACATGCCTTCGGCGCCACCGAGATCACGGAAAACCACAGAAAGCAGGCCATGGTGCCCAATGATTCGATTATTTTGATTAACGAACATGGAACCGCACCGGGATGCGTCATGCAGCAAGAAGGAAAGATTGCAGTCCTGCTTCCGGGGCCGCCGCGCGAGATGAAGCCGATGTTTGAACAGTGCGTCGAGCAGTTCCTCATCAAGCTCGTCAGCAAATCTATCGCATCGGTCTGCATCCGCCTGAAGACCCGGGAACAAGCACCGGCTGACCGGGTCGGGGAGTTACCGGTCGCACGCAAGCTGGATGAGTTGTTGGACGGTGAAAACCCGACGGTTGCGACCTATGCACAGGAGGAAGGCGTGCTGGTGCGCGTGACGGCCGCGGCGCCGACCCATGCAGACGCCCTGCTTATGGCGCGCATGGTGGCGGCCAAGTGCTGTGCACGCATCGGCGAAGATGTCATCAAAGAGGTTACGGAACAGTAACCAGAAAGGAATATTATGGAACAGGTAACGTCGAATATCTATACAGAGACCAAGATCCGCGGATGCAATCCGAGCATCGTTTTCACCAGTGAGGGTTCGGTGTTTGTGGACACGGCCCAACTGCTCAGCAAACTGCTGGAAATGCGCAAGTTTGCGCTGGAGCGCGGTCCGATCCGCTATCTTATCAACACCGAGGCGCACATCGACCATATCTTTGGCAATCACTGGTTTGCAGGAGAGGCCATCACGGTCGGACATGAAAAACTGTGTGATGACCTGTGGAAGGTCCCGGGTACAATGGACGCATACGATTACAGCGTGGATGTACTCGAGCGCCAGGACCATGAGATGCTCTCCCAGATGCCGCCGCGCGGGGAATACATTATGATGAAGCGGCCGGATATCACCTTCCGTGACCATATGAGCATCGAGCTGGGCGGCACGCACTTTGAACTGTACCACACGCCGGGGCATTCGCCCTGCCAGACCTGCGTCTATATCCCGGAGGAGCGCACGGCGATCGTGGGCGATACGCTGTTTGTGGACTGTCAGACATGGCTGCATTCGGCTAACATTGCCGATCTGCTGAAGTCTCTGGACTTCCTTGAGACCCTGGACGTTGACCATATCATTCCAGGCCATGGCCCTGTCGTGACCAAGGACTACATTGCAAAGCAGCGCAGCTTCATTTATGAATGGCTGGGCGCTGTGGCCCAGGGGATTGCAAAGGGCTGGAGCATGGAGGAGTGCGTTGCCAACATCAGCTTTGCAGAGCGTTGCCCCATGGATATCGGTCAGCCGGAAATGATGGAATATGTCCAGCGGACTAACACCATCAAATGCTATCAATATCTCACACATCAAGCATAATCACACAAAAGCAGGAGGATGCCGGATGTATCAAGCCATCCGGCATTTTTCAGATAGGCGTGATTTTTTGAAAATATCACGCGGGAGAGAAGACCATGACGAAATTTACCGAAACCATCGCACAGCTCCGGCGGGCAGGACAGCCGTTCGTATTGGTATCGATTACTGACGGCAGCGGCTCGATGCCACGGCATACCGGGGCATATATGTTAGTACAGGAGGACGGCAGCACGCTGGGCACGGTCGGCGGCGGGGTATTAGAGGCCCGGGCCATCCGGCAGGCGATGCAAGTCTTTGCACAGCGGGCCGACCAGGATCTAGCCTTTTCCCTGACCAATGAACAAGCTGCTGACGCGGAAATGATTTGTGGGGGCAGCGGTACGCTGCATTTTGCCTACGATGCACCGGGCCACCGGGCGCCGGATATCCCGGAACAATCCGGTATGCTTTACATTTTTGGCGGCGGGCATGTGGGACTAGCATTGGCGCGCGCAGCGCAGCTGGTTGACTTGCCCGTCACCGTATTGGACGACCGCGCGGCGTATACCGACCGGGCGCATGCCGCCGGCGCAGAGGCCGTTCTCCTGACGGGCTTTGACCGCATCCCGGCTCTGGAGGTTGGGCCACATGATCTGATCGCGATTGTGACCCGCGGACATCTGGGGGATGCGGATGTGCTGCGCTGGGCGGTGGAGCAGGATGCTGGATATATTGGTATGATTGGTTCACGCCGGAAATGTCAGATGCTCTATGACCGGCTCACGGCACAGGGCGTCCCGAAATCCGCGCTGGAACAGGTACATGCGCCGATCGGACTTGCCATTGACGCGGAGACGCCCGGTGAGATTGCTATCTCAATTTTAGCTGAGATGATTCAGGTACGGGCGGGCTGGAAGGAGGAAAAGACACAGTGAAAACGGTACGGACACAGGATGCGATCGGCATGCCGTTGGCGCATGACCTGACACAGATTATCCCGGGGCAATATAAAGGGCCACGCTTCCGCAAAGGGCACATCGTTGCGGCCGAGGATGTGCCGGTGCTGCTCTCCATGGGCAAGGAACACCTATATGTTTTAGAGCTTGGGGCAAATGACGTGCACGAGGATGAGGCTGGGCAGCGGATTGCGCAAGCTGCCGCCGGCGCGCACATCCGCCTGCTGGCGAAGGGGGAAGGCAAGGTAGAGCTGTATGCCGACTGCCGCGGTGTGCTGCGTGTGGACGCAGAGCGGCTGACAGAGCTGATTGACGATGATGCCGTCATGTTTGCGACGATACACGGCAATCAACTCGTTGAGCAGGGACAGCTCGTTGCCGGCACGCGCGTTATCCCGCTCTATGTACCCGAGCAGACCGTGCAGCGCGCCCAGGCTGTTGGGACGATCGTGCGGATTGACCCGCTGCGGCCGGCACGCGTCGGCATCGTGACCACGGGCAGCGAAATCTATCACGGGCGCATTGAGGACAAGTTTGGCGCGGTGCTCCGTCAAAAGTTTGGCGCGCTCGGCTGCACAGTCATTGAGCAGTTGTTTGCCGATGACGATGACCAGATGATTGCAGACTGCATTCATCAGTTGCTGGACCGCGGCGCCGATTTGATTGCAGTCACGGGCGGGATGTCGGTGGACCCGGATGACCGGACGCCTGCGGGCATCCGGCGGGCTGGCACAGAGATTGTAACCTATGGCGCGCCTGTGCTGCCTGGGGCCATGTTTCTTTTGGGATATTTGGGCCAGGTACCGGTTGTCGGCCTGCCAGGCTGTGTGATGTATCACGGCGCAAGCGTATTTGAACTGGTGGTGCCGCGCCTTTTGGCGGGTGAGCGGATGGAGCGCGCTGCGATCAAACGGCTGGCACAGGGCGGCCTGTGCCGTGGCTGTGCGCAATGTACGTATCCGAACTGTGCGTTCGGAAAGGCGTGAAAGGAGTGGCAGAATGCGCGACTGGATGGGACGGGACCTGCACTATCTGCGGGTTTCGCTGACCGAGCGGTGCAATCTCAAATGCATTTACTGTCGGGAGGAAAATGCGCACTGCAAAGCCAAAAAAGAGTTGAGTTTGGAAGAATTCACGCGGCTCATGCAGGTGTTTGTCGCACTGGGTGTCACCAAAGTGCGTCTGACTGGAGGCGAACCGCTGGTGCGCAGGGATTTGGAACAGATTGTCCGCATGACGGCGGGCTTCCCGCAGATCCGTGACATCAGCATGACGACCAATGCGCAGGGCCTTGCCGACCGCCTGCCGGCGCTGCACGCCGCTGGGCTCCGGCGTATCAACATCAGCCTGGATTCGCTCGATCCGGCACGCTACCGCCGCATGACGCGGGGCGGAGACCTGTCCGAAGTATACAAGGGCATGGAAGCGGCTGCACGGGAAAATATGCCAGTAAAGCTCAACGTGGTGCTCGTGCGCGGCGAAAATGACCAGGAAATTGACCGGTTTATTGCGCTGGCGCGTGCGTATCCCATCGATGTGAGGTTCATTGAGCTGATGCCGTTCAGTGCGCTGGGCACACGGGATGACCGGCGCGTGCCCGGCCAGGAGATTTTGGAGCGGCATCCAGAATTGCACCCGGTTGCACCGCATGATGTGTCCCAACCGTCACAGGACTACCAGGCAGATGGATTTGCAGGGCGGGTAGGGCTGATTAACCCCATTTCACACAAATTTTGCGCGGACTGCAATCGCATCCGGCTGACCAGCGACGGGAAGCTGCGCATGTGCCTCGGAGATGACCATGAAACAGATCTGCGGCCGTGGATGAACGACCGGCGCCTGGCTCAGGTCATACGCGATGCGGTTTACCACAAGCCGGAGGGGCACTGCTTTGCGCACAGCTATCATGCGGCGCGGACGATGAACCAGATTGGAGGATAATACAATGGCAACAATCAAGGCAATCAATATTAGCGCGCGGCGAGGGACGATCAAGACGCCGGTTCCCCATGCCATCCTGCGCATCGATCACGGGATTGTCGGGGATGCACATGCGGGCAACTGGCATCGCCAAATCAGTCTGCTCGCGCAGGAGAGTATTGATAAGATGACGGCCATGGGGGTTGAAGGCCTGGACCCCGGAAAGTTTGCCGAGAACATCACGACTCAAGGCATTTGCCTGCATACGCTTCCCGTTGGGACCCGGCTCTATCTCGGCGAGTGCCTGACCGAGGTGACTCAGATTGGCAAAAAGTGCCACCAGCACTGTGAGATTTATCACAAGATCGGTATGTGCATTATGCCGCAGGAAGGCATTTTCGTCCGGGTCTTATCAGAAGGTGTTATCCATCCGGGCGATGAGATCCAGATTGTGCAGGGAGGCGAAGCATCATGCTGAGGATTGCGATTTTGACGGTCAGCGACAAGAGCAGCGCAGGACAGCGCGCCGACGCGAGCGGTCCCGCGATCGCCGAGCGGCTGGAGGCAGCGGGACATAAGGCTGTGTGGTATGGCATTGTGCCGGATGAATATGACCAGATTGTCGCCAAACTGACTGCCTTGTGCGACAGTTTACAGGTAGACGCTGTACTGACGACGGGCGGCACGGGCCTGGCACCCAGGGATGTGACGCCAGAAGCGACGCTGCACGTCGCAGAGCGCCAGGTCCCTGGAATTTCCGAGGCCATCCGCAGCCAGAGTGCGGCCAAAGCCAAAAATGCAATGCTGTCCCGCGGCGTATCGGTCACGCGCGGC
>DWWZ01000124.1 GCA_019119435.1 Candidatus Butyricicoccus avicola
GGCACACCCGCTGTGGAAATGACAAACATTGCGGTGTAAAACTGATAAGCGACGTTAAAGACGCCCATGCCCTCATCCAGCAGCAAGTGCTGAAGCGGGATTTTAAACAGCGCGCCGATCACCTTGACCAGCATATTGGCCAGGAGCAAGATAAACGCGCCCTGCAAAAAAGTCTGTTTTTTATTGCTTTGCTGCGGCAAATGTTGCACGCCCTTTCTTCAAATTCAGTGATTGCCAGTTTACAGCGGGCTGCCGCAGCCCGCGCAGTATGCGTCGTCCCGGCTGCACTGCCGGCCGCACCGCGGGCAGATGCACACGGTTTTGAGCGCGGAAAGCTCGTCCCGCAGGCCGTCAATCTCGCTGTGCAGGGCGTCGAGCTGGGTGAGCTTGCGCTCAATGACGTCCTCCTCGGTCTGCGCACCCTGGTGGATGTCGTAGATGATCTTCCCGATCTCCTTGTACAGCACATCACACTCGGTATTGCGGTCAAAAATTTGCAGGTTCAGGCGGGTTGCCTGCGCCATCTCCCCTGCCCGCTTGCCCGCGCGGTCGGCGGCGCGGACGGCTCCCGCGCGCGTCTGCTCGGCCACCGCCTTGATCTTTTCCAGCAGCATCGAAACGTTATGATCCATGTTTGACTTCTCCTTTCGCGCGGCCTTGCAGCCGGCTCTGATACAGCGGCGCCCGTGTATCGGGCGCCTTTCATTATCCGATAAACTCGTGCAGCACCGAGGCCTCCGGGATATATGGCAGATAATCGATGGGCTCAAACTGCTCGGCGGCGCGCAGCGCCTCGGTCAGGTCGGCCTTCTCCAGGGCCGCGGCATTGTCCTCCAGGGTCTCCCGGAGGGCGGGATACAGGATATTGCTCTCATAGGGCAAATAGGTATCGATGGTAAACTCAGCATGGTGCCGGTACGGTGCGATATATAGGCGTTCGCCGCGGCGGATAGACAGCCACTGGCGGATGGTCTCGCCGACCGATGCGCTGCGGAAGTGCGAATCGCGCAGTGCCCTGCGGGCAAAGCGCAGGATCTCGGGCGAGAAACGCTCGCCCTGCGCGGTCTGCACCTGCGCCTCAAGCGACAGGTACACGCAGCTCGACTGATCCTCCAGTCCGCCCGTAATGACGTCGTTGAGCGAATGGATGCCCTCAATGATGACAATCTCGCCCTTTTCCAGCCGCAGGGGCGTGACGCCCAGGGTCTGCCGGCCGGTGACGAAATCGAAGGAAGGGATTAAGATCTCCTCTCCCTGGACCAGGTGGTGCAGGTGGTCGCTCAAAAGCTGCAAATCCATGCACAGCGGGGACTCGAGGTCCACGACATCATTCTCCTCGTCATACGGCATGGAGTAGGCATCGCGGCTGAGGTAGTAGTCATCCATAGAAATGTGACGGCTGCGGATGCCGCGGCGCTCGATGGCGCGGCACAGGCGGTCGGCCGTCGTGGTCTTCCCCGCCGACGACGGGCCGTTTAAAAGCAGGATGGGCCGTTCGGCCAGCCGCTCGCTCAAAAGCTCTGCGGTCTCGTCGATCTGTTTGAGATAGGCGGCTTCGCTCTCCTCAATGAAGCCCTTGGGATCACTCTTGGCGCGGGCGTTCAGGGCAGCGAGGTCGTAGGTCTTCAGCATATTTTGTCCTCACTTTCGCGGAGTAAACGGCGCTTTCCCGCGGCGATGCGCGCGCCGGCATCCAGATATTCCCGCGGATATTTGGGTGCCGAATAGCGCGTGATACGCCCGGTCTCCCGCTCAACCCGCTTGGATACCCCGCCCGCGCCGCAGGACAGGATGGTCTGGATCTCCTCCATCATGGCGATGTTGTAAAAACTTTCGGTGCCCGGTTTACACCAGCCCACGTTCTCAAACCCGCCGGCCGAAAACTTCTGACGGTAGAGATAATATGGCCCATATCCCGCGCGCGGCAGCCGGTCCATGGCAAAGTCCAGCATCTGCCGCACCGCGTCATGCCGCGCGGCATTGCCCGCCCGGTCGGACAGGTCTGCGCCGCGCTTGATAGCCAGCGTATGCACGGTGATGTTCTCCGGGGCCAGCGCGATCAGGCGTGAAATCGTGTCGGCAAAGCTCTCTGGCGTGTCTCCGTCCAGGCCGGCGATAGTGTCCATATTGATCACCGAAAAACCGGCCGCCCGCGCCTGCTCGTAGGCGCGCACGACGTCCTCCGCCGAGTGCCTGCGGCCGATGCGCGCGAGCACTGCATCGTTCATGGTCTGGGGGTTGATGGAGACGCGGTCTGCCCCGCCCGCACGAATGGCTTGCAGTTTTTCCGGCGTAATGGTATCCGGGCGTCCTGCTTCCACAGTATATTCACGCAGCGCGGAAAAATCCATAGATTTTCTGGCCACGTCCATCAGGCGTCCGAGCTGGGCAGCCGACAGCGTGGTCGGCGTGCCGCCGCCGATATAGATCGAGGTCACTTTTTTGCCCAGCTCGGCCAGCAGCGCGCCGGTGTCGCGCACTTCCTCGCACAGGGCATCCACATAAGGCACAATCAGCCCGGCCGACTTTTCAATCGAGCTCGACACAAAGGAGCAGTACGCACAGCGGGACGGGCAGAACGGGATCCCGATATAAAGCGACACCTCATCCTGTCCTAAGCTGTCTGCCGCCTGGACCGCATACGCCGCGCAGCGCACAGCCAGCGCTGTGCGTGCCGGCGAGACAAAGTACCGTGTGCGGAAGCGCTCGGCCACCTGCCCGCGGGTCAGACCGCGGCGCAAAAGCGAGCGCACCAGCTTTGCCGGCCGCACGCCGGTCAGCGCGCCCCAGTCGGGCGGCGCGTCCAGCGCGGGGGCAACCGTGTCGTAGATCCCCAGCTTGACCAGCTCGGATGCCGTGCGCTTGCGCGCCATATCATCTTGGCCGGCAATGCCAGCCGTGCGGGTGCTCTCCCGCAGGACGCCGGACAGCCGGGTCTGGGTCTGGGCGGTCAGGACATCATCCTGCTCGGACAAGGCCGAATGGCAAAAGTCGTCCACCCCGTCGTCTGCCTGACGGCGCAGCTGTGCCGCCGGGATCAGCTGTAAGAGCATCTCCTCAGCGGCGTGTACAAGGTCATGCCCGGTCAGCGTATAGTTCATTTGCCGACCGCCTGACGCATATAGGGGTTCATGCGGCGCTCTTCCTCCAGCGTCGAGGTGCCTTCGTGGCCGGGCAGCACATGGAAGTCTCCCGGCAGATCATGCAGGCGCGCGAGCGACTGCAACATCTTGGAAAAATCGCCGCCCTGGAGGTCGCACCGCCCGCACTCGTGGCGGAACAGGGTATCCCCCGTAAACAGGACGTCACCCACGCGGATGCAGCTCGAACCCGGGGTATGGCCGGGCGTATGCAAGTAAACGGCTGTCAGGCTGCCGATCTGGATCTCGGTACCCTCCTCGGCTAAGATATCCGGCTTAAGTCCCTCGTATGCGCCCCGCGGCAGGCCAAACGAGCGCATAGAGCTCGCCAGCGCTTCGGGCGTCAGCATCCACAGGTCGTCCTTGTGGATGGCAAGCTTTGCGCCCGTCTCCTTCAGCACCTGCGGTACCGCCAGGATATGATCAAAGTGGCCATGCGTCAGCAGCACCCAGGTGATCCGGACGCCATGCTCCTTGGCCGCCTGCAAGATGGCCGGAGCATTGTCGCCCGGATCGATGACAGCGCCCTCCATCGTCTTTTCGTCGTAAAAAATATAGCAATTGGTGCCGACCATGCCGACACACAAGTGTAAAATTTTCATATACTCTCCTTTGCCGGAACCTTTCTCAGCCGCGCAGTTCGGCCGTGTCCAACCAGATGGTCACCGGACCGTCATTGACCAGGGCCACCTGCATGTCTGCGCCGAACACGCCGGTCGCAACCGGCAGTCCGCTCGCGCGGCAGCGCGCAAGGAACCGCTCGTAGAGCGGGACCGCGGTCTCGGGGCGCGCTGCGCGCACAAAGCTCGGCCGCTTGCCCCGGCGGCAGTCGCCATACAGCGTAAACTGCGACACCACGAGCAGGCCGCCGCCAACGTCGGCACAGGAAAGGTTCATCTTATCATTGTCGTCGGTAAAAATGCGCAGGCCAACGCACTTGTCAGCCAGATAGTCGGCGTCGGCCTCGGTGTCACCCTCGCACACGCCGAGCAGGATGAGCAGGCCGTGCGAGATTTGTCCGTGTACCGCGCCGTCGATTGTGACCGATGCGTTTTTGGCGCGCTGGATGAGTGCTCTCATACGTCCCTCCTCAATGCCCGCTGTCGCTTGCGATACGCGAGACATCCATAACGCCCTTGGTGCCCTTGATGCGCGTCATGATATGCTTGAGCTGGCGCACGCCGGTGACATCGATGACCGCGTTGATGACGCTGAAGCCGTCCTCCAGGTCACGCGCATTGAGGTCGCGCACGTTGACCTTGGCCTGCGCCAGCAGGACGGCGATATCGGCCAGGATGCCCGTGCGGCTGCGGGTGGAAATCTGCAATGCCGTCGAAAACTTGTTGTTGCGCTCGAGCAGGTCCTCGTCCCACCAGCAGTTGACCCAACGGCTGCGGTCCTTGTCCTCCTCGTTGATGCGCACGTTGACACAGTCGCGGCGGTGGATTGATACGCCATAGCCGCGCGTGATAAATCCAATGATGTCATCGCCCGGGATCGGCGTACAGCAGCGCGCAAACTTGATCAGGCAGTTGTCGATGCCCTCCACAATGACGCCGGACTCGCTGTGTTTGGCCTTTTTGGGCGGCTGATGGGGCTGCTGCGCGATGAGCTGCTCGGCCTTCTCCGTGCGCTCGGCTGCGCGGCGCACCCGGCCGACCTCGTCCTTGACCTTGTTTAGAACCTTGGTCAGCGTAATGCCGCCGTAGCCCAGCGCCGCATACATCTCGTCGATATTCTGATAGCTGAATTTATTGAGTGTGTTCTGAATGACTTCCTCGTTCTCGTAGAAGCCGTTATACAGCAGGTTTGCGCGCAGTTCGCGGTCCAGATCTTCCTTGCCCTTGACGATATTTTCCTCACGGCACTCTTTCTTGAACCACTGCTTGATCTTGTTGCGCGCCTCGGTGGTCTTGACGATCTTGAGCCAGTCGCGGCTGGGGCCGTGGGCCTCCTTGCTCGTGAGGATCTCCACGATATCGCCGTTTTTGAGCTGGCTGTCGATGGGCGCGATGCGGCCGTTGACCTTAGCGCCGGTCATGCGGTTGCCGACCGCCGAGTGGATGGCGTAGGCCAGATCGATCGGCGTTGCGCCGGCCGGCATATTGACCACGTCGCCCTTGGGGGTAAAGACAAATACCTCGTCTGCAAATAGGTCTACCTTGATGGCCTTGATAAAGTCCTCGGCCTCGGTATCCTGCTGGGCCTCTAGGAGCTGGCGAATCCAGGAAAATGCTTCCTCATTGCCGACCTTATCCAGGCCCTGCTTATACTTCCAGTGGGCGGCGACGCCGTACTCTGCCATCTTGTGCATTTCCTCGGTGCGGATCTGGATCTCAAACGGGATGCCGTCGCGGCCGATGACCGTGGTATGCAGCGACTGGTAGCCATTGGGCTTGGGCGTCGAGATATAGTCCTTGAACCGTCCAGGGATCGGCTTATACAGGTCATGCACATAGCCGAGGACGTTATAACAGTCGGCCACAGTGTCTACGATGACGCGCACGGCGCAGATGTCGTAGATCTCGTTCATGGTCTTGTGCTGGGAGTACATCTTGCGGTAGATCGAATAGATGTGCTTGACGCGGGCCGAGATACTGTGCTTGATGCCGGCCTCGTCCAATTTTGCCGAGATCCCCTTCTTGATGTGATCCAGAAAATCCTCATACCGCTCGGACTGCTGCTCCAGGCCGTCCACGATTTCTTGATAGCCGATGGGGTCCAAAATGCGCAGGCACAGGTCCTCCAGCTCCCACTTGATGCGGCTCATGCCCAGGCGGTGGGCGATGGGCGCGTAGATCTCCATGGTCTCAAGCGCCTTATCGCGCTGCTTGCGCTCGGGCAAGTACTGGAAGGTGCGCGCATTGTGCAGGCGGTCGGCCAGCTTGATGAGGATGACGCGGATATCCTTGGCCATGGCCATGAACATCTTGCGCAGGTCCTCAAATTGTTCCTGCTCTTTGGAGTAGCGCAGCATACCCAGTCGGGTGACGCCGTCCACCAGCTCGGCGACCGATGTGCCGAATTTATTTTCAATCTCGCGGTATCCAAAATCGGTGTCCTCGATGCAGTCATGCAGCAGGCCGGCACAGATCGAGTCAGTATCCAGGCCCATCTCAACGATGATCTCGGCCACAGCGACCGGATGGATGATATAGGGTTCGCCGTTGCGGCGCTTCTGGCCTTCGTGTGCCTTGGCCGCGCATTCATAAGCGGCGCGAATCTTTTTGACGTTGGCCGAGGGGTTCTGCTTCTGCACCCGCTCGATCAGGAAATCGATCCTGTTTTTCATCGGAGCGCTCATAACTTTGACACTTCCTTTTATTCTCAAATCGCAGTCCCCTGCGCCGGGCCGTAGTCCTTGCTCATCGACTGCAGGGTCTTGAGGACGACCGACCGGGATATATCGGCCTTGCCCTCGATGTGTTTCAATACAATGTTGAGCTGTCCCTCCCGGAAATGATAGCTCAAAAGCTGGCTCTCGCTGAACACATCCAGGCAGACGAACAGCTTGCCGATGTTGATCTCGCGCCGGCTCTCCCAGGAAACGCGCCGGGACAGCGCGCCGTCCGGCACGGTCAGCCAGCCGTCCTCGCTGCGGCTGACAATATGCCGCCAGACTGCGACCAGGTCACGGCGGTCCGGCAGCAAGACGCGCGCCTCGCGCGCGGTCAGCGCCCCGTCGGACATAAACCGGTTGTACAGATTCAAAAGCTTCTGGTCGGCCAGCATTTCGCAGGTGCTCAGCTGGATATCCTTGATGACAAGCTGGACGCTGCGACGGCCACGGTATTCATTGATCTCCAGGTTGAACGCAGCGTCTACATAGTTGCCCTGTGCAAAGCCGCAGCCGCCTTGGCCGGTCCCAAACAGCATGGCCGTGTACAGCATACCGTTTTTGGACAGCGTCAGGCGCACATGGCGGTCGGACGAGATGGGTGTGATCTCCTCAACCAGCATATCGCGCATGGAAAAGATCGGCTGGGGATTGCCCATGCCAAACGGTTCCAGCACGTCCAGGCCCTGGATATTCTCCAATGTGATAAACTCGGGCGCAATCGGGCAGTCAATGTGCAGAAGCGGCATCAGCTCCTGGGGGTTGACATGGTCCTTGGCCCAGGCGGCCATGTTCTGCTTGAATGCCGGGATATTCTCCGCCCGGATGGTCAGACCGGCGGCCAGCTCGTGCCCGCCAAAGCGCTCCAGCAGGGACGCGCTGTCGCACAGCGCCTCATACAGGTTAAACCCCTTGACCGAGCGCCCTGAGCCCTTGCCAACGCCGTCCTCCACGGCAATGAGCACGGTCGGGCAGGCATAGCGGTCGCAGATGCGGGAGGACACGATGCCAATCACGCCATGATGCCAGTGCTCCCCTGCCAGGACAATCACCTGGTCTTCCAGCGGGTTATACTCCTTGCGCAGCTTTTGCAGGGCTTGGTCTAAGATCTGGTTCTCGGTCGCCTGGCGCTGCTTATTCTGCTCGCACAGGGACGCTGCCAGGGTCTGGGCCCGGTGCGGGTCATCGGTCAGGAACAGCTCGGCGGCCATATCGGCGTGGCCCAGGCGCCCTGCGGCATTGATGCGCGGCGCTAGGATAAAGCTGATGGTCGAGGCCGTGAGCTTTTTGCCCTGCTGGCCGGACTCGCGCAGCAGCATGGACAGGCCGACATTGTGGGTGCCTGCCATCCGGCGCAGGCC
>DWWZ01000125.1 GCA_019119435.1 Candidatus Butyricicoccus avicola
CCCGAGGCCTACGGCGACCCGGACGAGGCGCGCCGGCAGATGCGCGCCTACTTCCCGACCCTCAAGCGCTGGAACCATGGATAAGAAAAACCCGGAGCACAGTTGCTCCGGGTTTTTCTGAGATGGACGAGAGAGCGTCAATTTGCCGACATCGCCGTCACGAAGGCGTGTGCGGTCTCAGGGGAGACAGCGGGGGGCAGGTCACAGCCGGTCGAGGGAATCCAATGGGCCAGCCCGCCATACCGTGCGCGCTGGGCAGCGGTCTCACCCGGGATATCCGGGTTTGTGGCCAGGAACCGGCGCGGGTCCAGGTTGCCCAGGATCGGACGGTCGGGAATGACCGCCGCAGCGCGGCTGAGGTCTACGTCGCTGCCAAAATGGAAGGCGGCTGCTTGCAGCGTGGAGATCGTTTTGAGATGCGGATTGACTGCGCCGCAGTTGTGATAGATGACGGCGAAGGTGTCATCCTGGACGGCCTCGATCACCTGGTTGAGATAGCGGTTGGAAAACTCCGCCATCATATCGGGGGAGATCATGGCGGTGGACGGCTCGGCGATCAAGATCCCGGCGGCGCCGGCATCCCGGTATGCGCGTGCATATGCCGTCAAAAAGGCGGTGGCATGCGACAGGAATGCATGGATGGGTTCGGGATCGGTCATACAGTTCATCATAAAATCTTCAGAACCGCCCAGCACAGCGCCCAGTGTATACGGGCCGGTCATGCCGGCGATGAGCGGCCGGTCAAGTACCTGTGCGCCGCGTCGTACGGCCTCCAAAAGCGGCGCGGTGACCGCGTTTTCCACATCCGGGAACGCGAGGCCGGCCAGTGCATCGGCTTCCTCGCAGAGCGGGCCGCCCAACTGGGGAAAGCCGCCGTCTGGCATTTCGCACGCCATGCCGCATGCGGCCGCCTCGCACCACAGTTCGGTCATGCGTACGACCGCGCCGACCGGATAAGTCCGGGCCGTGTGCTCAAACACACGTACCTGTGCGGCAGGATCGGTCAGCGCCTGCGAAACCGTCAGGCCGATTTCGCGCACAACCGGATAGAACAGGCAGGGGACCGCCTGGCGACGGCCAAGAAGGTCGTCAAATAAGGGATGCATGGATGTTACCACCTTTCAGATATCGATATCCAGCTTTGGTTATCTCTACTATAAAAAAAGCAGCGCCGGTTGTCTTGCAGTATCTTGCCCAAAACAGGAAGATCGTCCTTTTTGAGGGGGGAGTTCCGGGCGGGCGGAGATTGCTGAACGCATCAAACTGTGGTATACTTTTACCATCGAACAAACTATCGGTATCGCCGCGGCAGGGAGGGCAGTCAGTTATGGAGGACATCTTACAGGGATTGAATGAAGCGCAGCGCGCGGCCGTGACCGCCACCGAGGGCTATGTGCGGGTGATCGCAGGTGCGGGTTCGGGCAAGACGCGCGCACTTGCCCGCCGGTTTGCCTATCTGGTGTGCGAGGCGGGCATCCTGCCCGAGAACATCCTGTGCGTGACGTTCACCAACAAATCGGCCGCCGAAATGCGTCAGCGCATCCACCGGCTGACCGGGGACAACGATACCGGCTATATCTGTACCTTCCATAGCTTCTGCGTGTCCGTTCTGCAGGAGGACAGCCACGCGGTGCAGTACCCCAAAAACTTCTTGGTATTGGATAATGCGGACATCGACGCCATGCTGGGCATCATTTATGAGGAGCGCGGCCTGACCCTACGCCACATGACCTTCAGCAAGGCGCGCGATATGATTGAGATCCGGAAGCTGTTCAAAGATCCGGACTATTACCGGGATATGATCGCCATGCCGCTCGCCGCGCTTGAGGACAAATACCGCCAGGCGCGGGAAGTCTCGGACATCATCTTTTATGGCTATCTCTACCAGGCCAAGAAGTGTTTTGGCCTGGATTACAACGATCTCATCAAGTTTACACTGTATATCTTTGCGCAGGACGCGGCCATCCGCCGCAAATGGCAGGAACGGCTGGAATACATCATGATTGACGAGTTCCAGGACATCGACAAGCTACAATATGAGCTCATGACCGTGCTGTGTGGCTATCACAAGAACCTGTTCGTTGTGGGCGACCCCGACCAGACCATCTACACCTGGCGCGGGGCTGATATCCGCTATCTACTGGACTTTGACAAGGCATTCCCCGGAACGCAGACCATCCTGATGATGCAGAACTACCGCTCCACGCCGCAGATCCTCGCGGCGTCCAATGCGCTGATCGCGCACAACCGGACTCGGATGCAGAAATCGCTGCAGCCGACCCGGCCGGACGGCGCGCCGGTCGTCTGCCATCATGCGCGCACGGTCCAGGCAGAGGCCGCCTGGATTGCTGGGGAGATCGCCGCGCTGCACAAGGCGGGCGTGGCATACCGCGATATTACGGTCCTGTACCGGGCCCACTATGTCACGCGCACAATCGAGGAGGTCTTCCTGCGCGAGCAGATCCCGTACACCATTTACAGCGGGGTACAGTTTTTCGGCCGCGCGGAGATCAAAGATGCCCTGTCCTATCTGCGCATGCTGGCCTACCGGGACGACCTCTCCTTCGCGCGCATCGTCAACGTGCCGCGCCGCAACATCGGGGAGCGGCGCATGAAATTCCTGCGCGAGGCGGCCCAGGCGGAGGGGCGCTCCCTCTACGAGACGCTGTGCGCCCACCTGGACGACGAGCTGTTCAAGGGCACCAAGGCCCGGCAGTTTGTGGAGCTCATCCAGTCGCTGTCGGTGGGCTATGCCGACCGCCCGATTTCGGAAGTGCTGTCCGAGACGCTCGACCGCAGCGGCTATGAGCAGATGCTGCGCACCGAGGGCAGCCAGGAACGGCTGGACAATCTGGCCGAGCTCAAGCAGTCGGTCTACGAGTATGAGACGACCTGCGGCGAGGAGAGTACCCTGGAGCACTACCTGGCCCGCGTGGCGCTGCTGACCAACAGCGATGCCGCCGGTGGACGCGATCAGGTGCGTCTGATGACCGTGCACACGGCCAAGGGGTTGGAATTCCCCTATGTTTTCCTGTGCGCTATGACCGACGGCATTTTCCCGTCCAAAAAGGTACATACCTGGCCGGCCATGGAGGAGGAGCGTCGCCTGGCCTTTGTCGCCATGACGCGCGCGCAGGACAGGCTGTACCTGTCCGAGGCCGAAGGACGCAATTTTGACGGTTCCCCCCGCTATCCGTCGCGCTTTCTTTTGGACATCGGGCCGGAATACCTGACCTATACCGAGCAGCCGAAGGCCGGCCTGCTGGCCGAGGCCAAGGACTATTTTGCACTGCGCGAGCGCTATCTGTTGGGGGAGGCGGAAGAACTGCCGTTTGGCCCGGGCGACCGGGTGGTGCACGGCGTGTTTGGCCCTGGGACCGTCGTGCAGGCCGACCGCGAGCGGGCGGTCTACCACATCCAGTTTGATGAAATGCAGACACCGCGCGCCATCACGTTCCGGGCCAAACTGGAACCGGAACCCTGAATGGCACGCTTAGACATTGGGCCCCGGCCGTGTGCCGGGGCCCGGTTTTGTGCGTATGCCGGCGGCCTGTGCCGCCCTCCTGGAGAAACGGTCCTGCGCAGACGGGATTTTTTGGAATCTGCGACAAAAATTTGCAGATATTGCTTGACCTTGTTACTTTTAGCTGATAAAATGACAAAGTGGATATCACAAGAGACCTACCCACAAGGATAACTTTAAAAAAGGGGTTTTTCACATGAAGAAGAGAAGATTGCTTGCCGCCTTGTTGGCTGGCGCGATGGCGCTTTCGCTGACGGCATGCGGGAATACGCAGGATGAGCCGGCATCGGCCGGGGAGGATACCGCCGCGGAGAATACCGCCGGCGGCCAGAGCTATACGGTCGGCATCTGCCAGCTCATGCAGCACGTGGCGCTCGACAATGCGACCCAGGGCTTTCAGGACAAGCTGACCGAGCTGATGGAGGCCGACGGCAACACGGTCACGTTTGACCTGCAGAACGCCTCGGGCGATTCGGTCAACTGTTCTACCATCATCAACGGCTTTATCTCGGCGGGCGATGACCTCATCATGGCCAACGGCACGGCGGCCCTGCAGGCGGCCCAGTCGGGTACCACTGAGATCCCGGTACTTGGCACGTCGATCACCGACTATGCGACCGCCCTGGACATGAGCGACTGGACGGGCAAGACCGGCACCAACATCTCGGGCACGACCGACCTTGCGCCGCTGCAGGGCCAGGCCGAGATGATCCAGGAGATCTTCCCGGACGCCAAGAATGTCGGCCTGCTGTACTGCTCGGCAGAGCCCAACTCGGCATATCAGATCAATACCATTAAGCCGATCCTGGAGGAAATGGGTTACACCTGCACCGAGTTTACCTTCACCGACTCCAACGACGTGGCATCGGTCACAACCAATGCCTGTGCGTCGAGCGACGTCATCTATATCCCGACCGACAACACCGCGGCGACCTGCACCGAGACCATCCGCAATGTGGTTGTTCCGGCGGGCGTCCCGGTTATCACGGGTGAGCAGGGCCCGTGCGCTGTGTGCGGCGTTGCGACCCTGTCGATCGATTACTATGAGCTCGGCGAGATGACCGGACAGATGGCATACGATATCCTGGTCGGTGGCGAAAACCCAGGCGACATGGAGATCCAGCCCGCGCCGACCTTTACCAAGATGTATAACCCGACCATCTGCGAGGAGCTGGGGATTACCCCGCCCGAAGGTTACGAAGCCATCGAGAGCGAGTAAACAGGCCCTGGACAGGAAGCCGCAGGAATTTTCCTGTACGGCTTGACCGCGGCGCTTTTCTGCGCTAAAATGAAAAAACAGACAGCTTTCCCGCTGTCTGCGCACAAGGACAAATTAAAAAAGGGGTTTTAAACATGAAGAAGACAAGACTGCTTGCCGCCCTGCTCGCAGGTGTCATGGCGCTCTCGCTCACGGCCTGCGGCAGCACGGAGGAAGACACCACCGCGCCGGCGGGCGAGGATACCTCGGCCGCACAGGAGAGCACGGCCGGCGGGCAGAGCTTTGACGTTGGTATTTGTCAGCAGATGCAGCACGAATCGCTGGATGCGGCGACCCAGGGCTTTCAGGATAAGCTGACCGAGCTGGTGGAGGCCGATGGCAATACGGTCAACTTTGACCTGCAGAATGCTTCGGGCGACTCGGCAAACTGCACCACCATCATCAATGGTTTTGTCTCGGCGGGCGATGACCTCATCATGGCCAACGGCACGGCGGCCCTGCAGGCGGCTCAGTCGGGCACGGCAGATATCCCGATCCTCGGCACGTCGATCACCGACTACGCGACTGCCCTGGACATGAGTGACTGGACGGGCAAGACCGGCACTAACATCTCGGGCACGACCGACCTTGCGCCGCTGGACGGCCAGGCAGAGATGCTGCAGGAAGTTTTCCCGGATGCTAAGAACGTCGGCCTGCTGTACTGCTCGGCAGAGCCCAACTCGGCCTATCAGATCAATGTGATCAAGCCGATCCTGGAAGAGATGGGCTACACCTGTACCGAGTACACCTTTGCAGATTCCAATGATATCGCATCGGTCACCGCCAATGCGTGCACAGCGAGCGACGTCATCTACATCCCGACCGACAACACCGCCGCCTCCTGCACCGAGACCATCCGCAACGTGGTCGTCCCGGCAGGCGTCCCGGTTGTTGCCAGCGTTGAGGGCATCTGCGAGGGCTGCGGCGTCGTTACCCTGTGCATCGACTACTACGAGCTCGGCGAGATGACCGCCGAGATGGCGTATGACATTTTGGTCGGCGGCCAGAACCCGGGCGACATGGAAGTCAGGTCTGTGACGAATGTGACCAAGATGTACAACGAGAGCATCTGCCAGGAAATGGGCATCACCCCGCCCGAGGGCTATGAGCCGATTGCCGGCGCATAAATTTCCCATCGGGGCTGGATAAAAATAAGGCGGAAAAGACTTCCCTTTTCCGCCTTATTTTGCTATAATAAATAGGTGCTTCTGTACTTTATCAGAGAACAACTTAACTTATGGGGGGATCTATAGTGGATTTCTTTGCGACATTTCTAAGCGCCCTGCCCGGCGCCGTCGCGCAGGGCCTCATCTGGGGCCTGATGGCCATTGGCGTTTACATCACCTTCAAGGTGCTTGACCTGGCCGATCTGACCGTCGACGGCACGATGAGCACGGGCGGTGCGGTGTGCGTCATGATGATGATCAGCGGTGCAAACGTATGGGTCGCGCTGCTATGTGCGTTCATCGCGGGCATGCTGGCGGGCGCCATCACCGGCATCCTGCATACCTTCATGGGCATCCCGGCGATCCTGGCCGGCATCCTGACCCAGCTCGCCTTGTATTCGATCAACCTGCGCATCCTGGGCAACAAGGCCAATCAGGGTATTAACCCGGACAAGTACGACATGTTGGTCTCGCTGCGCAATGTCAAGGAGTTTGCCATCGGCAACCCGATCGTGGTCGCAGTCATCTTCACTGTGATTATCATTGCGCTCCTGTATTGGTTCTTCGGCACCTCGCTCGGCTGCGCCATCCGCGCGACCGGCGCGAACCCGGATATGAGCCGTGCGCAGGGCATTAACGTAAACTTCAACAAGATTCTGGGCCTTATGATTTCGAACGGCCTGGTCGCGCTGGCCAGCGCCCTTTACGCGCAGTACCAGGGCTTTGCCGATGTCAACGCCGGCCGCGGCGCCATCGTCATCGGCCTGGCAGCCGTCATCATCGGCGAGGTTGTCTTCAGCCGCATCTTCCATAACTTTGCGCTCAAACTGCTGGGCGTGGCCTTCGGCGCGGTTATTTACTATCTGGTCATCCAGATCGTCCTGACCCTGGGCCTCAACAGCAACGACCTGAAGATGCTGTCCGCCATCGTCGTCGCCATTTTCCTTGCGGTGCCTTACTGGAAGGGCAAGTACTGGAACAAGGCCAGCAAGAAGGGAGAGGCGAACCATGCTTAAAATCAGAGATGTCTATAAGACCTTTAACCGCGGCACAGTCAACGAGAAGGTCGCCATCAACGGTTTGGATCTGACGCTGGAGGACGGCGACTTTGTCACCGTTATCGGCGGCAACGGCGCGGGCAAGTCCACGATGCTCAACCTCATCGCCGGCGTGTTCCCGGTGGATTCGGGCAAGATCATCCTCAACGGCCTCAACTTGAACGGCTTGCCGGAGCATAAGCGCGCCCGTTTCCTGGGCCGTGTCTTCCAGGACCCCATGCGCGGCACGGCTGCGACCATGGGCATTGAGGAAAACCTGGCGCTGGCCTATCGCCGCGGCAAGCGGCGCGGCCTGGGCCATGGCATCACGGGCGAGGAGCGCGAGATGTACCGCGAAAAACTCAAGTCGCTTGACCTTGGCCTGGAGGACCGTTTGACGAGCAAGGTCGGCCTGCTGTCGGGCGGCCAGCGCCAGGCGTTGACGCTGCTGATGGCGACCCTGCAAAAGCCCGACCTGCTGCTGCTCGACGAGCACACGGCGGCGCTGGACCCCAAGACCGCCGACAAGGTGCTGCAGCTGACCGAGGAGATTGTCGCGCGCGATCACCTGACCACCCTGATGGTGACGCACAACATGAAGAACGCGATCCAGTATGGCAACCGCCTGATCATGATGGATGCAGGCCGGGTGGTCGTGGATATCCGCGGCGAGGAGAAAAAGAACCTCTCGGTCCGCGACCTGTTGGAAAAGTTCAATATCCAAAACGACCGCATGCTGCTGTCCGAGTAAGCATACAAAAAGACCGTCCCTGGTGGACGGTCTTTTTTTGCCTATTTGTCAGGACAGCCGCAGGCAAAGGGCTGGGAGACCGCTCAGCTCTTGACCAGGATATCCAGCAGGATATCAGCGGCGTGATCGCCCTTGTCCGAGGCGTGGTTGAAATGCGCGTAGACCTCACGGTATTTCAGGATCGCGCGCAGGTCTTCCTGCTCAAACAGGTCGTTCATGGCTTGATGGAAGCGGGCGTTGAGGCGGTTTTCCAGCTTCTTGACCTGCACAGCGTGAACGTTGCACTGTGCCGGGTTGTGCTCAAGCATGCGCATGCAGTCGCGCAGGCTCTCCGCCATCTCAAGCAGCAGGGCGGCCATATCGCCGATGGCGCGGTCCGGATCGATGTGATAGATGCGCAGTTCCTTGACCGTATACCAGGCGTAGTCCAGCACATCGTCAATGGTACCGGACAGGCGGAACAGGTCCTCCCGGTCAATGGGCGTGATAAACGAGTTGTTGATCTCGGCAATCAGGTGGCTCCGTTTGCGGTCCCCGAGCATCTCCAGCTCCTTGATCTGGTCCCCGCAGGCCTCGTCCGGGTTTGCGCAGTAGGCACAGAGGAGCTTGACCCCATCCACGGTGCACTGGGCCTGTTGGATGAGCAGGGTATAAAAATTTACTTTCTCTTTTTTGCGCAGCATGATCTTTCCCCTCCGATGTTATAAAAAGATGAATCGCAGGACCGCCAGTAGCAGCGCGCCAATGGCCCCGGCGATCGGGACGGTGATGATCCAGGAGATGAGGATTTTTCCGGCGACATTCCACTTGACGCCCTTATAGCGCTCGGCCGAGCCCACGCCGATGATGGACGAGCTGACGATCTGGCTCGCGCTGACCGGTGCGCCGACCAGTGACGCGCCCAGGATGACGATGCCGGACGAGAGCTGGGAGGCGAACGAGTGGATCGGGCGCACCCGGTAAATGCCGGTGCCCACGGTCTTGATGATCTTCAGGCCGCCGGTCAAGATGCCCAGGGCCAGCGCGCATGCGGCGGCGCCGATGGCCCAGAGCGGGATCTGTGCCGGCGCAGCGCCAAAGCAGATCCCAATCAGGATCATAAGGATGCCTGTCGATTTCTGAGAATCGTTAAAGGAATGGTTAAACGCCAGGAATACCATATTGACATACTGGGCGTACCGGAAGAAGGGCGCGGCGCGCGCGGAGAGATTGCGGGCGAGCAGGAGCAGCCCCTTCATCAGCAGCCAGCCGACCAAGAAGCTGAGCAGCGGGGTCAGGAAGATCATCAGCACGACGCGGGTCCAGAAATATCCCCAGGAGATGGTCCGCCAGCCAAAGGCCATAATGCCTGCGCCGACCACGCCGCCGATCAGTGCGTGTGAGGACGAGGACGGGATGGCAAAGAACCAGGTACTGAGGTTCCAGACGATCGCGGCAATGATACCCGCCGTTAGGAATAATAGCCCGATGGTCTGGGATTCGGGCGCGGTGTAGGCTGACGCATCGACGAGCTTCTGGATGGTATCCGATACGCTCGAGCCGATTACAAGTACGGTGAACGGGGAGAGCAGCTCAACGACCGCTGCAAAGACCAGCGCCGGCGTGGGTTTCATGGCGCGACTGGCGATCAGGGTCGCGACAACGTTGCAGCCATCCCGAAAACCGTTTACGTAGGTAAAACAAAAGACTAAAATGGTAAGTAGGACAAAAACAGGATACAATTGCGTCATCTCCTTTTACGAGAGTCAAAGATAGTGAAAACGTTTACGTAAAAGGAAATAAAAAACACCTGGATGAATCCCAACCAGGTCTTTTTTAGTATAGCCCATTTGCCAGGGGCTGTCAACAGAAGCGGCGAAAATAAAAGGAAAAAATCCCCCGCAGCGCGTGTTGCGGGGGATTTTGCAGGAATGTTTACTTGCTGCGGCGAGCATCCGAATGGAACATATGGGACAGGCCGGGATCGCAGCCCAACTCAAACATGGCCATACGATTTAGAAAATTGGAGAAATTCTTTTTCATTTGGGATCAACCTTTCCTAAGCTTTTATTTTCTGTCATTATAATACGGCAGATTCGGATAAAATGCAATCGTAAACGTGTACGAAATGCATAAAAGCCGAAAAGGAACTTTGTACAGAATGTCCAAGTGAGGTGGATAAAAATAGGGGCCCAAGCCATATTGGCTTGGGCCCCGTTTGAAGGAGGGGACTAATCCGGCTGCCGGCCTGGGGCACAGCAGGAACGCCGTTCCACCAAAGCCGGGCGGATCATGTGGTGTGCATAACCGTCATCGTCAGGGTGCTCGATCACAGAGACCAGGTGTTTGACCGCAGTTTCTGCCAGTACGGGTTTGCGCTGGTCGATGGTGGTCAGGGTGATCTTGGGCAGGGCGGCGTAGGAGATATTGTCGAACCCGAGCAGGGAGATGTCCTCCGGGATACGCAGGTTGAACTCATCCGCGGCCTGGATGACCCCGAGCGCAAGCGAGTCGGTCGCGGCAAAAATTGCGGTGCTGCTGGTGCCCTGTGCAAAGAGCTGCTTGCCAAGCTGGTAGCCGATTTGCAGCGAGGAACTGCTCTCGTGGTTTTCCAGCACGGTCGGCGTCAGGCTGCGCTGTTGCATGGCGCGCTGAAAGCCGCTGAAGCGTAGCTGGTGGGTGATGCTGGCCGGGCGGAAGCCCAGATAGACGATGTCCTGGTGGCCCAGGCCAATCAGATACTCGGCTGCCATGCGGCCGCCGGCCCGGTTATCAACACTGACTGCATTGACGCAAAAATCGTCGTTGTCCGAGACAGAGGCGCCCACCAGCACCGACGGGATGACCTGCCGGTATTCGTGCAGGCAAGCACGCGCCTCGTTGTGCGAGCTGGCCAGGATGATGCCGTCTACCTGGTGGCTGATGAGGAAATCCATCAGTTCACCGATGTTGTCCTCATAATGGACGCTGTTGCACAGCATCACGTTGTAGTTTAGCCGACGGGCGGAGGTTTCAATTTCTAGCGCGAGCTCAGCGTAAAACGGGTTAGTGATGTCCGGCACAACCAGGCCAATGACATTGGTTTTGTTACAGGATAAGCTACGTGCGAGCGCGTTGGTGCGGTAACCTTCCTGTTTGCAGATTTCCAGGATCCGTGCGCGGGTCTGCTCGCTGACCTCGCGGGAGCCGCTGAGCGCACGGGAAATTGTTGCATAAGATACGCCTGCGATCCGGGCGATATCCTTAATCGTAACGCGTTTCATCTCCCGAACCTCCTAACTTTGATCTTCTTATTACTATGATACTGAAAAAAGCAGACAAATACAAGTTTTTTTGGGAGAAGAAATCGGAGATAAGGCGATTTACTGGTAAAATTCAGCCAAATATGCCTGGATATCCTGCGCCGACGCGCGCAGCGGGCCGGGTGATTCCATTTTGAGGGATACCGCTGCCGTTGCAAACCGCAGGGCTTCGGCCGCTGGGACGCCCCGCACACGCTGGGCGAGATATGCGCCAAAGACTGTGTCGCCGCGCCCGGTGCGCCCGGAAAGGTTACGGGATTTGACAGGGCAGGTGTGGAATGCTGAGCCGTCAAAGACCAACATCTCCTGGTTATGGGAGATCAGGATTTCTTTTGCCCCCCAGTCATACAGCATCTGTGCCGCCTGACGGCGGTCATCGGTGCCGGTCAGGATCTCGGCCTCTGCGGCGTCGGTCTTGAGAAAATCAAAATAGGGGAGGAACTCTTTTTTGGCATCCCAATCGTGGAAATTCATCTGTCCATCTTCATTGTGGCGCAAAAATCCCTGAATGTCCGCAGAGACCATGCCGCGCTCGTGCAGGCCGGTGATGAGCGAAGCGGGGAAATCTCCATAGAGCAGGCCGGCCAAATGGTATAGCCGGCAATCGGCTGCCGGGATCTCAGACAGTTCGATCGGGCCGGACTGCGCCAGGCATTCGGCCTTGCGGCGCTCACGGTCGGCGGTGAAATAGGTGTTCCGCATCAGTGTGGTGTGCGCTGCGGGGAGCAGGGCCGCTTGGCCGGCGGGGAGTTCGAATGCGTCCAGGATGTCGTGGTCTTCCGAGCTGATCTTGACCGCGGCAAAGGCGTTGGCCCCGGCGGCGCGCGCCGCATAGGTGCAAAAATAGACGGCGCCGCCGATCTCCCGCACGGTCTGGCCGGTATAATCGATGTTGATGTCGCGGGTAGCTGGGCCGATAAACATAATGTCAAACTGCATAATAGACCTTCCTTTCTTCCGATGGGGAACACGTACTGTGGAACCAAAGATGAATTACGAAATCGTTTACGGTCTATAGAATTCAGTATAACAGGCAGATAAAAGAAATTCTATTGTACAAATAACACAAAATATGGCAGGATATTTTTGCTAAAATATAGAAAATATAAAAATAGATTGACGAGGAAACAAAAGTGGTGCTAAGATGTGAATGTAGATTATTGAAAACGTTTACGGAAGAAGCTGTACAAGGAGAAGGAGGAATGGTGTGAAGATTAAAGCGGTATTTTTTGATATCGGCGGAACCATCCATGTACAGGAGGCCACCCCGGAACAGGACGTACAGTATGCGGACATGGTGCACAAACTGCTTGCAGCGCATGGGATTGACGCCGGGCAGCCGCAGGAGCTGCTTGCCCGCATTGACGCCGGGGCGTCCAAGTACAAAAAATATGTGGAGGACAAGCTCATTGAGCTGCCCGGCGATGAGATCTGGACCGATTTCATGCTGGAAGGCGTGCCGGCGGCACAGCTTTCCGGGCTGGGCGAAGAGCTGTGTTACCTATTTGACCGGTATCGGAAAAAAATCACACCGCGCCCCGGCCTGCGGGAGACGCTGGACGCGCTGCAAGCGCGTGGTTACCAGCTCGGCGTGATCTCCAATATCATGAGTTTGACATTCGTGCCGCGCATCCTGGAAGCATACGGCATCCGGGAATACTTTGATCCCCTGGTGCTCAGCAGTGAATGCGGTATCCGCAAGCCACGGCGAGAGATCTTCGATCTGGCGCTGGAGCGGTCGGGCGTGCCCCGGCAGGCCGCCTGCTATGTGGGTGACACGATTTCGCGCGATGTGCGCGGGGCGCGCTTTGCCGAATGGCCGCTCATGATACAAATCGACAATCCGCGCACCTACCACAAGGACCAGGCCTACCTGGGCCAAGGGTATGAGCCGGACTACCGGGTCCGGGAGCTTCCGGAGATCGTCACGGTCCTGGACGCTTACGGCGCATAGGCGCCGCTGGACCCGCCCAAAACACAAATTAGGAAAGGGGAGGATTCTTGATGAGAATGCGCGCACAAGTGAAAAGCGATATCAGTTATTCGAAGTCCAAACGGATCAAAAACCAGATCAAAGAGGTCGTCACAAACCCGTACAACGTCATTGTATTGATTGCGATCATCCTGCTGACCTACCTCATCGTGCTGCCGCTTTTGGACATGATTTCCAGCACGTTCATCCTGGCCCAGCGCGACGCGCGGTCGGCCGGCGGTATGACCGGCGATTTTACCCTGTATTACTGGCACCGCCTGCTGGCAAGCGAACTGACCAGCAAGCTGCTGCTTGAGCCGTTGCTCAACTCGCTGCTGATCGGCGTGTGCGTTTCGGTTCTGGCGATTACCATCGGCTCGGTCCTGGCTTGGCTGATGGTCCGTACCGACCTGCCGTTCAAAAAGTTTTTCTCCTTGGCGGTTATCATCCCGTACATGATCCCGTCCTGGTGCAAATCGCAGGCTTGGCTGACCATGTTCAAGACAGAGCGTATCGGCGGCGCGCCCGGCTTCCTGATGAGCCTGGGCGTGAACGTCCCGGAATGGCTGGCCTACGGACCGGTCGCCATCATCCTGGTGCTCTCGCTGCACTACTACGCCTATGCGTACCTGCTGGTTTCGGCGGCCCTCAACTCCATCAACTCGGAGCTTGAGGAGATGGGCGAAATTCAGGGCGCCGGCAAGGTCATGATCCTGCGCAAGATCACCTTCCCGCTGGTCCTGCCTGCTATGCTGTCGGCGGTCATCCTGACCTTCTCTAAGGCCATCGGCACCTTTGGCGTCATCAACTATTTGGGCAACCCGGTCAACTTTGTGAC